>JBJMWE010000358.1:0-43537 GCA_045810285.1 Vitreoscilla sp. | reverse complement strand
GGGCAGGAGCTTCATCCTCGTCACCCCAGGCTGAGTTCGGTCTTCGTCACGCGCCGATAGATCGCGTACAGCACCAGCGTGGCCGCCAGCAGGAGCGCACCCAGCGCGCAGGCCATGCCCCAGTTGACGTCGACGTTGGTGTACTGCGCGACGTAGTAGCTGAGCATCTGGTCGGTGGGGCCGCCCAGCAGCGCGGGGGTCACGTAGTAGCCGATGCTCAGGATGAAGACCAGCAGGGCGCCGGCGCCCACGCCGGCGTACGTCTGCGGCACGTAGACGCGCACGAACGCGGCCAGCGGCGTGCTGCCGAGGGACACCGCGGCGCGCAGGTAGCTGGACGGGACGCCGGTCATCACGCTGTACAGCGGCAGGATCATGAACGGCAGAAGGATGTGCGTCATCGAGATCACCACGCCGGTGCGGTTGAACAGCAGGGCCAGTGGCTTGTCGATCAGGTGCAGGCTCTCGAGCGCGTGGTTGACCAGGCCTTCGGACTGCAGCAGCACGATCCAGGCCGCGACGCGCACGAGGATGGACGTCCAGAACGGCACCAGCACCACGATCATCAACACGTTGGCACGCCGCGGCGGCAGCGTGCTGAGCCAATACGCCAGCGGGTACCCGAGGGCGAGGCTGCACAGCGTGACCAGCGCGCTGATGCCGAAGGTGCGCAGCAGGATGCCGCCGAACACGCGCTGGTCGGGGTCGACGCGCTCGATCGCCCCGCGCGCGTCGCGCCGCAGGTCGACGGCGGTCAGCAGGTAGTCGGGCGTCCAGCGCGAGCCATTCTTGGCGATGGCCTCCCAGTAGGCCGTCTCGCCCCAGCGGGCGTCGACCGCCAGCAGCCTGTCGCGGACCTGGGCGGCGGGTGTCGCGGCATTCGTGCCTTCCAGCGGCAGTGCGCGATAGGTGCCCATGATGAGCGAGCGCGCGCCGGGCTTCTCGCTGTTCAGGCGCCGCGCCAGCGCGCCGGCGTCGGCGCTGTCGGACAGCGCGCCGAGGTCGGCCACGATCGCGGCGAAGGCCTCGGGCCGGGGCACGTCCACGTGCCGCCAGTCCGCCAGGACGACCACCGTGCGCGGCAGCGCCCGCGCGACTTCGGGGTTCTCGACCGCGCGTTTCAGGAGCGCGGCGATCGGAACCAGGAACGTGACCAGCAGGAACAACAGCAACGGCAAGGTCAGCGCGAACGCGCGCCATTGCCGCCGCCGCGCCGAGCGCGCGAGCGCGCGCCGCAGCCCTGCCGGGTCGGCAGCGGGCGGCGCGGCGGCGCTGGCGACGGTCATGCGGCGCTCGACGCCGGCGTCAGTTGGTGGCCCAGGACGCGAAGCGCTTCTCGAGATCCTCGCCCTGGTCGGCCCAGAACTTGAGGTTCATCTGCAGCGCATCCTTCGCGTTGGCCGGCGACGTCGGCAGGTTCGCGAGCGTCTTGGCATCGAGCTTGGCGAGCGCATGCTTGTTCGTCGGGCCGTAGGCAATGTTCCTCGCATACTCGGCCTGCGCATCGGCCGTGCTGGCGAAGGCGATGAACTTGAGCGCGGCGTCCTTGTTGGGGTCGCCCTTGGGGATCGCCCAGTAGTCGAGGTCGTAGATGCCGCCGATCCAGCCGATCTGCAGGTGCTTGCCCTCGCGGTTGGCGGCGTCGATGCGGCCGTTGAACACCGTGGTCATGACGACGTCGCCGGCCACCAGGAACTGCGGCGGCTGCGCGCCGGCTTCCCACCACTGGATGTTGCCCTTGAGCTCGCCGAGCTTCCTGAACGCCCGGTCGGCGCCCTCCTTCGTGGCGAGCACCTTGTAGACGTCCGCCGGCTTGACGCCGTCGGCCATCAGCGCGAACTCGAGGTTGTAGCGTGCGCCCTTGCGCAGGCCGCGCTTGCCGGGGAATTTCTTCGTGTCCCAGAAGTCGGCCCAGGTCTTGGGCCCGGCCTTGAGCTTGTCGCCGTCCCAGGCCATCACCGTGGACCACACGAACACGCCGATGCCGCAGTCGGTGACCGCAGCGGGCAGGAAGTCGGCCTTGTTGCCGATCTTGGTCCAGTCCAGCTTCTCGAACAGCCCTTCGTCGCAGCCGCGCGCGACGTCGGGCGACTCCACCTCCACGGCATCCCAGGTGACGTTCCTGCTGTCGACCATCACCTTGATCTTGGCCTGCTCGCCGTTGTATTCCACGGCCACGACCTTGGTGCCGGTCTTCTCGTAGGGCTCGTAGAACGCCTTCTTCTGCGCGTTGGCGTTGGCGCCGCCGAAATTGACGACGGTGATCTGCTTCTGCGCCAGGGCGGGCAGGCACGTGAGTGCGGCCAGTGCGACGACGAGACAGGACGATTTGCGCATGGATGGTTCCTCCAGACTCAGGTTGTGAAGGCCCGCCGCGCGTCAGGTGTAGACGCGCGTCAGGTCGTGGGGAAACTCGAGCCAGACGTCGTCGCCGGGCCGCGGGATGGCGGCCGACGACAGCGCCAGTTTCGCGACGGCCGGCTCCTGCCCGTCGGCGACACGGCACATCAGGCGCAGGTGGTCGCCAAAGTAGACGAGGCTGCGCACCTGCGCCCGCAGCACGTTGTCCTGCGCGGCCGGCGCCGCGGCATGCACCACGAGACGCTCGGGCCGGATGCCCGCCACGACCGCCGCGCCCGGCGCCGCGCCGTTGACGTCGACGCCGGCGAGCCGCCGGCCGTCGGGCAATGCGACGACGCAGCGGCCGTCGCCGCCCGCTTCGGCCAGCGTGCCCTGCAGCATCGTCCCGTCGCCGATGAAGCCGGCCACGAAGCGGTTGGCGGGCGTCTCGTACATGCGGTCGGCGGCGTCGATCTGCTGGATCACGCCGTTGTTGAACACCGCCACGCGATCGCTCATCGTCAGCGCCTCGCCCTGGTCGTGCGTGACGAACACGAAAGTGACGCCCAGCTGGCGATGCAGCTCCTTCAGCTCGATCTGCATGTGCTCGCGCAGCTGCTTGTCGAGCGCGCCCAGCGGCTCGTCCATGAGCACCAGCTGCGGCTCGAACACCAGCGCGCGCGCCAGCGCCACGCGCTGCTGCTGGCCGCCCGAGAGCTGCGACGGGAAGCGATCCGACAGGCCTTCCAGCCGCACCATCGCCAGCGCCCGGGCCACCTGCGCCGCGCGCGCGGCGGCCGGCACCTTGCGCACCGTCAGCGGGTAGGCCACGTTCTGCGCCACGGTAATGTGCGGGAACAGCGCGTAGTTCTGGAACACCATGCCGAAGTTGCGCCGGTGCGGCGGCGTGCGCGTCACGGGCCGGCCCTCCAGCAGGATCTCGCCCGCGGTGGGCGACTCGAAGCCGGCCAGCATCATCAGGGTGGTCGTCTTGCCCGAGCCGGACGGCCCCAGCAGCGTCAGGAACTCGCCGCGCCGGATGTCGAGATCGAGCTGGCGCACCACCAGCTGCACGCCGTCGTACGTCTTCTGCACGCCGGCAAAGCGCACCAGCGGCGGGGCAGCGGCCATCGGCGGCGCCGGGATGGTGGCGGCAGGCATTCGGATCGGGGCCTCCTGGGACGCGGCGACGGCAGGCGGCCGCGTCGAAAACCGTCGGTGCGGACCTGGGCGACGCCGAGGTCACGACAGTCCGAATATAGCCCGCCGCCGCGCGGCGGCCTATTCGCCGTTGCAGAAGGGCGCGCGGTAGCCGGGCGTCGACACGTCGGCCGTGTCGTCCACCGGCGTCGCCGCGAACGCCGGGAAGGCCTCGACGCGCGCCGAATGCGCGGCGAGCGCCGGGCAATCGCCAGCGGCGATCGGCACGTCCAGCTTGATCTGCATGAAGCGCCACGCGATGGCCGCGGCCAGGCCGCCGTGGTCCAGGGCGCCTTCGCCAGCGACCGGCGCCGATCCGGCGAGCTCGGCGTCGAGGGCCTCCAGCGCCGCCCGGACCTGGGACTCGACACGCTCGAGCCACGGCGCATGGCGCTTGTCCGCCGGACGAAGCTGCAGTTCGTAGACGATCTGCTGCACCTTCTCGCAAGCCGCGATCGCCAGGCCCGCCCTGCGCAGCGCCCGCGTGCGTTCGGCGAGCGCAGCGGGCCACAGGCTGCGGCCGACCAGCGCCTCGGCGTAGTCGATGATCAGGTTCGAGTCCACCAGCACCGTGCCGTCGTCGCAGACCAGCGTCGGCACCTTGACCAGCGGGTTGATCCGGCGGAACTGGTCATAGGTGCTGAACACCGACAGCGGCTGGTGTTCGAACGGGATTCCCAGCAGGCGCAGCGTGACGGCCACGCGGCGGACATACGGGGAGTCGAGCATGCCGATCAGGCGCATCGTCATTTCCTCGGGATGAGGCCGGCACGCGCCGGCGGCACCGCCACGATAGCTCGGCGCGTGCCTCACGGCGCATCCGGTGCGATGCAAAGCCTGCATCGGTGCCATGCAGGCGCGGCATGCGCCTGGTCACGCGAGGCACGGACGTGCGAACGTCGCCTTGGTGAACGCGAGCCCGAAGCCGGCGCGCTCGACGTTGCGCGCACTCGTGTTGGCGGGGCGCGCGCCGACGAACACCAGCGCGCAGCCGGCGTCGCGCGCGGCCGCCAGGCGCGCCTGCAGCAGCGCGGCCTGCACGCCGCGCCCGCGGAACGCGGGCAGCGTGCTGGCGATGTGGAGCTCGCCGATGCGCCCGCGCGGCGTGTCCATCACGGCCAGGCCCGCCGAGCCGGCCACCTGGCCGTCGACGCGGGCCACGAACAGGGTGGTGTCCTCGCGCGCCTGCGCGATGCGCGCAAGGGCGGCGAGCAGCTCGCGTGGCCGCTGCCGGGCCTGCACGCTGAAGCCCGCGACGCTTGCGTCCACGAACAGGGCGTCCGCCGCGCGGCCCTGCAGGATCTCGATGCCGCCGGCCGCGCGTGCCGGCACGTCGTCCAGCGTGCGTGCATACGTGTTGCTGAACGCGTTCACCGCGTAGCCGCGGCGGCCCAGCAGCGCCAGCGCGCCGGCGTCCGCGTGCGGGCACAGGTCGATCTCCACGCCCAGCCCGCGCGCTGCATAGGCCGCTTCCAGGCGCGCCAGCGCGTCCTCGTCGATCGCCCCGGCCAGGCCCAGGCCCGTCACGTGGTTCAGCTTGCGCCCGAACAGGCGCTCGGCGAAGGCGGCGACGCCGCTGCCGATCTCGACGACGTGCGCATCGGCAGCGCCCAGCGCGCGCCAGGTCTCCAACTGCACGCGCAGGTGCCAGGCCTCCGCGGCCTCGAGGGTGGCGGCGATATCGGGCGAGGTGAGGATCACGGCAGGTTGGCAGCGGACGACGGGCGGCCAGTCTACAAGCCGGGCGGGCGGCTCAATCCAGCGCGGCCACCAGGTCTATCTCGACGCAGCCATTGCGCGGCAGCTGCGCCACGCCCACGCTGGTGCGCGCATGCCGTCCACGCTCGGGGCCGAACAGCGCGTAGACGAGGTCGGAGGCACCGTCGGCCACGGCGCTATGCTGCGTGAACTCCTCGGTGCTGTTGACGTACACCGTCAGCCGCAGCACCTGGCGCACGCGATCGAGCCCGCCCAGTTCGTCGCGCAATGCCGCGAACGCGCGCAGCAGCGCGATGCGCGCCCCGCCCTGCGCCGCGGCGACGTCGACGTCGCGCCCCAGCTTGCCCGCGACGACGACGCGATCGCCCTCGCGCGGCAGTTGCCCGCTGACCCAGGCGAGGCCGTCGTGGACGACGACCGCGGCGTAGCGGGCGCCGGGGGCGGCGGTGTCGGGCAGGACGAGGCCGAAGTCGGCGAGGCGTTGGGTGAGGGACATGGCGGCGGCGATCGGCAGGATGGCCTCAGCTTAGCCGGCGCACGGGGCGGCGGCACAGGCACACGCGCCGCCGCGCCACGTCGCCCTGTATCAGCACGGATGATCGCCGGCTGTACCTATCCGATCGGCGAACGCGGCGCCGACGGCCGGCCGCGACGCGGTCCGCTTCAGCGGCAGACCGGCTGGCCGGCAGCGTCGAATCTGTCGCAATGGCGCAGGGCATACAGCAGGTAGGTGCGCGCAAACCGCGGATCGACGCCGCCGTGCGCGGCCTTGGCCATCGCGCGACCGTAGGCCTCGAGCGCTCGCTCGCGTCTCCCTTGCGATTCGTCGTCGAAGCCGTGCTCGGTCTCACCGACGGCTTCGAGCACCCGCACGACGTCGGCAGGCGCCTGCGACTTGCGCGTCTGCACGATGAACGCGTCCACGGCCGGGAGCGAGCCGCCCCAGCGGGGCGTGAGATGGACGAGGTAGCGTCCGCGAACCAGGAGGTTGTCCGGCCGGGCCTTGTTGCCCGCTGCAAGCATCCGGTCTGCCAGGGCGTCGTCGCTCACGAATTGCGCGATGTTCAGCAGGTTGAGCATCGCGATGTACGCGTGCGGATTCATTTGCAGCGCCCGCTCGAGTTCCACGCGAGCCAACTCGAACTGACGCTGCATGTAGCGTTGATCCTCCAGTGGAACGCCTTGGATGTAGCCCTGCCCGCGACGGATCTCTCCGAGCTTGCGGTGGTACGTGCCGCTCGCCAGACGGGCGATCCAGGATGCGGGACGCGCGCGCTCCCAGGCTGCCAGGTCGTCCGACAGCACATCCTGCTCGAGGTAGAACACCTTGTAGGCGTCCAGCAAGTCCAGCTCGGAGATGCGATGGGCCTCGAAGGCCTCCTCGGCCGCCTGCAGCGGACGCTCGACCGCCTCGAAGCGATGGGCATGAAGGTCCGCGATCGCTTCCTGTGCCGCAGCGGGCATGGCCGCGCACCAGGCGATGGCGATGATGAAGGACGACAAGCGTCTCATGGCATTTCCTGTGTTCATTGGTCGTTCGAACGCCGGGCCGGCATCAGACCCCATCCTCGGCCAGCAGCTCCCGCACCTGCGTCAACTGCCTGCGCGACACCACCAGCCACTCCTGCGTCGCCCCGACCAGCACCGCCCAGCCTTCGCCCTCGCCGTCGCCATCGCTCATGGCGCGTCGCTCCAGCCGGGTGACGGCGGTGCGCGCGACGAGCGCGTTGCGGTGGATGCGCAGCATGGCGTCGCCCAGGCGCTGCTCGAGGTCGGACAGCGAGTCGTCCAGCACGTAGGCATGCTGCAGGGTGCGCAGCGTGACGTACTTGAGCTCGGCCTTCAGGTACAGGATGTCGCCCACCGGCACGCGCTGCACGCGGCCGCGGTCGCTCACCACCAGCACCGGCTGTTCAGCGGGTGCGGCGACCGGCGCGGCGGGCGCCACGGCCACCGGGCGATCGAGCCGCTGCGCGACGCGCACCAGCGCCTCCTGCAGCCGCGACCGACGCACGGGCTTGGTGAGGTAGTCGACGGCGTCGATCTCGAAGGCCTTGAGCGCATGCGTGGCGTGCGCGGTGACGAACACGATCTTCGGCGGCTGGGCGGCGGTGCGCAGGCGCTCGGCCAACTGCAGGCCGTCCAGGCCCGGCATGTTGATGTCCAGCAGCACCAGGTCGGCCTGGTTGGACGCGAGCCAGTGCAGTGCCTCGGCGGCGCTGCCGGCCTCGCCGGCCACCTCCGCGGCCGGTGCCGCGCAGTCGGCCAGCAGGCTGCGCATGCGCAGCCGGGCCAGCTCCTCGTCGTCGACGATCAAGACTCTCAGGCGGTTCATGGCCGCTCGCTCCCTGTCATGCCGTTTGGCTCATCGTCTCACAGCGGCACGGCCAGGCGCACGCGAAAGCGTCCGCCGTCGATGGGGCCGGCCTGGAACTCGGAACGGAAATCATGCATCAGCCGCAGGCGCTCGCGCGAGCTCACGAGCCCGATGCCGTGCCCCGGCGGCGCCGCGCCGCCCACCGTGTTGACCACCTGCACCCAGGCGCGCCCGTTGCGCGGGCGTGCGCGGATCTGCACGCGCCCGCCCGCGTCGTTGGGCTCGACGCCGTGGCGCACGGCGTTCTCCACCAAGGGCTGCAGCAGCAGCGAAGGCACGCGCGCGTGTGCGATGCTGTCGTCGATGTCCCACTCGACCTCCAGGCGCTTGCCGAAGCGCATGCCCTCGATGTCCAGGTACAGGCGCGCGAGGCGGATCTCCTCGCCCAGCGTGGAGTCGCCCTCGAGCGCGCCCAGCGCCGCGCGAAACAGCTCGGACAGGTCTTCCAGCACCTCCTCGGCGCGTGTCGGATCGACCCGCACGAGCGCGATGGCGGTGTTGAGCGTGTTGAACAGGAAATGCGGCTGCACGCGCGACTGCAGCTCGATCAGGCCGGCCTCGGTGGCCGCGGGCAGCGTGGCGCGCACGCGCAGCTCGAGCCAGTGGTAGATGAAGGCGCCCAGCAGCGTGCCGGCGCCGACGAAGGCCGCGACGTTGGTGGCGTCGCCCGCGTCCAGGCCCATCATGCGCAGCGGCAGGCAGGCGGCCCAGGTGGCGGCCGCCCCGACGGCCGCCGTGCACGCCAGGCGCCCCGCCGCCGGCAGGCGCGCCAGCAGGCCGGTCGCCCAGCAGCAGACGACCAGCCAGGCCAGCGTGGCCGGCACCGACACGGCGGCGCCCACCACGACGTGTCCGAGCCACGCGGCCAGCGAGCCGCTGCCGAACGCCGCCCCGGCCGTCACGACCACCTGCACGCCCAGCAAGGCACGCAGGATCGTGCCGGGCTCGCACGGCGTGGGCATGCTGGCCCGGCGCAGGCTCGCGACCGGCGCGTCGCCCAGCAGCGTGGTGGAGGCGGAGACGGTATCCATGACCCCGCATTGTGGGCGAGCGCGCACCGGCCCGACAAGGCGACGCCCGGGCAAGCGGACGTGCGGTCTTGCGAAGGCTGCGAACGGTGCGCGACCTACAATCCAAAATTCCGGTGTCAGGTCTTGAATCGTGCAGTTCCCGGACGCCTTCATCGCGACGCCGGCGTCGACTTGCGACATCGCGGCGGCACCGGCCGTGCGCGCCATGCCGACTCCCGGCGACTGCACGATTCAAGACCTGACACCGCAACACTTCAAGACCTGACACCGGATCGAAGCCGCGATGAGCGAAAACCAGTTCGACAAGAAGTCCCAGGCCTGGTCGGCCCTGTTCTCGGAGCCGATGAGCGAGCTCGTCAAGCGCTACACCGCCAGCGTCTTCTTCGACAAGCGGCTGTGGCAGGCCGACATCGCGGGCAGCCTCGCGCATGCGGAGATGCTCGCCGCGCAGAAGGTGATCTCCGCCCAGGATCACGCCGACATCGAGCGCGGCATGGCGCAGATCCGCGCCGACATCGAGTCCGGCAAGTTCGAGTGGAAGCTCGAGCTGGAGGACGTGCACCTGAACATCGAGGCCCGCCTCACGCAGCTGGTGGGCGACGCCGGCAAGCGCCTGCACACCGGCCGCTCGCGCAACGACCAGGTGGCCACCGACGTGCGGCTGTGGCTGCGCGGCGAGATCGACGAGATTGCGCAGCTGCTGGTCGACATGCAGCACGCGCTGCTGGCGGTCGCCGACAAGCACACCGAGACGGTGATGCCCGGCTACACGCACCTGCAGGTCGCGCAGCCGATCAGCTTAGCGCACCACCTGCTGGCCTACGTGGAGATGTTCGCGCGCGACGCCGAGCGCCTGGTCGACGTGCGCGGGCGCGTCAACCGCCTGCCGCTGGGCGCGGCCGCGCTGGCCGGCACGAGCTACCCGCTGGATCGCGAGCGCGTCGCCCGCACGCTGGGCTTCGACGGCGTCTGCCAGAACTCGCTGGACGCGGTGAGCGACCGCGACTTCGCGCTGGAATTCTCGGCGTTCGCGTCCATCGCGATGGTGCACGTGTCGCGCCTGGCCGAGGAGATCGTGCTCTGGATGAACCAGAACTTCGGCTACGTCGACCTGTCCGACCGCTACTGCACCGGCTCGTCGATCATGCCGCAGAAGCGCAACCCGGACGTCGCCGAGCTGGCCCGCGGCAAGAGCGGCCGCGTGGTGGGCCACCTGATGGCGCTCATCACGCTGATGAAGGGCCAGCCGCTCACCTACAACAAGGACAACCAGGAAGACAAGGAGCCGCTGTTCGACACGGTGGACACCCTCAAAGACACGCTGCGCATCATGGCGGAGATGGTCGGCGGCGAGGTGGACGCCGCCAGCGGCGCGCGCACCCGCGGCCTCGTCGCCAAGGCCGACGCGATGGAACGCGCGGCGCAGCGCGGCTACGCCACGGCCACCGACCTGGCCGACTACCTCGTGCGCAAGGGCGTGCCCTTCCGCGACGCCCACGAGGTGGTGGCGCACGCCGTCAAGATCGGCATCGACTCGGGCAAGGACCTGTCGGAACTGCCGCTGGACGTGCTGCAGGGCTTCCATGCCGGCATCGGCCAGGACGTGTACGACGTGCTGACCCTGCGCGGGTCGCTGAACGCGCGCCAGGTGATCGGCGGCACGGCGCCCGTCGAGGCGCAGCGGCAGATCGCACGGCACAAGGCGCGGCTGGGCTGAAGAGTTGGTGCGCCGCGGCCAGAGGGGTCTGGCCTTTCCTTCGTCTGCGCAGAAGTGTTCCCGACGGGCAGCATCGTCTTCGCAGACGAAGGACAGGCCTGACCCCGGACTCGAGCGAGGATGCGAGCCAGGCCGACGCCGACCTTGACCTTCGAACGGAGATCGGGGTCAGGCCTGTCCTCGCATCGCCGCAGCGCCACCGGCTTGCGGCGCCCGATCGGCGCGATTCGAGGAAAGGCCAGACCCCTTCGAGGCGCACGGCGGTCGAACCAGGATTTCAGGCAGCCTCGCGGCGCGCCGCGTCCGGCACCTGCTCCTCGAACGAGAAGAAGAAAGTCGCCCCCTCGCCCGGGCGGCCCTCGGCCCAGACGCGGCCGCCGTGGCGGCGGACGATGCGGTGCACGATGGTCAGGCCGATGCCGTGGCCCTCGAAGCGGTCGGCGTGCAGGCGGCGGAACGGGACGAACAGCTCGTGGCCCTGGGCCTCGGTGAAGCCCACGCCGTTGTCGCGCACGTGGAAGACGGTGGCGCCGTCCGGCGTGCGCGCGGCGCCGACCTCGACGCGCGGCTGTGCCACGCTGCCGCTGAACTTGATGCCGTTGGCCAGCAGGTTGGCGAACACCTGGCGCACCAGCGCGGGATCGGCCTGCAGGTCGGGCAGCTCGCCTTCGATGGCCACCACCTGCGACCCGGCCGCCGTGGCGCCGGCGAGCAGGTCGGCCACCTCGCGCACCAGCGCATCGGTGTGCACGGTGCGCCGCTCCACCGCGCCCTCGCCCGAGCGCGCGAGCTGCAGCAGCGAGGTGACGAGGTCGGTGGAGCTCTCGGACTGCCGCGCGATCGCGGCCAGCAGCCGGTCGGCGGCGCCCAGGTCGCCCTCGCCCAGCGCCTCGCGCGCCAGGCGCGCCACGCCGGTGATGCCGCCCAGCGGACCGCGCAGGTCGTGCGAGACGCTGCGGTTGAAGCTCTCCAGGCCTTCGATCGTCTCGCGCAGCTGGGCCGTGCGCAGCGCCACCCGCAGCTCCAGCGTCTGGTTGGTGCGTTCCAGCTCGGCCTGCACGGCCTGGCGCGCCGCGAGCTCGCGCACGCTGCTCGCCTGCGCGCGCACGAGACCCGTCGTGAGGATGGTCATGCCCAGCACCGCGTGCGGCACGATCAGCGAGATGCCGGCGACCTCCGTGCTGAACCAGCCCGCCAGCGCGCCCAGGATCGACGCCGGATAGACCAGCACCGCCAGCATCACGATGCCGTGGCCCGCGCGCGGCTCGCGACGCAACGCCCAGGCGAACAGCGCGGCCCAGCCGCACATGAACGCACCGATCAGCGCGACCGTCGCGGCACGCGTGAGCATGCCCGCGGCCAGCGCCATGAGCGCCAGGCCGAACGCCATCAGCGTGAACTGGCGCATCCGGCGGTTCCAGAGCCGCGGCAGGCCGACGTACTCGATCAGGCCCCACGTGATCAGGCCGTGGGCCACCAGCGCGCACGCCGCATTGAGCGTCGTCGGCGGTTCGCGCCAGCCCGGGTGGTGCGAGTAATGCCCCGCCGCCACGCAGGCGTACTGCGCGGTCACCGCGAGGAAACCGGCGCACAGCAGCAGCGTCCAGCGTGCCCGCAGGGAGCGCCAGACCACCAGCAGCAGCAAGGCCAGCGTGGCCTGGACGGCGACGCCGACCAGGGCCATGATTTCGTCGAGAGGCATGTCGACGAATCTTAAAGACTTTGCCCTCCCGCGGGTGCGGGCAATTCCCGGATTCGAGTGCTCGAGGCGCCATGTCGCGCTCATGAACCAACCTCCGCCCTGCGGGCTGCGGTGCGGGCGTCTTCGGGCGGCCGGGCTGCGCTCATTGCGGCAGCGTCAGCGTCACACGCAGCCCGCCGCCATGCCGGTTCACCAGCGCGATGCGCCCGCCATGCGCCTCCACGATCTCGCGCGCCAGCGCCAGGCCCAGGCCGGTGCCGGCCCGCTTGGTCGAATAGAACGGCAGCAGCGCCTGTTCCAGCACCGCCTCGCTCATGCCCGGGCCGCGGTCGTCCACGACCAGCACCAGCTCCGTGCGGTCGGCGGCGCATGACAGCGTCACCGCTTCGACCGCGCTGCCCGACTCGTGCGCGTTCTTCAACAGGTTGATCAGCGCCTGCTCCAGCTGCACGGGGTCGAAGCGTGCCTCGCCCGCGGGCACGCCGCCCTCGAGCCGGAACGCGCAGTGCGCCTGCAGCCCCGCCAGGAAGCCGGCCCATTCCACGGACTGCGGACGCGGCGTGGGCAGCTTCGCGAACCGGGCATAGCCGTCGAGGAAGCCGTGCAGGTGGCGCGCGCGCTCGGCGATCGAGTGCAGCACCTGCACGGCGCGCGCGTCGTCGCCGCGGCGCACCAGTTCGGCCCCGCTGTGCGCGAGGGACGAGATGGGCGCCAGGGAGTTGTTCAATTCGTGGCTGATGACGCGGATCAGCCGCTTCCAGCTGGCCACCTCCTGGCGCGACAGCTCGCGCGTCATGCGGCGCAGCAGGTGCAGGCGGTGCGGCCGGCCCTGCAGGCGGAAGCCGCGCTGCGAGACGTGGAAGGTCTCCTCGCCGCCATCGAGGTCGACGGAGAACAAGGTGTCCTCGCCGGCCGACAGGGCGTCGCGCAGCGCCTGCGGCGCGCTGGCCAGCACCTCGGCGAACGCCACGCCCTGCAGGCTGCGGCCTTCGCCCAGCAGCCGGCGCGCGGCGATGTTGGCGTAGGCCACGTGGCCGCCAGCATCGGTCAGCACGAGCGCGACGGGCGTGTTCTGCACGACGGTGTCGAGCAGCAGCTCGCGCTGCACGAGGTGCTGGCGCTGCTCGCGCAGGGCCTGGCCCAGCTCGTTGTGCAGGCGCACCAGCTCGCCCAGCTCGCCGTGGCCGCCGGGCGCCAGCGACAGGCTGAAGTCGCCGTCGCGGTAGCTCAGGACGCCGCCCTCCAGCGCGCGCAGCAGCCGCGCCAGCGGCGCGAGCACCGCGTGCGCGGCCCGCACGCAGAACGGCAGCACGATGGCCGCGGTGAGCGCCATCGCCCCTGCGCTGCCGGGCGCCGGCGCCGTCCAGGCAAGCCGCATCGCCGTGCGCGTCCAGGCGAGCACCTGGGGCAGCGGCCACTGCGTCAACGCCGCATGCACCCCCACGCCGGACAGCGCCGACAGCAGCATCAGCAGCACGAGGCGTGCGCGCAGCGTCGCGGGCATCACGGCTTGTCGGGCGGCAGCGCGTAGCGCTCCATGCGCCGGTACAAGGCCTGCCGCGACATCCCGAGCGCCTGCGCCGCGCGGCTGACCACGCCTTGCGCCGACGCCAGCGCCGCCTCGATGGCCGCACGGCTGGGCTCGTCGAGGTTGCGCGCGCCGTTGCCCGGCGGCGCCGCCGGCAACCCGAGCAGGTCGACGGAGATCGCCGCGTTGCCGGTCAGCAGCGCCGCGCGTTCGACGGCGTTCTTCAGCTCGCGCACGTTGCCCGGCCACGCATGGGCGCGCAGCGCCTCGCGCGCGGCGTCGCCCAGCACGGCGCGGCCGGCGAGGAAGTGCTCGGCCAGCGGCAGGATGTCGTCGACGCGCTCGGCCAGCGGCGGCAGGCGCACCTCGATCACGTTGAGGCGGTAGTACAGGTCCTCGCGGAACGTGCCCTCGCGCACCATCGCCTTCAGGTCGGCGTTGGTGGCACTGAGCACGCGCACCTTCACGCGCCGCGTCTGGTTCGAGCCCAGGCGCTGGAAGCTGCCGGTATCGAGCACGCGCAGCAGCTTCATCTGGCCGCCCAGCGGCAGGTTGCCGATCTCGTCGAGGAACAGCGTGCCGCCGTCGGCGGCGTCGAAGCGGCCCTCGCGCGCCTTGTTCGCGCCGGTGTACGCGCCGCTCTCCGCGCCGAACAACTCCGCCTCGACGAGGTCGTCCGGCAGCGCGCCGCAGTTGACGGCCACGAACGGGCCGCGGGCGACGGCCGAATTCGCGTGGACGATGGCCGCGACGCGCTCCTTGCCGCTGCCGTTGGGCCCGGTGACGAGCAGCGGCACGTCCGAGCGCGCCACCTGGCAGGCCAGCTCCAGCGCGCGCAGCGTGGCGTCGGCCTCGAAGACGAGGTCGCCGAGCGCATAGCGCGCGGCCAGCGCCGTCTTGCGGGCGCGGCGCTCCTTGCGCGCGCGCCGCAGTTCCGCGCCCGTCTCGGCGAGCTCCAGCAGGTTCTCCACCGTCGCCAGCAGCCTGGCGTCGTCCCAGGGCTTGGCGAGGTAGTCGGCGGCGCCGGCCTTGACCAGTTCGACGGCGTTCTCCAGCCGCGTCCAGGCCGTGAGCAGCACGACGGGCACGTCGACGTGGCGGGCACGGATCGCGCGAAACAGCGCCACGCCCTCCTCGCCCGACGTGGTGTCGGCGCTGAAGTTCATGTCCTGGATCACGAGGTCGACGGACTCGCGCTCCAGCACCGCCAGGCCCTCGGCAGGGTCGCGCGCCGCCAGCGGGCGGATGTCGCGCAGCGACAGCGCGAGCGCCAGCGCCTCGCGCACGCCAGCGTTGTCGTCGATGATCAGGACGGTGCGCATGTCGCCCTCCGGACGAGGACCGTCCAGCCCCTCAATTGGCGGCGGGCGGCGCGAGCGAATCGATGATCAGCTGGCAATGGCGCGCCAGCAGCTCGAGCGAGGTCTTGCGCAGGCGCTCGACATCCGCGTCGGCCAGCTTGGCCATGCCGTCGTCGGCATTGACGCCGCCCTTGGCCGCCTGCTCGTGGATGAACTTGCCGCCGTTGGCGATGCGAACGGCGTTGTCGCTGCGCCAGGCGTCGTAGAACCTCTGGAAGCGCGGCATGTAGTCGGCGATGCGCTCGGCGCAGGCCGCGGCCTGGCGCGGCAATGTCACCGACTGGCCGTACAGGGAGGCATCGGCCTCCGGGCTGTCCGACTGCGCGGCCGGCGGTTCGGCCGCAAGCGCCGCTCCGCCAAGGGTGGCGGACACGACGAGCACGAGAAGGGTGGATCGCAACGTCATGCCCGTATTGTGCCGGGGCCGCGCAGACACACTGTGTCCGTTTCCTTCCGAGCTCGGCCATGGGGCGGTGCGCGCTCAATCGGCGAGCCCGCGCATCGCGTACGCGGGCGGCAGCGCGGCCGCGCGGCGCGCCGGCGCGAGCACCGCCAGCTGGCCCAGCGACCACAGCATCAGCGCGCCCAGCGGCAGGTACAGGAGGGGCAGCCGCGGCAGCTCGTACTGCGTCATCAGCCACTGGTTGATCGCGTAGGCGCCCAGCATGCCGAGCGCGATGCCGGCGCTGGTGAGCAGCAGGTTCTCGGTCTGGAAGTAGCGCAGCACCTGGCCGCGCGTGGCGCCGAGCGCGCGCCGCGTGCCGATCATGCGCGTGCGCTGCTGCACCCAGAAGCTGGCCAGGCCGACGATGCCGAACGCCGTCACCACCAGGAGCGCCGCGCACACACCGGCGAGCAGCCACACCATCGACACGTCGGCGCGGTAGAAATCGCCGCGCAGGTCGGCGAACAGGCCGCTGTCGCCGGCCACGCGGCGGCCGTCCTTGCGATCGAGCGCCTCCTTGGCCGCCTTCAGCACCGCCGCGCGCCGGCCGGGTTCGGTGCGCAACATGTACATGCCGGCGTTGAAGGTCTGGCGCACGGGCAGGAGCACCGAGTACAGGTCGTGCGCGTCGTCCTTGCGCGGCTGCGGCCGCACGAGGCGGTCGACGACGCCCACCACGCGCGTGGGGTGGTCGCCGTACAGGTAGATCACCTGGCCGATCGGATCGCGCCCGGGGAACAGCCGCTCGGCCACCGCGCGGGCGACGATCGCGCTGGGCAGCTGCGGATCGCTGCTCTTGTCGAGCTCGCGCCCGTCCAGGATCTCGTCGGCCTTGAAGTCGCGCCCCGCGAGCAGGCGCAGGCCCAGCGTGTCGATGCCGCCGACGTCGAACTGGTAGGTCGAGACGTCGATGGTCGGCGCCTTCTGGCCCGGGACCAGGTTCAGGCCCGTGTTCTCGGATTCGTTGCCGTACGGGATCTCGTTGACGATCGCCACGCTGCGCACGCCCGGGATCGCACGCAGCGCGGCGAGGTCGATGCGCGTGTTCGCCGGGCTCTCCGGGTCGCGGCCGATGCTGGTGGTGGACGCGTAGACGAGTTCGCCGTCGGCCAGGCCGCTGGGGAACTGCAGCCGCTCGATGCGGTTGGAGATCAGGAACACCGCGTTGCAGACGATGGCGCACGTGAGCGCGATCTCCAGGACGATCAGCAGAGCCGCGGTGCGGTGGCGGCGCAGCGTGGACAGGATGGGGCGCAGTTGCAGCATGATGGTTCCTCAGGACGCCTTGAGTTGCGATGCGGGCGACACGTCGCAGGCGCGCCAGGCGGGCACGAGCCCGGCCAGCAGGGTGGCGCCGACGGCCAGCACGAAGGTGGTGACCAAGGTCTGCACGTCCATGTGCACCCACTGCGCGCCGCTCTGCGTGCCGCGATGCACCAGCCAGACGCCGGCCCAGGAGAACACGAGGCCCAGCGCGCCCCCGGCCAGGCCGATGGTGCCGGCCTCGACCAGGAATTGCGCGAACACCTCGCGCCGCGATGCCCCGAGCGCGCGCCGCACGCCGATCTCCGGGGCGCGCCGCAGGCACTTGGCCAGCAGCAGGCCCACGGTGTTGACCAGGCAGACGGCCAGGAAGCCGAACGCCAGCCACAGCTGCAGGCGCACGTCCGACGGCACCACCTGCTGCACCGACAGCCACTCCATGACCGGATGGGCGCGCGGGTTCGGCGCGCGCTCGAAGCGGCCGTGCGCATGCTGCTGCGCCGAATACTGCGTCAGGTAGTCGAGGTAGGCCTGGCGGTCCGCCGGGCTGCGCACCTGCGCCCAGTACTGCAGCCAGCTGCACGGCGCGTCCAGCGTGCGGAAGTCCGGCGTCGAGTTGTCGCCCCAGCACGTGATGCTGCCGTTGTTGCCCAGGTGGCGCTCGATGGCCAGCGGCAGCGGCACGAAGATGCCCTCGGTCTTGCGGTACCGGCCCACGTTGAGGTCGAAGAAGTACGGCACCGGCTGCCACGCGTCGATCACGCCGATCACGCGATAGTCGGCGTTGTCGAAGCGCAGCGTGCGGCCCACGCTGTCCGCGCCGCCGAACACCTTCTCGTTGAGCTCGCGGCTCAGCACGACCACCGCCGCCTTGTCGGCGTCGTCGGCCGCCGTCCAGGCATGCCCGAACAGGAAGGGCACGTCGAACATCGCGAAGAAATCCGTGGTGGTGTAGCGCGCGCTGCTGGTGAAGGGCTTGAGCGCGCCGGGCGCGTCGGGCGCCGGCTCGACGCTCACCTCCCCGCCCGCCATCGCCGCCTGGCGCAACGCGTGCCTGTCGCGCAGCAGGGCCTCGGCATCGAAGCGCGTGAGCTGGCTGTCGGGCTCCTTGCCGGGGGACGCGGTCTCGCGCCGTGCCGCGTCCAGCTGCACGCGCAGCACGGTGTCGCTGTGCCCCGGCAGCGGGTCGCCGGAGAGCGCGCGGAACGTCGTCAGCGTGGTCATGCTGGCGCCGATGCCCATCGCGATGGTGAGCACCATCAGCGCCGTGAGGCCGCGTGCGGAGCGGAAGCTGCGCAGCGCGAGGTCGAAGTAGTAGAGGAACATCGTCGAGGTCTCCCGGTCACTGCAGGAGCGCGTTGACGTTGGCCAGGTCGGCCTCGGTCAGCGTGCCGGCCGCCTGCTGCAGCTGCAGCCGGCCAAGGATGAACTGGTGGCGCGCCTGCGCATGCGCGGCCTGCGCCTGCGCGAGCGTCTGGATCGCGTTGAGCACGTCGGTCATCGAGCGGTTGCCCACCTCGCGGCCGACGCGCGTGGCGGCCAGCGACGCCTGCGCCGCGGCGACGGCATCGCGCGTCGCCTCCACCTGCGCGATGCCCGTGAGGACGCTGCCGTAGGCCGCCTTGGTCGCGCGCTCGATCGCGCGGCGCTGCGTCTCGAGCGCGTCGCGGGCGCCCTCGCGCTGGTGCACGGCCCGGCGCACGCGCGCCTGCGTGGCGCCGCCGGAGAACAGCGGCACGTTCAGCGTCAATACCGCGGTGTTGGCCAGGCGCCCGCTCGCGTCGCCGTACGGCGCGCCGGTGGGACGGCCCAGGTTCAGGCCGGCAGACAGCGTCGGCAGGTGGCCGGCGCGCGCGGCGTCGACCGCCCCGTCGGCCGCGTCCACGTCCTTGCCCGCGGCCCGCAGCGCGGGGTTGCCGAGCAGCGCGCTGGCCACCCACGCCTGCGCGTCGGCGGGCTGCGGCGGCGCCAGCGGCAGGTCGCCGCGCAGCGTCTTGAGCGTCGCCGGCGTGCTGCCCGTGATCTCGGCGACGGCCGCCAGCGCATCGGCGAGCGCCTGCCGCGCCGCCATCGTGCTGCCATGCGCCAGCGCCTGGTACGAGCGCGACTGGTCGACGTCGACCTGCGCGTCCAGCCCCGCCGCGTAGCGCTGGCGGGACTGCGCCACCTGCTGGCCGAACGCGTCCTCGTTGGCCTGCACGCTGGCGAGCAGGTCGGCCGCCAGCAGCGCGTCGAAGTAGGCCGTGGCCACGCGCAGGGACAACGCCTGGCGCGCGGCCTCCAGCGTCGCGTCCTGCGCGTCGGCGCCGGCGCGGGCGGCCCGCAGCTGCGACCACAGCGCGGCATCGAACACCACCTGGCTGACGCCCAGCGTCGTGTCGGTGACGTGCGAACCCGACGCCGGCTGCGCCGCGCCCGAGTCGCGCTCGCGGCCGATGGAGGCGACGGCCGAGGCCTGCGGCAGCAGCGCGGCGCGCGCCTGGTCGGCCAGGTCGTGCGTGCCGGCGCGCTGCGCGGCGGCGGCAGCCAGCACCGGGTCGTTGGCGCGTGCGAGGCGCCAGACGTCCAGCAGGTCGTCCGCGCAGGCGGGCCGGCAGGCGCAGAGCGCGCAGGCGAGCGCCCCCGTCGCCAGCACGCGCCACGGACGCCGGATCTCACGCATGGGCGGGCGCCTCGCCGTGCATCGTGCGGCGCGCCAGGTGCACGTCGTCCGACACGTCCACCACGTGGCCGTCGATCACGTGCACGTTGCGCTGCGCGCGCGCCGCGAGCTGCGGATCGTGCGTGACCATCACGATGGTGGCGCCCTCGCGGTTCAGTTCCTCCAGCAGGTCCATGACGCCGCGCGCCATCTGGCTGTCGAGGTTGCCGGTGGGCTCGTCGGCGAGCAGCAGGCGCGGCTCGCCCGCGAGCGCGCGCGCGATGGCCACGCGCTGCTGCTGGCCGCCGGACAGCTCGGCCGGGTAGTGCTTCTCGCGCGCGGCCAGGCCCACGCGTTCGAGCGCAGCGCGCACGCGCCGGCGGCGCTCGTCGGCCTTCATCCCGCGATAGCGCAGCGGCACGTCGACGTTGTCGAACACGTTCAGGTCGGCGATCAGGTTGAAGCCCTGGAAGATGAAGCCGATCTTCTGGTTGCGGATGCGCGAGCGCGCGTCGTCGCCGAGCTGGCTGACGTCGACGCCGTCCAGCTCGTAGCGGCCCGCGGTGGGCGCCTCCAGCAGGCCGGCGATGGTCAGGAACGTCGTCTTGCCCGAGCCCGAGGGACCCGTGACCGCGACGAACTCGCCCTGCCTGACCTCGAGATCGAACTCGCGCAGCGCGAAGGTCTCGACCACTTCGGTGCGGTAGGCCTTGGACAGGCCGGTCATCTTCAGCATGGGATTCCTCGTGGGTTGGGACATCAATGGGCAATGCCGACCGTGGCGGCGGCATGGAAGTTCTCGGCGCCGCCGACCACGACGCGGTCGCCGGCCTTCAGCCCGGACAGGACCTCGACGCGGTCGACGCTGCGCGCGCCCAGCCGCACCGGCGTCTTCACGGCCACGCCGTCGCGCACGACGTACGCGTACTGGCCGCCGGATTCGTCGATGAACGTGCCGGCGCGCACGCTCAGCACGTCGGGGCGCTGGTCCAGCAGCACGCGCACGGACAGGCGCTGGTTCTGGCGCAGCTGCTCCGGCAGCGCGCCGCTTGCGGCCGCCTCCGGCGCAGGGCCGCGATCCCCTCGGGGGGCGGGTGCCGGCCCCGGAGACCCGGGCTTGTCATCGAAGCGCAGCCGGGCGGCGACCTGGTTGGCGACCACCTCCGGCGAGATGCCGCTGACGCGTGCCTTCCAGGTCTGGCCGTTGCCCGCGATCTCGCCGGGCATGCCCACCGCGAGGTCGCGCGCGAAGGTCTCGGCCACCTGCATCTGCACTTCCAGCTGCGACAGGTCGATCACCGTCAGGAGCTGCGCGTCCTTGGCGACGCTGGCGCGCTCGGCGACGAACAGCTGGCCGACCTGGCCGTCGACGGGCGAGCGCACCGCCAGCTCGGCGACCTGGCGCTCGAGATCCTTCACCAGCAGCACCTGGCGCGCGTGCGCCTGCTCGCGGGCCTGGACGTCGAACTTCAGCGCGTCGTCCTTCGAATGCAGGTTGGCCTCGGCGTGGTTCAGCGCGATGCGCGCCTTCTCCAGCGCGTCGCGCGCATGGTCCACCTGCATGCCCGCCGCCGCGCCAGCGTCGAAGGCCTTCTGCTGGCGGGCGAGGTCGGTCTCCGCAGCCTTGACGTCGATCGCCGCGGTCTCGCGCGCGCCCTGCAGCGCGCCGCGCTGCTCGCCGGCCTCGACCCGGGCGCGCAGCGTGTCGGTCTGCAGCGTGTCGGCGGCGGACTGCTCCTGCGCCAGCCTGGCGGCGAGCTCGGGGCTCGCGATCGTCGCCAGCAGCTGCCCCTTCCTGACGCTGTCGCCCGCATGCACCTGCAGCGTGACGGCCCCGCCGGCCGGCGCGTAAAGCGTCGGGCTGAAGGCCGCGACGACCTTGCCCTCGGCCTGGATGTCGCGCACGAACGGGCCGCGCGCGACCTCGTCGAAGGCCAGCCGCTCCGCGCTCACCGAGCTGCCGGTGGCCAGCAGGCCGCGCGCCTGCGGCAGCGCCCACGCGCCGAGCGCCACGACGGCCACCGCGACCGCGACGAGGCCGGCGCGCCGCTTCGCCTTCGGGCGCGCGATGGGAGTGTCTTGCGAGGAGGTGTCGCGAATCATGGAGCGGGTCCGGGCGGCGCGCGGAAGGCGCGCTGTCCCGCTCATGTTCGCAACGACCGTGCCAGCGCCCGGCGGCAGCCGCAGTCGTTGTGGATCAACGGGTTGCGATCGAATGCGCCGGCGCGGCGCGTGTCCGCGGACACTCGCGGACACCCGCGGCGGACGACCGCCCGATCAGAACAGGCTCGCGCCGATGTTGATCAGCAACGCCAGCACCGTGGTGTTGAACAGGTAGGCGAGGATGCAGTGCATCGAGCCGATGCGGCGCATGGGCTTGGTGACGAACGACACGTCGGCCGTCTGGCCCGAGGTGCCGATCACCGCGGCGAAGTAGAAGAAGTCGCCATAGTCCGGGTCGGGGTCGTCCGGGAACAGCAGGCCCGGCTTGCGGCGGTGCCAGGACGCCTGGTAGTAGTCGTGCGCGTAGTGCAGCGTGAACATCACCTGGATGAAGCCCCAGGACGACACCACGGTCGTGCCCGCCAGCGCGACGTGCGCGCCGCGCTCCCAGCCGTGCAGGTCCTTGACCACCGCCAGCTCGCCGGCGATGGCGGCCAGGCTCGCGATGCTGGCGATGGCCGTGAGGACGAGGATCGCGACCTTGCCGTCGTCCTGCAGCTGCGCGCGATGGCGCATGTGCTCGCGCGACGAACGGATCATCATCTCCGCGGCCAGCGCCACGTACAGCCACGCGCCCACGTTCCAGGCGATGAGCCAGCGCGTGACCGACTGCGACGCGATGCTCGCGGGCAGCAGCCAGGCGACCCCCACGCCGATCACCAGGCAGATGAACAGGCGGGGCCGCACCTTGAACGCGTGCAGCAGTCGTTTCATCGGAGGTGTCATGGTCCGGCCCTGGGCAAGCGGCACGCCGTCGAGCGCGCCTGGCGGCATTGTCCGGCGCGCCGCGGGCCCGCGTCCGTCAAGCTGAAGCGCTGCTTGCGCCGGCGTGCGACGATGGCCCCCTCGCCCATCGCCCGGAGCCTCCATGACACTGCTGCTGCCCTGGCTCGCCGTCGTCGCCACCATGATCGCCCTCGACGTCGCGTGGATCGGCGTCATCGCGCGACCGCTGTACGCCCGCGGCATCGGGCACCTGATGGCGGAGCACCCGAACTTCGTCGCGGCGCTCGCGTTCTACCTGCTGTACGCGGCGGGCCTGATGGCCTTCGTGGTGCTGCGCCGCGCGCCGGGCGAGTGGCTGATGGCAGCGGCCTGGGGCGCCGCGTTCGGCTTCGTGGCCTACATGACCTACGACCTGACCAACCTGGCCACGCTGCGTGACTGGCCGCTGGCGCTGTCGTTCCTCGACGTCGCCTGGGGCTGCATCGCCACGGGCCTGGCGGCCACGGCCGGCCGGCTGGCGGCCGACCGGGTCAGCGGACCTTGATCCTGTCGGCGATCACGTAGCCGCCGTCGGTCGACCGGTGGCCGGTCATGTCGACAACCAGGCCCACGGCCAGGTCGCCCACCTTGCCGCCGCCGGCAAACGTGGCGCTGGCATAGCTCACCGTGGTCGGCCCGCGCATCGTGAACGTCTGGTGGGCCGTGTCCAGCGTCAGGATGGGCCCGTCGATCTCGATGGCGCCGTTGCCGTCGCCGACGGCCCCGCCCTGGTCGTCGTCGTTGTCGTGGGCCGCGCGGACATGCACGCTGGCGGCCACCAGGACGCCGCCGGCGACGGTGCCCTTCACCACGACGCGCGACTGCACGCCCACCGTCGCGCCGGTGGGCGTGACCTTGGCGTTCGTGGCGTCGACCGACACGCCGTTGACGACGAAGTGCGCGGCGTCCGCGACGCTGCTGACGACGCCGTCGACACCGCCGGTACGCCCTTCGGGCAGGACGGCCTGCGCCTGCCCGAAGGCAGTCACCACCCAGCGGCCTTGGCTGTCCCGGGTGGTGGCGAGCACCGCGCGCAGCAGCTGGTCGGCGGCGAACGGCGTGGGCGTCGCGACGCTGCCGTAGCTGAAGACCACGCCGCCGATCGTGAAGGTGTCGGCCGCGGTGTCGATGGCCGACGGCGCGCCGCGGATCGCGAAATGCGTCGCCGAGGTGGCCGGCTCGATGCGGGTCGCGACATAGACGCCGGTGGCCTTGTCGTACAGCGACGAGACCTTGACCGTGCCGCCCGCAGGGATGGCCGCGGCGCCGCCGGCGAAGGCATCCAGCGCGGTGGTGGAGACCACGCGCACCGGCTGGCCCAGCACCGCGAGGCGGCCGCTGGCGGCGTCGAATGCCGTGGTGACCGGGCCCACGAGGTCCACATGCACGCGGATCTGGCTGGCGGCAGCGGCGTTGTTCGTCACCACACCGGCCTCGACGTCGACGACAGTGCCCAGGCGCAGGTCCTGCGAATGCGACAGCGCATTGCCGTCGTCGTCCACCACGCTGGCGCCGCTGTCGTCGAAGTGCACGCCGTTGACGATGATCGACCCGAAGCCGGAGATCGGGCCTTGCGAGAAGCTTTGCGGCGACCCGGTGCCGCCCGTGCCGACGCCGGAATCGGCGCCGCCCCCGCAGCCGGCGACCAGCGCCACCGCTGCAAGAAATGCGCTCAATGCGCGCCAGGGGCGAAGCAATTGCACGGCGTGGGTCATGGTCGTCTCGTCATTCGGTGGTGCGCCCGGGCGGGGCAGGCGGCGTGCGCGGCGGTGCGTCCGGCGCGGCGGCGGGCGCGCCGTCATCGCGTTCGGTGAAGGCGTAGAGGCCGGCGCGGAATCGCTGCTGGCGGCCACTGTCGGGCTCGTGCGCCTCCTCGGCGATCAGCTTCTCGATGAACGGCGCGAGGTCGCCGGCCATCTTGTGCCACGCCTCGGCCACCCAGGCCTCCGCGGCGGCGACGGCCCGCGGCGACAGGCCGTCGGCGAACACCGCGCGCTCGAGGTGGCGCGGCGCGGGGCCGACCACGTTGGCCACGGCGGCCGACAGGTGGTCGCCGACGTTGTGCGCCAGGAATTCGAGCATGCGGGCGCGATCGGTGCTGGGCACGAAGGCGTCGTGGATCAGCGTCACGGTGTCCGTCTCGGCGTCCAGGCGGGCCATGCCCAGGCGCAGCAGCTCGTCGAGCAGGCTGCGCGGGTGCACGTCCTGCGTGACGCCGCGCGCCAGCGATTCGAAGCTGGGCGCGTCGCCCTGGCGCCGCAGCGCCAGCGGCTTGCCCTGGGCGTCGAGGTAGTCCGGGTTGGCGCGCCAGCGCGAGAACGTCTGCGACGCCGCGGAGCGCTGCGGCTCGGCATGCGGCGCATCCTCCAGGCGCGTCAGGCGCGTCACCTCGCGCCGGTTGATGCCGGTGATGGTGGCGATGCGGCTCACGAGCCGGTGCGGCAGCCCGTCGGGATGCGCTTCCTGCGCCGCCTGCACCATCGCCGTCTTCAGGCTCTCCTCGGCGTGCGCGTACGGCACGCCGCGGGCCACCAGCAGCCGGGCGAGCGGCAGCAGCAGCGCGCGGGAGGCGGCGAGCAGGGCCTGGTGTTCTTCGGGCGAGGTCAAGGTGGCAGCGGGCGAGCGTGGAGATGGGAGTGTCACCCATTCGCGTCCCCTTGACCGTGGGGTGATGCCCGGAGGCGCCCAGCGGTCGAGTTCGCCCGACGAGCGCGCGGCCGTCCGGACGCGCGGAACCTGTGAATGGATCTGCCAGGTTCTTCAGACGCCCAGCACCAGCAGGGCCACGGCGAGCGTCGAGAACAGCGCAATCCAGTTCGATGCATTGCGCGGGCGAGGGAGTGGCGGAAGGTTCATGGGATCTCCAGGATGTGCCGTTGTCACATTTACAACGTCAAAACTCGGGGCAAGTCGCGCGCCGGCCATCGAGATCCCTGTGGTTTCATACAGAATGCAGGCATGAGCCACCCGCTGCCCCGCGTGATCGCGCACCTCGACATGGACGCGTTCTACGCCTCCGTCGAGCTGCTGCGCTATCCGATGCTGCGCGGACAGGCGGCCGTGGTGGGAGGCGGGCGGCGCCACACGCCGGTCGAACAGGCGGACGGCACGCTGAAGTTCTTCAAGCTGGAGGACTACGCCGGCCGCGGCGTCGTCACCACGTCCACCTACGAGGCGCGGGCCTTCGGCGTGTTCTCCGGCATGGGCATGATGAAGGCCGCGGCGCTGGCGCCGCACGCGGTGCTGCTGCCCACCGACTTCGACAGCTATCGCCACTACTCGCGCAAGTTCAAGGCCGCCGTCGCCGAGATCGCGCCGGTGATCGAGGACCGCGGCATCGACGAGATCTACATCGACCTCACCGACCTCCCCGGCATCCGCGATCCCATCGGCCACGACCCGCTGGGCGGCGTGCGGGCCTTCGGCCACGAGCTCAAGAACAACGTGCGGCGCGCCACCGGCCTCACGTGCTCGGTGGGCATCACGCCCAACAAGCTGCTGTCCAAGATCGCCTCGGAGCTGGACAAGCCCAACGGCCTGACCGTGCTCACGATGGACGACCTGCCCACGCGCATCTGGCCGCTGCCGGTGCGCCGCATCAACGGCATCGGCCCGAAGGCCGGCGCGCGGCTCGACGCACTCGGCATCCACACCATCGGCGAGCTCGCGGCCCGCGACATGGAGTGGCTGGCCCGGCACTTCACCCTCAACTCCGCGCAATGGCTGCACGACGTCTCGCGCGGGCTCGACGAGCGCCCCGTGGTCACGAACAGCGACCCGGTGTCGATGAGCCGCGAGACCACGTTCGACCGCGACCTGCATGCCCGCCGCGACCGCCCCGAGCTGAGCGCCATCTTCACCGAGCTGTGCACGCAGGTGGCGGCCGACCTCGCGCGCAAGGGCTGGGTCGGCCGCACGATCGGCATCAAGCTGCGCTTCGACGACTTCAAGACGGTGACGCGCGACCAGTCGATCGCCATTCCGACCGCCGATCCGGCCGAGATCCGCCAGGTCGCGGGCCAATGCCTCAAGCGCGTCGACCTCACCCGCCGGCTGCGCCTGCTGGGCGTGCGCGTGGGCGGGCTCTCGCGTCCGGGCGCGCCCGCGACCGCGCCGCGCACGAGGGCCAAGGCCGCCGGCCCGGCGAGCACGGCCCGGCCGCCCCAGGTCGAAGAGCGGCCCGACGAACCCACGCTGTTCTGACGCCGCCTCCCCAACTCGGTGGAGGCGCGGCCGGCGCCGCCGCCCTATGCTGTGCAGCTCGACAAGCAGCGCGGGAGTGTCCATGCCACGCACCTGGTTCTCGCAAGGCCTGGAGGGCGCGATCGCGCGCGACATCCAGGCCAGTCTCCTCAAGCAGGGCTTCTTCGCCGGCGACCACGACAAGTTCATCGACGGCGACTTCGGCGGCCACACGGTCGCCGCGCTGGCGCAGTTGCAGGCCGCGCGCTCGCTGCCGCAGACGGGCGCCATCGACGACGCCACCTGGCGCCAGCTGACAGTCGCGCCGATCCCGACGCTGTTCGAGCGTTGCCTGGGCCTGACCGCGTCCTTCGAAGGCAACGGCTACACGCACATCGAAGGCAACTTCGACGGCGCCGGCCTCACCTGGGGGATCATCGGCTTCACGCTGTCCAACGGCGAGATCCAGGGCCTGCTGCGCGAGATCGAGCAGGCGGCGCCCGGCACGCTGGCGCGCGTGATGGGCGCCGATCTCGCCGCGCAGTGGGCCGCGCGCACCGCCCAACCCCTGGCGCAGCAGCTGGCGTGGGCCGACTCGATCAGCACCGGCCCGAACAAGCTGGGCCTGCCGCCCGCCTGGGTGGACGCGTTCCGCCGCCTCGGCGAGGAGCCGCTGGTGCAGCGCCTGCAGATGCACCACGCCTACGACAGCTACTTCGTTCCCGCGGCCGCCACCGCGGCCACGCTGGGCCTGTCCACCGAGCTGGGCCTGGCGCTGTGCTTCGATTGCCACGTGCAGAACGGCAAGGCCCGGGTGCTCGCGGTGCAGGACCTGCTGCGCGCCGGCCGTGCGGCGTCCGATGCCGCGCAGCGCGCCGCGTTCGCGCGGGCCGTGGCGGCGCATGCGAGCGCGGCCTACCAGGACGATGTGCTCAAGCGCAAGATGACGGTGGCCACCGGCGCCGGCACCGTGCACGGCCGCGCCTACACGCTGGCGTCCTGGGGCCTGGATGAATTCCCGGCGGCCTGAGACGTTCAGGCGAAATCGAGCTCGGCGGCCTTCGCGGTCGACGGCTTGCGGCCGGGATAGGCCAGCCAGGTCATCGCGCGGTTCAGGTCGTCGACGAAGTTCTCGGCGGCGATGACCCGGCCGTTGCCGAGATCGGCGGCGTCGGTGGTGTGGGCATCGCGCACCAGCGTGAGGTCGTAGCCGCGCTCCAGCGCCGCGTACGCCGTGGCACGGATGCACCAGTTGGTCTGCGCGCCGGCCAGCACGATGCGCGTGGCGCCCAGCCGCGCCAGCTCGGCTTCGAGCGGCGTGTCCTCGAACGACGACGGGAAGCGCTTGTAGATGCGCACGTCGCCTTCGCGCGGCGCGAGCTCGGGCACCCACTGCCAGCCGGCGCTGTCGCGCGGCATGTCGTCGTCCTCGTGCTGCACCCAGACCACCGGCACGTGCTGCGTGCGCGCCTGTTCGACGGCCAGCGCCACGTTGCCGATCACGCGCGCCCGCTCCCAGGCGTCGCGCACGACGTCGACCTGGACGTCGACGACGACGAGGACGCTGCGCTTGCCTGCCCGGATGGTGGCCATGGAGTTCTCCCTTGGGTTGAAGCCTGCAGCCTACCTGATCCAGGGCCGCAGGATCGTGCGCACGGGATCGGTCGACGACGCCGGCTCGTCCGCGACCAGCCCGCGGCGGCGCAGGTGGCGCAGCGCGGACTGCACCGACGACTTCGACAGCCCGGTCTTCACCGCGATCGTCTCCAGGCTCGCATTGACGCGGTCGCGCCCGGTGCGCCGCGCGATGCCTGCCAGCACGAGGTAGACCAGGAAGGCCGACGGCTTGCGGTCGTGCCCGACGAGATCGGGCAGGAGCGTGTCGACGACGTAGGCATCGAAGGTGACGGTAGCAACGCTTGCCATGGCAAGGGATGCTACCCCCGCCCGGCGAACCGTGCCCAGAATGGATCGGGTCACTTGGAACAAGGAGCAATCGCGATGATCACCCAGATCAAGTTCGTCGGCGTGCCGGTCAGCGACCAGGATCGCGCGCTGGCCTTCTACACCGGCAAGCTCGGATTCGAGGTCAGCACCGACCAGCCGATGGGACCGGGCCAGCGCTGGATCGAGCTGCGCATCGGCACCGCGCCCACGCGCCTGGTGCTGTTCACCCCGCCCGGCCACGAGGATCGCATCGGCACGTTCTTCAACGGCTCGCTGCAGTGCGACAACGTCGAGGCGACGCACCGGCAGCTGTCGCAGCGCGGCGTCGAGTTCGTGGAAGGGCCGACCCGGCAGCCGTGGGGCACCTTCGCCAAGTTCCGCGACCCCGACGGCAACACGTTCGTCCTGTCGTCGGGTTGAGCCGGGACGTGGCGGGTCGCGCGGTCCAGGTTCACATGCTGCCCCCGATGCCGCGCCGGGCCGTCGCGCGCGGGACACGCGGCGGCCGTCCCCGCGCTACCATGCCTGCTGCCCCGGAGGACGAGACCCACGATGACCGTGATCACCTGCATCGAAGACCTGCGCGTGCTGGCGCAAAGGCGCGTGCCGCGCATGTTCTATGACTACGCCGACTCGGGCTCCTGGACGGAGGGCACCTACCGCGCCAACGAGAGCGACTTCCACAAGATCCAGCTGCGCCAGCGCGTGGCGGTCAACATGGACAACCGCAGCCTGGCCACGACGATGATCGGCGTGCCCGTCTCGATGCCCGTGGCGCTGGCGCCCACCGGCCTGACCGGCATGCAGCACGCCGACGGCGAGATCCTGGCCGCGCGCGCCGCCGAGGCCTTCGGCGTGCCCTTCACGTTGTCGACGATGAGCATCTGCTCGATCGAGGACATCGCCGCGCACACCAGGGCGCCGTTCTGGTTCCAGCTGTACATGATGCGCGACCGCGGCTTCATCGAGCGCCTCATCGAGCGCGCGAAGGCCGCCGGGTGCGGCGCGCTGGTGCTCACGCTGGACTTGCAGATCCTCGGCCAGCGCCACAAGGACGTGCGCAACGGCCTGTCCGCGCCACCCAAGCCCACGCTGGCCAACATCCTCAACCTCGCCACCAAGCCGCGCTGGTGCCTGGGCATGCTGGGCACGAAGCGGCACAGCTTCGGCAACATCGTGGGCCACGTCGAGGGTGTCGGCGACGTCAGCCGGCTGTCCGAGTGGACGGCGCAGCAGTTCGACCCGGCGCTCAGCTGGGCCGACGTCGAGTGGGTGAAGAAGCGCTGGGGCGGCAAGCTGATCCTCAAGGGCATCATGGACGTCGAGGACGCCCGGCTCGCCGCGCAGTCGGGCGCCGACGCGCTGGTCGTCTCCAACCACGGCGGCCGCCAGCTCGATGGCGCACCCAGCACGATCTCGGCGCTGCCCGCCATCGTCGACGCCGCCGGCCGCGACATCGAGGTCTGGCTGGACTCGGGCATCCGTTCCGGCCAGGACGTGCTCAAGGCCGTGGCACTCGGGGCCAGGGGCACGATGATCGGCCGCCCGTTCCTCTACGGCCTGGGCGCCATGGGCGAAGCCGGCGTCACGAAATGCCTGGAGATCCTGCGCAAGGAGCTGGACATCACGATGGCCTTCTGCGGGCATCGGGACATTCGCGACGTGGGCAGGGACATCCTGTTGCCCGGGACGTATCCGATCTGAATCCGCGTCGTGTCGGGCGCGACCGCGCGCGCCACCCTTCGCTCCGCTGCGATGGCCGGCGGGTACCCGAGGCGTCGACCGGAGGCCGGACGGGGCGCGAGCCGAGCGCTAAACTGCGCGGCCGGTTCCTCCTCGGCCACCACGGGCCTTCCATGCACATCACTGCGGAACAATTCGAATACCTGCGGCGGGCGCACCTCGAGGGCTTTCTCGAGCGCCTGCGCCGGCACCTCGAACGCACGTTCGAGGCGCGATGCGCGCAGCTCGCCCCGGGCGTGCTTGACCGCAGCCTGCGCGACAGCGTCGACCGAGCGGCGCAGTTCGACATTCGCTCCGAGCGTGGCATCGCCAAGTTCGTCGAGACGGCCTACTGGCTGTTCTGGCATCCCGAGCGCCACGACCTCGCCGAGTGGGCGCATCGGATGCTCGCCTCGGAAGACCTGGATCCGATGGCGAAGATGGAACACGTCTACCGTACGGTGCGCGAGGCGCTGATGCCCGCAGCGGACGCGCGCACGCAGGAGGCAGCGGCATGAGCGACACCCGGCTGCCCGAAGGCGCGCGCACCGCAGCCCGCAGGGCGGAGGTTGCCTTATGAGCGACGTCGATGCCCAGTTTGCCGACACGTCGCCGGACGAAGTGGTCGTCTGCAGCTGCCCCCCGAAAGGCGCGGCGGCCGGCAAGACGCCCAAGGGATGCGAGTATCTCGACAAGCCTGCCACCGTCGAGGCCCCGCAGTCCGACTTCGACCGGATCCGCAAGCCCAGTTCGCTGGACAAGGGCACGGCGACGACGTTCGCCTTCCCGGGGAGCACGAACGCCGGCGCGGCGACCCGGTACGTCGCCACCGTGGCCGGGCGCCAGATCCCCATCGTCACGGCAGCGGCTCCGGCGGGGAAGTCTCTGCCCACCGCGCAACAGGTTGCGCAGTCGCTGGGGGCTGTGCCGGAGAAGCAGCTCGACAGCATCCACCAGGTCGTGGTCAGTCCGAACCAGAACCCGAGCGACGCCTATTGGGCGCAGCAATACAACACGCCCGGCTTCTCCTCCGCGGCGACGGGCGGCAACAACGGCGTCACGTTCTACCCCTCCAGCAGCCCCTATGGCCAAGCCTTCGTGGACTCGACGATGATCCACGAGGGCGGGCATACGTTCTCGCAGGCGCTGTGGAAGGATCCCGCGGTGCAGAAGCAGTGGACGGATGCCATCGCCTCGGACGGCAGCGCGCCGTCGACCTACGCCGACAATTCGCCCGGTGAGGATTTCTCGGAGTCGCTCGTCATGTATTCCCTCAGCAAGGGAACGAAGTGCGAGGCGACGGCCCAGGCGCGCTACCCCGCGCGCTACGCGGCACTGGACAAGATGTTCAAGAAATGAAGGCCCTGCCTTCCCACGCCGTCAAGCTGCTGGTGCTCGCGGCGATGGTCGCCTGTGCACGGCCCGCATCCTTTCCCCCGTCGGCTTCGGCCGCAGAACCTACCGCGAGCGCGACAATGCCCCTCATGAACCACCCCGGTGCTGTCAGGATGGTGGACGAATACACCCACGACGTGCGGGTCGTTCCGCTGTCGCAGGTTCCGGAAAGCCAGCGGTTCGTCTTCTACAAGGGTGACGAGGAGATCGCGTCCGCCGACGGCGCGACGCGCGCAGTCCCCATCGTGGAGGTGCGCATGTTCTCGCTGGACGCCAACGGAAAGTTGGTGGACAAGGCGCACGCGGCGCGGTTGCGCATCATCGAGATCGGTCCCGACCACCTGCCCCTGCGCACGACGCTCCTGCTGCCGAACCGCTGACGGGCGCCGGCCGAGAAAGGCCGATCCGTCATGCCCGGGCCTCCGGAAAACCGAGGTCGCTTGGGAGCTGTGCGGCCGCCACCGGCGTGGGCAAGCACCTCTTCGAAGGTCGCGCGATCCAAGTCTTGACGCCTTTAAACGGAGGAATATACTCCGCTTTCGACGGACATCCGATCGATCGATCGAGCGGATCGATGCCGGAGCCCGTCGCGCCAGTCCGGGTGGACGGGCCGGCAACGTCCGGAACTGGAAGGCCCATGCGCGCTGATGCACTGAAGAACCGTCAACGGCTCCTGGACGTCACGATCCAATTGATTCTCGAGGTCGGTGGAGAGCCTTCGCGCGACGCCATCGCCGGACGCGCCGGCGTCGGCATCGGCACGCTCTACCGGCACTTTCCCGACCAGCAGGCCCTCCTCCACGCCGTGGCTCGGCACGCGCTGGAAAAGAGCATCGACGCGGGCGAAGCGATCGTCGCCAGCGCGGGCGACGGCGTCGAGGCGCTGCGGCGATACATGCATGCCGCGCTGGACCACGGCATCGGCGTGGTCAACATGATCCACCCGCTTCTCCAGAATCATGAATGGCCCGACCTCCAGGTGCGCGCCGGGAGCCTGCTCAAGGCGATCGTCGCCGGCGCCGCCGGGAAGCTCGTCGGCGACGTCTCGGAACGAGACATCGTCTTCGCGATGATCCGCTTTGCGCGACCGCTTGCGGTCGGACTGCCGCCAGGCGAGGAACGCGCCATCGCTCATCGCCAGCTGAGTGTCTACATCGACGGCCTTTGCCACCGACACGGCCGTTGACTCGCTCAATGGGTTGTACGTCGATCTTCGGAGGGCATCCATGCAAATCCTGGAATCAGGACCGTTCTTCCACGGCACGAAGGCCGACCTGCGCGTCGGCGACATGCTGACGGCCGGGTTCACGTCGAACTATCGGGAGGGCTTGATCATGAACCACATCTACTTCACGGCGCTCGCCAAGGGAGCCGGCCTGGCGGCGGAGATCGCCCGGGGCAGCGGCCGCCCAAGGGTCTACGTCGTGGAACCGATGGGGGAGTTCGAGGACGACCCGAACGTGACCGACAAGAAGTTCCCCGGAAATCCGACGCGCTCGTATCGAAGCCGGCATCCCTTGAAGATCGTCGGCGAAATCGAGACCTGGGAAAGGTTCGACGCCAGCTTCGTCCTGGAACTGCGACGCAAGCTGTCGGAAGGGATGGGACAGATCATCAACTAGCGGTGCCCTGCGCCGCGATGCGCATCAAGTCACCGCCCAACGGAACTCCGCCGCGGCGCCGTGCTCCAACCCGCCTCGCCCGACCGGCGACTCCAGTCGACCCGCCCCGCGCGGGCGGCCGTCGCCCCTTGCCTGATGGAACCCTGGAAGCTGCTGCTTCACTGGTCCGCGCCCACCGCGCAGGACGCCCGCTGGCATTGGCGCCGGCCGCTGCACCACGTCATCGTCGGCGCCCAGGTCGTGTGGGACGCCCTGTTCGCCTTCGTCACCGAGGAGGCGCTGATCCGCGCCAGCTCGCTGGCCTTCACGTCGGTGCTGGCGCTGGTGCCGCTGATGACGGTGGGCCTGCGGGTCATGAACTTCTATGGCGTCTCCGCGGCCACGCGCGACGAGTTCGAGGCCGTGCTCGCGCAGTACCTGCTGCCCGCGCAGAGCCGCGACGTCGTCAACCTGGTGCTGCAGGCCGCCTCGCAGGTCACGCAGAACATCGGCGCGCTGGGCCTCGCGGGTTTCTGCCTGACGCTGGTGCTGATGGCGCGCGAGCTGGAGGGCCACATCCAGAAGATCTGCGGCGGGCGCGGATCGCTCGCGACCAGCCTGCTGCACTACGCCGCGTTCCTGGTGCTGGCGCCCACCGGCGCGCTGCTGGCGTTCGCGCTGCTGCATCCGCTGGCAGCGCTGCTCGCACTGCTGCCCGGCGGCTTCGAGCGCATCAACTACCCGTTCGTGCTGACCATCGTCGTGCTGTTCGTGACCCTGCGCGCGTTCTCCGGCTACGTCCTGAGCTGGCGCGCCAGCGCGTTCGGCGCGGTCGCCGCCGGGATCGCGGCCTGGGGCTCGTGGCGCGGCTGCGCGCTGTACTTCACCCACTCGGTGTCGCTGTCGGCCTATGGCGCGCTCGCGGGCATCCCGGCCTTCCTGCTGTGGGTGTTCGTCGCCTGGTGCTGCGTGCTGTTCGGCGTGCAGGTGGCGGCCAAGGCGCAGCCGCTGTGCCCGCAGGGGCGGATGCCGCGGCTGCCGAAGTAGCGGCCGCGCGCGCCACGCCTGTGCGCCGGCGCGCGCTCGCGCGTCTCGCACGGGCGAAACGACTCAGGCCGCGACCGCCGCGAGCCAGCGCTCGAACGAGCGATCCACCGCCGCTCGGCCTCCGCCGAGGATGTTGCGCCCGCGGCTGAAGCCGAACACGTCCCCGAACTCGAAGCGCGCCAGCCGGTCGCGCATCGCGCGGACGTCGGCCGGCTTCATGGGGATCAAGTTCGGGTAGCTGTACATGAACGAGACGTGCCGGCGGTCCGCCGCCACCTGCAGTGCGTCGCCGGGAAACAGGGCGCCGCCGGGGCGCGGGCCGTCCGCCCAGTGCAGCGCGGTGCTGCCGTCGAAGTGGCCGCCGCAGCGCACGAGCGTGACGCCGGACGACAGCGCGCGCTCGTCGCCGCTCCAGAATTCGACGTTCGGCGACGAGCGATGCACCCAGCGGCGGTCGGCCGCGTGCAGCAGCACGGGCACGCCGCCGAGCGCGTCGCTCCACTCGATCATCGACGCGTAGAAGTGCGGATGCGAGATCGCGATGAGGTCGACGCCGCCACGCGCCTTCAATTCCTCGACCGCGTCCGGCGTCACGATGCTGAGGCACTCCCAGAGGATGTTGCCCGCGTCGGTCGGCAGCAGCATGGCGCGCTGGTCGATCGCGAAGCCGGGCTCCAGCGTGAGGCCCAGCACGCCGTCGTCGTCCGACAGTTGCAGGCGATGGGCAGCGGACAGCGCGGCGTGCGACGTCCACGACTGCCCGCCCCAGCCGACGTACTGGCGGTCGTCCTCGCAGACGGGGCAGGCGTCGGGCACGGGCGTGGCGCTCGCGAACTGGGTGCCGCAGGTGGTGCAGATCGGGTGATGCATCGCGATGGTCTCGTCCAGGGGTTCAGGCCGCGGTGGCGGGCTCGAGCGGCGCGAGGCGCGGCTCGACGCCGTGCGCGTCGCACCAGCGGCGGTAGTCGGCGATGCGGTCGCTCGTCGCGATGCGCTCGAGCACGCGGCCGTCCTCGCCCAGGTACTCCACGGCGCCCATCACGACGACGAACACGACCAGTGGCTCGTCGCCGGTGGATTCCCACCAGTCGACGTTGCCCGCCGGCTCGTGGACGTAGCCGCCGGGCGCGATCTCCTCGCCCGTGCACAGGCGCCGGCTGCCCTGCACGTTCCAGGCGTGCACGACCCCGCTGTGGCGATGCAGGCCCAGCCGCACGCCCGGATCCAGGCGCATGAGCTCGACCCAGCCCGACTCGCCGGGCAGAAAGCCCAGCGGCCGCGACCACTTGCCCGCGCCCTCGGGAATCCAGAAGGCGTCTGCTGAAACGAGGTCGTCCATGGTCGTCTTTCGAGGCTGCAATGGCACTACGATACGCACCAAGGCGGAACTCCAGAAGCACCACTTTCCATGAAATCTACAGATCCACTTCCGATGCTGGAGATCATGTTGCCGCCGCGCGGATCGCGCACGCTCGCGCACGCGCTGCACGGGCAGCTGCTGGCCGCGATGCGCTCGGGCCGCCTGGCGCCGGGCCTGCGCCTGCCGGCCACGCGCGCGCTGGCGCGCCACCTGGGCATCTCCCGCAACAGCGTGATCGCAGCCTATGAACTGCTCGCGGCCGAAGGGCACGTGGCGGCGCGCACCGGCTCGGGGCACTACGTCGCCGAGGCGCCCGCCCGCGCCCCCGCGCGCGTGACGCCCGCCCCCGCGCGGACGCGGGAGCGCAGCCTCGCCGCGCCCTGGCGCGGCCTGCCCGCGCCGGTCGACATGGTCGACGCGCCGCGTTCGCGCTTCGACTTCCGCCTCGGCGTGCCCGACATCGCCGCCCTGCCCTTCGACGCCTGGCGCCGGCTGTCGGCGCGCGCCCTGCGGGCGATGGCGCGCAGCGCGCCCGGATATGCCGGCCCGGCCGGGCAGCCCGCGCTGCGCGCCGCCATCGCCGCGCACGCGTCGCACACGCGGGCCGTCGCCTGCACGGCCGACGACGTGCTCGTCACCGCCGGCGCGCAGCAGGCCTTCGACCTGCTGGCCCGGGTGCTCGTGACGCCCGGCCGGACGATCGTGGCCGTCGAGGACCCCGGCTATCCGCCGACGCGCGCCGCGTTCGCCGCGGCGGGCGCATCGGTCGTGCCGGTGCCCGTCGACGACGAGGGCCTGTGCGTCGAGCACCTGCCGCGCGACGTGCATGTCGTCTGCGTGACGCCGTCGCACCAGTTCCCGCTTGGCTGCGTGCTGTCGGCTGCACGCCGGCGCGCGCTGCTCGCGTTCGCGCGCCGGCGCGGGGCGGTCGTGATCGAGGACGACTACGACGGCGAATTCCGCTTCGGGAACCGGCCGCTCGACGCGCTGCAGACGCTCGACGACGACGCCGCCGTGTTCTACGTCGGCACCTTCTCCAAGAGCCTGTTCCCCGCGCTGCGCCTGGGGTTCGTGATCGCGCCGCCCTGGGCGCGCGCGGCGCTGCTGCTGGCGCGCCAGCGCGCCGACTGGCACGGCAACCTGCACGCGCAGGACATGCTGGCCGCCTTCATCGCCGAGGGCCACCTCGCCCGCCACGTGCGCCGCATGCGGGCGGTCTATGGCGAGCGCCGACGCGCGCTGCTCGCGGGCGTCGCGCGGGACCTCGGGCACTGGCTCGGGCCGGTGCCCGGCTGCGCGGGCCTGCACATCGGCACGCGGGCGATCGCCGATGTCGACCTCGCCCGGGTGACCGAGCGCGCGCGCGCGCTGGGCGTCAACGTGGACCGCCTGGGCCGCTACGCGATCGGCGGCGATGCCGTGGACGGCCTGCTGTTCGGCTACGGCGCGATCGAGGCCGCGGCGATCCCGCATGCCCTCGCGACGCTCAAGCGCGCGTTCGCGGGGGACTGAACCGCTGCGCGGTCATCCGGCTCAAGCGGTCATTCGGCTCAAGCTGTCATGCGGCTCAAGCTGTCATGCGGCTCAAGCGGTCATCCGGTTCAAGCTGTCATCCGGCTCAAGCGGTCATCCGGTTCAAGCTGTCATCCGGCTCAAGCGGTCATCCGGTTCAAGCTGTCATCCGGCTCAAGCGGTCATCCGGCTCAGGCGGTCATCCTGCGCGAAGTCGCAGGATCCACTTCGGCAAGAAAGGCCCGGCCAAGGTGGATCCTGCGACTTCGCGCAGGATGACACCGGGTGGGGTGACTCCGTCTGGGTCGTCGGGCGCCGCGTCAGGTGGAGCAAGAAGGCCCGGCCAAGGTGGATCCTGCGACTTCGCGCAGGATGACACCGGGTGGGATGACTCCCGCCTGGGTCGACGGGCGCCGCGTCAGGTGGACCAAGAAAGCCCGGCCAAGGTGGATCCTGCGACTTCGCGCAGGATGACACCGGGTGGGACGACTCCGCCTGGGTCGTCGGGCGCCGCGTCAGGTGGAGCAAGAAAGCCCGGCCAAGGTGGATCCTGCGACTTCGCGCAGGATGACACCGTGTGGAATGACACCGACGCCGTGTGGGATGACTCCGCCTGGGTCGACGGGCGCCGCGTCCTGAGGCACACGGGGGCGACTTCGCGCAGGCGGCCGGCCGAGCCGGCACAGGCGTCAGGCGCCGCGGCCCTCCGCGAGCGCTCGCGCCGGCAATCCGGCGAAGTACCGTCGCAGATGATCGACCGCCAGGCGCACCTTGGCGGCCTCGCCTTCGTCGCGCCGCGGCGTGGCGGCCCACACCGGCAGCGACGCGAAGCGCCACTGCGGCAGCACGCGCACGAGCGCGCCGCGCGCCAGCGACGCGGCGACGTCGGCGTGTCCCAGGCGCGCGATGCCCAGGCCGTGCTCGCACATCTGCTGCAGCGACAGCTGGTTGTTGCTGGCGATGCGCGCCTCGACATTCACGCGCTGCCGCTCGCCGTCGGCGGCCTGCATGTCCAGCGGCATCGTCGCCGGCTGCGACCCCGCGAGCGCACCCCGCCCCACGCCCCGGGCGGCGGCGACGAGCAACGGGTTGCCCGGCGCGGCGAAGCCGTCCTGCGGCCCTTCGGGCGGCGTCTCGCGGCCGAATGCCAGCCACTGGTGCGCCGGCAGTTGCTGCGGTGTCACCGGCGTGCCCATGCGCGCGAGGTACTCGGGCGACGCGCACAGGATCATGTCGAAATCGCACAGCCGCCGCGCGACCCAGCTGGAGTCGGCCAGGCGGCCGATGCGGATCGCGACGTCGATGCGGGCGTCGATGAGGTCGATCATCGCGTCGTCCACCAGCAGGCGCAGGCGCAGCTGCGGCGCCTCGGCCAGCAGCGGTGCGAGCGCGGGCGCCACGTGGATGGCGAAACCCACCGGCGCGGACACGCGCAGCTCGCCGGTGGGCGCGTCGCGCGCCTGCTGCAGCGACTGCGCCGCGGCGCGCGCGGCCTCCAGCATGCGCTGGCAGTGCGGGTAGTAGCGCTCGCCCGCCTCGGTCAGCGCGAGCTTGCGCGTCGAGCGGTGCAGCAGCGTCACGCCACCGTGCTGCTCGAGGGTGCGGATCGTCTGGCTGACCGCCGAGGGGCTCATGCCCAGCCGACGCGCGGCGGCGCTCATGGAGCCGGCATCCACCACCTCGGCGAACACCGCCAGCGGCTTCAGGTCGACCATTCGATTGATAAGTACAACTTCAAGGTGATGGCGACTTTAGCGTACTACCCGGCCGATCGTGAAGCGGGCAAAGTAGCCGCATCCCCTGCAATCACTGGAGAACCTCATGAAGATCGCCCTCATCGGTGCCACCGGCTTCGTCGGAACCGCCCTCGTCGCCGAGCTGCTGGAACGCGGCCACCAGGTGACCGCCCTGGTGCGCAACCCGGCCAAGGTCGGCGCCCGGCCCGGCCTGGCGGCGCAGGCACTCGACGCCCATGACCCCGACGCCGTCGCCGCCGCCGTCAAGGGCCACGACGCCGTCATCTCCGCCTTCAACCCGGGCTGGGACGATCCCGCGCTGTACGACCGGTTCATGTCCGGCAGCCAGGCCATCGTCGGCGGTGTCGAGCAGTCCGGCGTCAGGCGCCTGCTGGTGGTCGGCGGCGCCGGCAGCCTGTTCGTGGCGCCCGGCGTGCAACTGGTGGACACGCCCGAGTTCGCGAGCCACGTGCCGCCCAATGTCGTCCCGGGCGCGAAGGCCGCGCGCGACGCGCTCGCCGCCATGCGCGGCAACACGGCGCTGGACTGGACCTTCGTGAGCCCGCCGGCGCTGCTGGCCCCGGGCGAACGCAGCGGCAAGTACCGCATGGGCGGCGAGGACCTGCTGCTGGCGGGCGCTGCGCCGGCCGGCATCTCGGTGGCCGACCTGGCGGTGGCCATCGTCGACGAGATCGAGACGCCGCGCCACGTGCGGGCGCGCTTCACGGTGGCGACGGCTTGACGACGCACGGCCTCCAATAGGCGAAGAGGCGGCGACGCTCGCGCGTCCCGCCTCCCGTTGGCTGCCGCAGCCGCGGGTTCAGGGGTGGCCGGCGTGCGCCTGCTGGCGGCGCGCGATGTCGACGCTGACGCGTGCCACGGCCTCGACGCGCGCCGTGTCCACCGGCGCCGCGCTGGGGAACGCCACCTGGCGCTGGCGCCGTCCCACGCCCTCCAGCGGGCCCAGCGTCGCCTCGACGTCGCTGCCGTTGAAGATCAGCAGGTTGACCTGGTTGCGCGCGGGTGCGATCGCGAGCAGCGGCTCCCCGTTCATCGACAGCAGGAGGTTGCCCTGCCGCACGGTCTCGGTGAGATCGGACACGGTCGCGCGGATCGTCTTGTGGATCGCTTGCGCCACGGGCTGCTCGGTCGGCGCCAGGAAGTCGAACCAGGCCGCCACCAGCGAGCGGGTCTGCTGGGCTTTGCGCATGGGACAGGTCACTGGGCCGGCAGGGCGGCCGTCGCCGCGCGCCGGTGGTAGATCTGGAACAGCTCGAGCGCCAGGCGGCGCAGGTTGTCGTCGCTGCTCGCGTGGGCGGCGGCGATGCGCTCGTAGGCGTAGAGCTTGTCGTAGCACAGGCGGGCGAGATGCACGGTCTGGCCTTCGTGGGCCATCATCGACTTGAAGCGCAGCAGCGCGCCGATGCCCAGCTCGTCGGCCTGCATGTGCGTGGTGCTGAAGCCGGCCACCTGCGAGCGCGGGACGCGCGGCGCCCGCGCGGCCAGGGCCGCGTCGAACGGCAGGAAGTCGCTCGGGGTCTGCTGGAGCTCGTTGATTTCGGGCACTGGGCGCATGGCGGTCCACCTCCGGGTTGCGGGGTTCCCGCGAATCTGGAAGCCCACGACGCGATGGTGCGGCAGCGCCCGCGCGTCGATCCGCGAAAAAGCCGCACGGATGCGGCTTATTCAACGTTCTCTCGAGGCGGTGTCAGGTCTTGAATCGTGCACTCGACGCTTGCGACGCTCGGTGTCAGGTCTTGAAACGTGCACTCGTGCGGACGGTCCGCGAAGCAGACTGCACGATTCAAGACCTGACACCGTCTGGCGTCTAGACGTCGCCCGGTGGGGCCGCGGGCTCGCCGGGCTGGCGGCTGTCGCGGATGAACTGCTCGAGGCGGGCCGACCAGGTCGGCGACTCGGCCTCCAGGTCGGACAGCGCCTTCACGTCGATGCCGGCGTCCTTGAGCATCTTGCTGGCCGCCGCGATGGATGCCACCTGGTGCGGCTTCTGCTCGAGGTAGACGACGCGCTGGATGCCCACCTGGATGATGGACTGGACGCAGCGCGGGCACGGGAACTGGGTGGCGTAGATGGTGCCGCCGGTCAGCGGCAGCACCACGCAGTTGAGGATGGCGTTGACCTCGGCGTGCACGATGTAGCTGTGGCGCGAGTTCAACGGGTCGCTGTCGTCGTCGGCCCAGTACGCGGGGTCGTCGTCGTCGCAGCCGCGCGGCAGGCCGTTGTAGCCGACGCCCAGGATCTTGTAGTCGGCGCTGGCGATGCAGGCGCCGTTGCGCTTGCGGGCGTCCTTGGAACGCGCCGCCGCAAGCAGCGCCACGCCCATGAACATCGAGTGCCAATCCAGCAGGGATCTGTTTTCCATACCTGATTCGTTGTATTGCGTGCGTCCGGGGCGAGTTTAGGGCGAACCCCGCCCTGGCAGTCGCGCGCGCTTCGGCGAGAATCGCATTGTGGTCGAGCAGGCCCCTCCGGTTTTGACAGCCGGCATGACGCGTGCTCCACTACGAACAAGCGCGGTGGAACCGCCGGCGCGCCCTCGTGGACGCCCCGCCGAACCGCCATCCCTGCAGGAGATCCAGACCATGCCCAGTCCGTTCCGACCGGCCACCGAACTGATGGTTCAGTACGCGGCCTACCATCGCGACCGCCGCAACATCGCGACCCATTTCGTGGGCATCCCGCTGATCGTCTTCGCGATCGGCATCTTCATGGCGCGCGCGCAGTTCGACGTGGCGTCGCTCCACTTCACCGCCGCGTGGGCCCTGTGGGGGCTGAGCACCGCCTGGTACGTCACGCGCGGCAACCTGGTGCTGGGGCTGGCCACCAGCCTCGTCAACGGCCTGCTGATCTGGGCAGCCCACACATTCGCCGTCGGCAGCGTGGGCGCCTGGCTCGCCTGCGGCTTCGTCACCTTCATCACCGGCTGGGTGCTCCAGTTCGTCGGCCACTACTACGAAGGCCGCAAGCCGGCGTTCGTCGACGACCTGGTCGGCCTCCTCGTCGGTCCCATGTTCATCGTCGGCGAAGCGCTCTTCGCCGCGCGCCTCCTGCAGCCGCTGGCGCAGGAGATCGAACGCCGCACCGGCCCCACTCTGATCCGTGACCTTGCGCATCCCGTTGCCTGATCGAAACCGACCGGGGCTGACCGCCACGCCCGAGCGACGTGGCTGACCTCATCATCACCGACGTCTCGCCGATCGGTCCGGTGCTCGTCATGGGCGCGGGCTCGATCGGCTGCTATCTCGGCGGCCGCCTGGCGCTCGCCGGGCACGACGTGCACTTCGTCGGGCGCCCGCGCGTCCTGGACGAACTGCGCCTGCACGGCCTGACCATCACCGAGCCCGATGGCAGGACGGCCACGGTGTCGCCCGACATGCTGAGCCTGCACGAGGACGTGCCGGCCGGCCTGGGCATCTCGCTGGTGCTCATGTGCGTCAAGAGCAGCGCCACGCCGGCCGCCTCCACGGCGCTGGCGCGTGCGCTGCCGATCGGCACGCTGGTCATGTGCATGCAGAACGGACTGCACAACGCCGAGGTGGCGCGCTCCGTGGCAGCGCGGCTGCGCTTCCTGTCCGCGATGGTGCCCTACAACGTGGCCGAGATCGGCCCCGGCCACTTCCTGCGCGGCAGCGGCGGCACGCTGGCGCTGGAGGAGGACGACGTCACCACCGCCTGGCTGCCCACGCTGGCCGAGGCCGGCCTGCCGGCGGCCACCCACAAGGACATCCGCGCCGTGCAGTGGGGCAAGCTGCTGCTGAACCTGAACAACCCGGTCAACGCACTGTCGGGCCTGCCCCTGCGCGACGAACTGCTCGACCCCGACCTGCGCGCCACCACCGCGGCACTGATCGAGGAGGCGCAGGTCGTGCTGGCCGCCGCGCGCCAGCGCACCGCCAAGGTGACGCCCGTGCCCACCAGCTGGCTGCCGCGCCTCATGCGCCTGCCCACGCCGATGTTCAAGATCGTCGCGGGCCGCATGCTGCGCATCGATCCGCGCGCCCGCTCCAGCATGGCCGACGACCTGGCGCTGGGCCGCCGCACCGAGATCGGCGAGCTGTGCGGCGAGGTCGTGCGCCTGGCCAAGACCATCGGCCGCCGCGCGCCGCGCAACGAGAAGATGCTGGGGTTGATCCGCTACGTCGAGCTGACGGCCCTGGCCGTGGGCAAGCGCGAGCGCGGCCCGACCGATCCGGCCGAGCTGCGCAAGAGCATCGAGACGGCGATCTGAGGGCGCCGGTTCCGGCGGATCGCCTGTGAGGCTGCGCGGCGGAAACGTGCTTCGCTGGAGCGCTGAATCTGCGGAATATGGCGAACGGCAGCTGAGCCTGGTGGCGGGCCCTTCGTGAGGCTGACTGGAGCCTTCCTCATGGAGGGAGGCTGGAGGGTGCGGTCGAACATGCTGGAGCTCCCTCGCGGAGGGGGCTCGGGGGAGCCGTGCGTTAAACCGCTAGACATCATGGTCGCCGCCCCAGGGTAAGGCGGCCGGTCTCCAACATCGTAGGTTGCGCGCCGAGGCGCGTAGAGCTACATGCTGTGGCTTGCGCCGTCAGCAACAAGGAGACCGACCATGGAAGAGCGTACCAAGGTTCATGTGGGTCTGGACGTCCACAAGAGCAGCATTACGGTGGCCGCGGCCGAACCGGGCCGGGACAAGGCACGGCTGATCGGCAAGGTCGTGCACGACGTGCCCAAGTTGCTCAAG
>JBJMWE010000357.1:0-23182 GCA_045810285.1 Vitreoscilla sp. | reverse complement strand
TGACCACCGTCGTCTACCGCAGCATCACGCGCCAGAAGCTCTGGTACGCACTGGGCAAGGCGGCGCGCACGACAGGCGTGATCCTGCTGCTGATCGGCGTGTCCAACATGCTGCGCTGGCAGATGGCCTACCTCGAGATCCCCGAGGACATCTCCTCGATGCTGCTGGGCGCCACGCAGCAGCCCTGGCTGATGCTGCTGTACATCAACATCATCCAGATCATCCTCGGCATGTTCCTGGACATGGCCGCGCACATCCTGATCACGACGCCGCTGTTCCTGCCGCTGGCCATCCAGATGGGCGTGGGCCCCGTGCAGTTCGGCATGATGCTGCTGCTCAATTGCGCGCTGGGCCTCGTGCACCCGCCCGTGGGCACGGTGCAGTTCGTGGGCTGCGCGATCGGCGAGATCTCGATGGGCCAGGCCACGCGCACCGCCTGGCCGTACTACCTGGCGATCTGGGTGGCGATCAACCTGGTCACCTACGTGCCGCACTTCTCCACCTGGTTGCCGAGTGCAATCACCGGGCATCCGGTGTTCTGAGCCGCGACGCGCCCGCCATGCTGTCATCCTGCGCGGCAGTCGCAGGATCCACGCACGCCGGGCACGCACGCCTCGCGAAGCGTCATGTCAGGGGTGGATCCTGCGACTGCGCGCAGGATGACACGCTGTTGGCGCTGCGCGACGAGTCCCTCGAAGCGCGAGCCAGCCGTCAAGCGGCGCAACGCCTTCACGCCCGCGCCTTCACGCCCGCGCCTGCACCAGCGCATCCGCCGCCGTCGCCGCCACCGCGCGCCCCAGCCGCTCCAGCGCCGGCACCGGCAGCCGCGCCGACTGCCAGTACAGCGCCACGTCGATCGGCAGGCCGGGCACCAGCTCGACGAGCCGGCCCTCGGCGATGTGCCCGCGCACCAGGCACTCGGGGTTCATGACCCAGCCGACGCCCGCCAGCGCCGCGTCGATGCCGCCGTGCGTGGACGGCACCCGGTGCGCCGCCAGCGGCACGTCGCGCCGCAGCAGCCGCCGCACCCACATCGCCTGCAGTTCATCCTTGCCGTCGAATTTCAGGCTGGGCGTGCGCGCCAGCGATTCGGCGTCGACGCCGCCGGCGAAATGGCGCGCAACGAACGCCGGGCTGGCCGTGGCGAGGTAGCGCAACGCGCCCAGCCGCCGGCTGCGGCAGCCCTGCACGGGGCTCGCGATCGACGTGACCGCCCCCAGCACGCGGCCGCGGCGCAGCCAGTCGGCGGTGTGATCCTCGTTGTCGACCGCCAGCTCCAGCAGCGTCGGATCCTCCTGGCCGAAGCGTGCCATCGCGGCGACGAACCAGGTGCCCAGCGAATCGGCGTTGACGGCCAAGCGCAGCGACGCCGGCCCCGGCGCCATGCCCGCCTGCGCGAGTTCGGGCAGGTCGCGGTGCAGCTCGGCCTCGAGCGCGCCCATCAGTTCGGCGTGGCGGCACAGGCGGGCGCCGGTGTCGGTGGCGGTGCAGGGCTGGCCGCGCACCACCAGCACCGAGCCGAGCCTCTCCTCGATCAGCTTGACGCGCTGCGAGATGGCCGACGGCGTGACCTTCAGCGCGCGCGCCGCCGCCTCGAAGCTGCCTTCGCGCACGACCGCCGCGACGGCCTGGATGAGATGGTGGTCGATCATCGCGGGTTAAGTATGGCTTATCTGGAATCAGCATTGCTAACTTGCGGCCAGTACCTGCAGTTGCGGACACTGGCGCCATGGACACGCCACTGCTCGCCTGGTTCGCCGGCCTCTCGCTCGGGGCTTCCCTCGTCGTCGCCGTCGGTGCACAGAACACCTTCGTGCTGCAGCAGGGACTGCGGCGCGAGCACGTCGGCGCCGTCGTCGCCGTGTGCCTGGGCCTGGACGCGGTGCTGATGTCGCTGGGCGTCAACGGCGTCGCGGCGGCGTTCGGCGCGCATCCGGCGCTGCTCAAGGCGATGGGCTGGGCCGGCGCGGCCTTCCTGCTCTGGTACGCCTGGCAGGCGGCGGGACGCGCGCTGTCCGGCCAGGCGCTGGCCACGCAAGCGGGCGGCGCGGCCAGGCCGCTGCGCGGCGTGCTGCTGCAGGCGCTCGCGTGCACGCTGCTCAACCCGCACGTCTACCTCGACACCCTGCTGCTGGTGGGCGCGGTCGGCGCCCAGCAGGCGCCCGCGCTGCGGCCCGCGTTCATCGTCGGCGCCGTCAGCGCCAGCGCGGCGTGGTTCGTCGGCCTGGGCTACGGCGCGCGCCTGCTCGCGCCGGTGTTCGCGCGGCCCGCCGCGTGGCGCTGGCTCGACGGCGGCGTCGCCGTCACGATGGGCCTGCTGGGCCTGCGGCTGGCCGTCGGCGTGCTGCGCACATGACGCGGTCGGGGGCGCGGCGGGGCGGGTAGGGCGGGTAGGGCCCTCGATCGACAGCAGCACCGGCGGGTGCCATGCACGATCGGCTCAAGTTCTCGCTTGCGAAGCCGACAAACCTGTCACAGGACTGTCGCAACGGCCCGGATGGCTAACGATCCGTTACCACCCCGTGAGTTCCCTGACAACAGCATGGGGTTGACAGCCTCACAATGCGCGGGCAAGTGCGGCAACTCAGCCGTGATGCGACGGTTCCAAAGCGAAGGCGCACGACGCCTGGGAAGTCATGCCTGTTGTAGCAGTCATCAATCGCAAGGGCGGAAGCGGCAAGAGCACCTTGGCGACGCAAGTGGCGGGTTGTCTCGCCAACCGCGGCCTGCAAGTGATGCTGGGCGACGTCGACCGCCAGCAATCCTCCCTCGCCTGGCTGCGTCGCCGCGCCGCGCAGCCGCTCGCGAAGCACGCCACCATCGTCGGCTGGGCGTTCGGCGCCAAGAGCGTCCTGCGCCCGCCCGCAGGCATCACGCACGTGGTGCTGGACACCCCCGGTGGCCTGTGCGGCTACGACCTGGCGCGTGTCGTCATGAGCGCCGATGCCATCGTCATCCCGGTCGGCGACTCCATCTTCGACCGTGAATCCGCCCTGGAATGCCATGCCGAGCTGATGACGCTGCCCCGCGTGGCCAGCGGCCGCTGCAAGGTCGGCATCGTCGGCATGCGGCTGGACGCCCGCACCAAGCCCGCGCCGCGCATGCTGGCCTGGGCCACCGAGCACGGCCTTCCCTACATCGGCTCCGTGCGCGAATCGCAGCTGTACCCGCGCGGCGCAGAGAGCGGCCTCACCGTCTTCGACGCCGAGGCCGCCAAGGTGCAGGCGGACCTGGCCCAGTGGAAGCCCGTCATGGACTGGATCGAGGCTGCGTGGACCGCCGCCGAGAAGATCGATGCCACGGCCAAGACGGCGGTGCCCGTGTCGGCGCCGTCGATCGCCCCGACCGCCCCCGCGGGCGCGTCGCGCCGCCGCACGCTGGTGCGCGCGCCGCTGCCGGTGCCCATCGCGCCGGCCTCGGAGTTCCGCACCAGCCGCGAGATCGTGCGCCCCACGCCGCGCGCCCAGCGCTTCGGCTGGCTGTTCACGGTGTTCCGCGCCTGGGCCTGAGCAGGCCCGCCGCGGCCTGACGGCCGCACGCCTCTTCACGCCCGCCGCGTCCGCCGCGTCCGCGCCCCCGCTCGGGCGCCCGCGTCAACCCCGAAGGACGCGGCGCGCGAAGTCTCCCATGCCCCGCCGTCGTTGAGCTAGTATTTCGCGATCAGGGAGACGCTGCGGACGGCATTCGCGCACGCCCGCACGGAGGCAACTGGCCTGGCACGGGCCGCTGGAGACCAGCATGAGGGGCTTGCTCCTGGCAGGGGTCCTGTTCTGCGCACCGGGGTTCGCCGCGGTGCAGGCCGCATCGAACGCGCCGGAGGCCATGGCGGCAAGCGCCCTGGCCGACGCGCGCCGCGTCGTGGACGCCGCCGCCCAGCCCGCGGCGGCCTGGACGGGGCCGCGCACCGGCCCGCGGGCGGAGCCCGGCAAGCAGCTGGCCGTGGTCAACGAGGACCTGCGCAACGGCGGCATCCTCAGCGTCAACGACGGCGTGCTGGAGGCCGCCCGGGTGGTCGGCTGGAAGGTCAAGGTGTACGACTCCGGCGGCACGGCCGAGGGCCGCCGCAAGATGCTGGCGCAAGCGCTCGACAGCCATCCCGACGGCCTCATCGTGGTGGGTGGCGACGCCCGCGGACTCACGCCCTGGCTGCAGCCCTTCGCCGACCGCCACATCCCGGTCGTGGGCTGGCACGTGGCCGCCAAGGCCGGCCCGGTGCCCGGCACGCCGGTGGCCATGAACGTGTCGACCGACCCGCTGGACGTCGCCCGCGTCACCGCGCTGGCGGCCATCGTGCAGTCGGGCGGACACGCCGGCGTCGTCATCTTCACCGACTCGAGCTTCGAGCTGCCCACGGCCAAGGCCGACGCGATGGCCGCCGTGGTGCGCGCCTGCCGCGGCTGCACGCTGCTGGAGACGCGCGACATCGCGATCTCGCGCAACGCCGAGCTGATGCCGGCCGCCACCAGCGCGCTGCTGGCGCGCCACGGCAAGCATTGGACGCACGCGCTGGCGATCAACGACATCTACTTCGACTACGCCGCACCGGTGCTGACGCAGGCCGGGCTGCCCAACGACGGGCTGAGCATGCTGTCGGCGGGCGACGGCAGCGAGTCGGCGTTCCTGCGCATCCGCGCGGGCACCTTCCAGACGGCCACCGTGGCCGAGCCGCTGAACCTGCACGGCTGGCAACTGGTCGACGAGCTCAACCGCCTGTTCGCGGGCGAACGCGTCACGGGCTACATCTACCCGGTGCACCTGGTGACGGCCGACAACATCGCGGCCGACGGCGGCGACCGCCTGCATTTCGATCCGGCCAACGGCTACCGCGACGTCTACCGCCGCATCTGGAAGCGCCCATGAAGCTGCCGTTCCCGCATTCGCTGGCGGCGCAGTTCGCGCTGGTGGTGTCCTGCCTCGTGGCGCTGGTGGGCGTGGTGGGCGCGACGACGATCTGGTCGCTGGCCGACTCGGCGCAGGCCATCCGCCAGCTGGCCGACGAGCGGCTCGCGCGGCTGCAGCAGGCGCAGGACCTGATGCAGCACACCGCGGCCATCGAGCGCAAGGCGCTGCAGCTCTCGACGATCGACAGCGTGGCGGACGTGCGCGACGTGCATCGCCAGGTCGTCGACCACCTGGCGGCCTTCGACCACCTCGTCGAAGGCCTGGCCGCGGCCCACGGCGGCGACGACCTCGACGTGCTGGCCCTGCACCGCTCCAGCCAGCGCTTCCGCAACACCGTCAACGTCGCCGCGCAGATGCGCGAGACCGTGCTGGCCGCGGCCAGCCGGGCGCCGGCCGCGACCAGCGCGGGGACGTCCCTGGCCAGGCTCGACGACGACCTGCGCGTGCAGGCCGACGCGCTGGCGGCGGCCGCGCACCACCAGTCGGACTGGTTCACGCGCGACTACCGGGGCGCCGTGCAGCAGCTGGTGGACCAATCGGGGCGCACGCAGCGCTGGATCATGGCCGAGGTGGTGGCCAGCCTGCTGCTGGCGTGGCTGATCGTGCGCGAGCTGCTGGGGCGCCGCCTCGTGGCCAGGCTGCGCGAGGTCAGCCGTTCGCTGCGCCACGGCCTGGGCGACGACGCGCCGCGCGAGGTGCCCGTGCACGGGCGCGACGAGATCGCCGACATGGCGCGCGCCGTCGAGCAGTTCCTCGAGCACCGGCGCCAGCGCCGCCAGGCCGAGGACGCGCTGCAGCAGCTCAACGCCGACCTGGAGGCGCGCGTCGGCCAGCGCACCGCCGAACTCAGCGCTGCGCTCGAGGGCCGCACGCGCGAGGTGCTCGAGCGCCAGCACGCCGAGGAGGCGTTGCGCGCGAGCGAGCGCTTCCTCGACAGCATCATCGAGAACATCCCCGACATGATCTTCGTCAAGGACGCGGCCACGCTGGACTTCGTGCGCGTCAATCGCGCCGGCGAGAAGCTGCTGGGCCACGCGCGCGAGGAGCTGATAGGCCGCAACGTGCACGACCTGTTCCCGCCGCACGAGGCCGACTTCTTCACCCTGAAGGACCGCACCGTGCTGGAGTCGCGCCAGCTGGTCGACATCCCCGAGGAGGAGGTGCTGACGAGGCGCGGCGCGCGGCTCGTGCACACGATGAAGATCCCGATCCTCGACGCTCGCGGCGAGCCGCGCTTCCTGCTCGGGATCTCGCGCGACATCACCGAGCAGAAGCAGGCCGACGACGAGCTGCGGCACCATCGCGAGCACCTGGAGGACATGATCCAGGAACGCACCGCGGAACTGCGCGTCGCCAAGGAGGTGGCCGACGCCGCGAGCCAGGCCAAGAGCGACTTCCTGGCCAACATGAGCCACGAGATCCGCACGCCGATGAACGCCATCCTCGGCATGGCCTACCTCGCGCTGCAGAGCGGGCTCAACCCCGAGCAGGTCAACTACGTCCACAAGGTGCACTCCGCCGCGGAGTCGCTGCTGGGCATCATCAACGACATCCTCGACTTCTCGAAGATCGAGTCCGGCAAGCTCGACATCGAGTGCATCCCGTTCAACATCGGCGACGTGATGGACGGCCTCGCGAACCTGGTGGGCATGAGCGCGGAGCAGAAGGGGCTGGAGCTGATCTTCGCGGAGCCGCCGCGCCTGCCCGCGGCGCTGGTGGGCGACCCGTCGCGGCTGCGCCAGGTGCTGTTGAACCTCGGCTACAACGCGGTGAAGTTCACCGAGCGCGGCGAGGTGGTGGTGGCCATCGCGATCGTCGATCGCACACCCGACGCGGTGACGCTGCGCTTCGAGGTGCGCGACACCGGCATCGGCATGACGCCCGCCGAACAGCGCCGCCTGTTCCAGCCGTTCTCGCAGGCCGACGCGTCCACCAGCCGGCGCTACGGGGGCACGGGCCTGGGCCTGGCGATCAGCCGCCAGCTGGTGCGGCTGATGGGCGGCGACATCGAGGTCGACAGCACCGCCGGCGCCGGCAGCCGCTTCGCGTTCACGCTGCGCTTCGCGGTGCAGTCCGAGGCGCACGAGCAGGCCGCCCTGCCGGTCGATGCGGCGTCCGGCAACCGCATCCTGATCGTCGACGACAACGCCACCGCCCGCGAGATCCTGGCCGCGATGAGCGCCGCGCTGGGCCTGCGCGCGGACACCGCGGCCGACGGCGAGGAAGCGCTGCGCGCCGTGGCGCTGGCCGATGGCGGCGACATGCCGTACCGCGCCGTGCTGCTCGACTGGAAGATGCCCGGCCTGGACGGCATCGAGTGCGCGAAGCGGCTCGCCGAGCGCGCAGGCGGCCGCCATCCGACGCCCGCAGTGCTGATGCTCACCGCGTTCAGCCGCGACGCGGTGCAGCGCCGCCTGGCCGAATGCGGGGTGTCGGTGGGCGCGCTGCTGGTCAAGCCGGTGACGCCGTCGACGCTGTTCGACGTCTGCAACGCCGTGCTCGGGCTGGCGGTGCCGCCGCCCACGCGGGCGAGCAAGCGCGAGGAAGCGCTGCTGATGCACCAGGCGCAGCTGCGCGGCACCCACCTGCTGCTGGCCGAGGACAACGCCATCAACCGCGAGATCGCGCTGGCGATCCTCACGCGCGCGGGCATCCGCGTGAGCGTCGCGCGCGACGGCCAGGAGGCGCTCGACATGCTCGCCACCCAGCCCTTCGACGGCGTTCTGATGGACTGCCAGATGCCCGTGCTGGACGGCTACGCCGCCACGCGCGAGCTGCGCCGCCAGTCACGCTGGCAGGCGTTGCCGGTGATCGCCATGACGGCCAACGCCATGGTGGGCGACCGCGACAAGGCGATCGCCGCGGGCATGGACGACCACATCGCCAAGCCGATCAAGGTCGAGGAGATGTTCGCCACGCTGGCGCGCTGGATCCGCCCCGCGGCGGCCGGCGCCGGCGCGTCCGGCGCGGCCGTCGACGGCGGCCGGAATCCGCTGGCGGGCGTCGCGGGAATCGACTCGCGCGCCGGCGTCGCCGCAATGATGGGCGACGACGCGCTGTATCGCCACCTGCTGCGCATGTTCCGCGATCGCGAGACCGACTTCGCGCAGCGCTTCCAGGCCGCGCGCGACAAGGGCGCAGCCGGCGCGGCCATGCGCATGGCGCACGACTTGAAGAGCGTCACCGGCTCGCTGGCCGTCGTCGCCGTGCACGAGGCTGCCGCCGACCTCGAGCGCGCCTGCATGGCCGGCGCCGACGACGCGGCCATCGCGCCGCTGGTGCGCACCGTCGACGGCCGGCTGGGGCCGGTGATCGCTCAGTTGCGGGGCCTTTGAGGCCTCGGCGCGCCCACATGGCGGGTCGAAACGACCGCCCTACGGAGCTGCGACTTCGCGCAGGATGACAGGGTGCAGTCATTCTGAGGGGAGCGAAGCGGAGTCGCAGAATCCACGCACGAGAAGGCGCTTCGGCACGCGTCGATCCCGCGACTTCGCGCAGGATGTCAAAGAGTCAGGCCGGCAACGCCGCCCGCAGCAACCCGGTCAGCGGCGGCAGCACCGCCACCTGGCGCACCAGGTCCCCGATGCTGCCCGCGCCCGTCTTCATGCGGATGCTGGCGATCTGGGTCCGCACGGTCGAGATCGCGACGCCCAGGTCCGCGGCCGTCTCCTGCGGTGCGCGCCCTTCGCAGAGCGCCACGAGCACCCGGGTCTCGGCGTCGGTCAGCTGGTGGCTGCGCGCGAAGCCCTGCATCGACAGCGTCTCGCAGACGCGGCGCTTGCCGAGCACCAGCAGGACCGTCCGCCCCTGCGGGAACGGCGCCGGTCCGGCCAGCGGGACCACCGACAGGCTGGCGCGCCCCGGCCCCTCGCCGATGGTCAGCAGCCGGCGCAGGCCGCGCAGGCGCGCCGCGTCGAGGGCCTCGCGCAGCGCCGCCGAGTCGCGCGCGCTGCGTGCGCGCAGCTCGCCGCCCGCCACCTGCAGCGGGTAGTCGCTGGCCAGCTCGGCGTGCGCGGCGCGGTTGCCGTGCACGACGTGGTTGTGCTCGCCGACCAGCACGATGCCGTAGTCGATGGCGTCGAGCGCCGCGGAATGCCAGTGCCGCCTGGCGACGGCCTCGCGGCGTCGCTCGGGGCCGGCATAGCGATGGGACGACGCCGGATATGCGGCGCCGATTACTTGGGAAGTCACCGGTACGTCGAACATGGAACTCTCCTCGGTCAGGTGGGCGATGGAGCCGCAGCTCCGATGCGCCAAGGCTAGGCGCTGGCCCGGCGCCAGTCTGTGAAGGAGGCCCGCCCCGCCGTGTGACTTATTCACATCGCGGGCGGCACGTCACAATCACCCGATGCCCAAACTGCAGCGATCGCCGCCGCCGCTCGACGAGGACGTCCTGCGCGCCATCTCGGCGCTGGGGGGCGTGCGCCGCTACCCCGCCAACGCGGTGATCATCCACGAGGGCGAGGAAGCCGACTCGCTGTATATCGTCCTCAGCGGCCGGGTGCGGGTCTATGCGTCGAACGAGGCCGGCAAGGAATTCACCATCATCACCCATGGCCCCGGCGAATACGTGGGCGAGCTGGCGCTGGACGGCGGCGTGCGCACCGCCTCGGTGATGACCCAGGGACCGACCACCTGCTCGGTGGTCAGCGGCGCCAACCTGCGCCAGTTCATCGCGACGCACCCCGACTTCGCGCTGCACCTGATCCACAAGCTGATCTGGCGCCTGCGCCACGCCACCGACAGCGTCAAGAGCCTGGCGCTGCAGGACGTCCATGGCCGCGTGGCGCACCTGCTGGAGGACCTGGCCGTGACGGAAGGCGACGCACGCGTCGTGCCCGAGCGGCTGACGCACCAGGCCATCGCGGAACGCGTGGGCTCGTCGCGCGAGATGGTCACGCGCATCTTCAAGGATCTGGCCACCGGCGGGTTCATCGCCGTCGAGGGCGGGCGCATCGTCCTGCTCAAGCCGCTGCCTTCGGGCTGGTAGCCGGAAGCGGTTCGTTGGCCAGGTCCCGCACGACCTGCGGCGCCGCGAAGCTGGTGCCCGTCACCCGGACGACCTGGCCCGCGGGGCTGCCGGCCGCGCGGATGCCCGCCTGGTTGCTCGCCGCGTCGACGGGGCGCAGCGCGCGCGGGACGTCGGGCCGCGCGCCGATCGACGAGTACGCGCTGCGCCGGCCTTCGCCGCCAGGGAAGTAGCGCGACGGCGCCAACGCCGGCAGCCGCAGGATTTCCGCGCCGACGGCGACGACGCCGGCGTGCCCCGACATCGTGGCGGGCACCGTCAACGTGCCGCTGCGGCGGATGACGGACCGCGGCGCCGCCGGATCGACGAAGAGGTCGCGCATCCAGCGCTCGGGGTCGTACCCGCCATCCGCGTCGACGAACCGGGCCTGGCGCATCGCGGCGGGCGTGCCGCGCGTCTCTTCCGCCAGGCTGACCCACAGCGGCAGTCCGGCGCCTCTTCGACCGACGCACTGGATGCGCCAGTTGCCCGCCGGAGCGCGGCGGCGGCCTTCGACACCGGCGGCCGTCGGCGCCCAGGCGATGACCGCCAGCGTCGGTGCGTCGCCGGCGGGCGGAATCGCGAACCAGGCGCAGGCCTCGCCGTCCAAGCGCCACGTCACGACCTGGCCGGGCTCCACGTCGAAGGGCGCGCCGCCGAGCCCGGCCGGCGGCGTGATGCGCAGCCGCGCCCGCTGCACGGCCGGCGGCATGGCCAGGTTCACGAACGCCGGCTGTTCGTTGTCGACGGGCAGGCGCAGCACCGCCACGTCGGCGCCGAGCCGGTCGTCGGGCGTGCGCGGCGCCAGCGTCCGCAGCACCGCGTGGCGCGCCTGCATGTGGGCGTTGCCGGCGGCCACGACGATGGCCAGACGGGTGCCCTCGCGCGCGAGCTCGTCGTGAAGTTCGCGGATCGCGTCCTCGAGGATCGCGTGGCCGTCGTGCAGCGCGCGGCTGGTGCCGTCGCTGATGTTGACGATCACGCGACGCGCGCCCGCGGCGCGGCGGGCGATGTAGCGCAGGCCGTCCAGCAACTGCATCGGCAGGCTGGCCGCGGTGGAATCGACCACCGCCGCGCGCGCCACCTGCACGAGCACGAGTTCGCAGCGCGACGCCGTGTCCATGCCGGCCTCGTCGAGCGCCGGCGGGCACTGCACGTCGCCGAGGTCCTTCGGGTAGCGTGCGCCGCCGGACAACGGACCCGCGGCGAGATCCAGCACCGCGGCGCCGTGGACGAAACCCTCCGGCATCCTCGCGTAGCCCGCGCGCCGGTAGCACGCGGCCTCGTCGACGGCGCCGCTGGCCGCGTCGCGGCAGGTCGCCAGCCAGGCGTCGATGTCGGATGCCAGCAGCTCGGCGCCACGCCCGAAATCCCACGGCGCGGTCACGCCCGGAATGCCGGCCAGCGCGCCGTCGGTCTGGTCCCAGAACGCCAGGATGCGCGACCCGCCCGACGTCCGCTGGTAGCGTGGATCGGCGAATGCACAGCCGTCGTCGATCACGCCGATGACCGTGTCGGCCCGGTCGACCACCCGCCGCCCGCCCGCCGGATGCGGCCTGGCGCGCCGCCAGTCCGACGGCACGGCCGGCACCGACGGGCGCAGCGGCCGCACCGGCAGCTGCAGTTCCCAGCGCGCGACGATGCCCTCCCAGGCGTCCGCGCGCAGCGCGGCGTAGAGCTCGTCGTCCAGCCACGCGACGGCGATGCGTGCCTCGTCCGGATACGCCAGCGGGATCGCGATGCCGCCTTCGCGCAGGTCGACCACCCGGGCGTGCGCGGCCAGCTCCAGCAGCACGGGATACATCGCCGATGCCGCGCCGTCGATCCGCGCGCCGCGATCGAAGTCGCGGTAGTCGCTCTCGGCGGCGATCTCGGCATTGGCGTCGCACCACGCGCGGGGAAGCGCCCGCGTGGCGAGCGTCGCGCGGCTCACGGGACGAACCTCAGGTCCAGCTGCGTGAGTTCCTCGATCGCCGCCTGCCACAGGTTGAACAGCAGCGAGTTCGGCGCCTGCGGATAGCCCGACCCGTAGGCCTGCGGGATCTCGTAGCGGTAGAAGCTCGACTTCGCGGGATCCTGGCCCTGCGGGTCGAAGTCGTCGGCCGAGTGGCCCTTCGCGTGGAACGCGACGCCGTCGAAAGCGCCCGCGCGCCAGCGGAACGGCTGGAAGGCCCCGCCCGCGGCCGCCGTGCCGCCGGCGTCGTCGCTGGGCCGCGCGGCGCCGCAGCGGTAGACGAAGTAGTTGCCCAGCACGAGGCCCAGCATGCGGCCCGCGATGTTGTCGACCGGGAAATGCAGGCCGGCCACCACGCGGTTGGTGGCGATGCGCGCGGCGATGCGGCCCATCTGCGCGTTGATGTACTTCGTCGCATCCTCGGTTTCGCCCGGCTGGTACTGGTCGCCGCCGAAGGTGCGCAGCCCGCGGTCCCCGTCCCGCAACGAGTTGAGCAGGCCCTTGAGCAGCTCCAGCACCGCGTAGGACTGCGTCGCGTGGCCCGACGGCGTGGATCCGTGGCCGGGCGTCGTGATCATCGGCTGCACCATCGGCGACAGGTCGGTGGGCCGCCAGCACGCGAGCTCGTGCTTGAAGCGCATCTCCACGAACACCGCGAACTCGTTGATGATGTCGATCAGCTCGCTCGTGTACTGGAGGCGATCCGTCTGGATCGGCAGCACCGTGCCCCAGAACGGCGTCTGGTTGTCGATCTGCGACAGGATCTCGGACGTGCGCTCGTCGCGCAGCTCCGCCCACTGCAGCACGAGCTTGAGCTGCTCGTTGTAGACCGCGGCCGGCGCGCGCGTCATGGAGAACAGGGGCACCCGCTCGGGCTTCGGCGCGGACGCGGCCGCGCCCTTGCGGGGCGCCGGATCGTGCGCGTCGCGATGCACGCGCGGGCGCTCGTACATGTCCAGGCGCGGTTGCGCGCCGGTGCAGTTGCGCGCCTCGTAGGAGCCGTCGAAGCCCGAGCGCCACTCCGGCGGCATGACGAGGTCGAAGTCGACATCGCGGATCAGCTCGCTGACGGCCAGGTAGCGGCGCACCCAGACATCCCAGCGGAACACGTGCTCGTTGAGTTGCAGCGGGTCGACGACCGGCGCCTGCTTCGGGGGGTGCGGCCCCGGGACGAAGCGGTCGAGGAACTTGCGATCGTGCAGCACCCAGGCCTTGGCGAGGACCTCGGGTCGCGTGTCGATGATCGCCGCGCGCTGCCGGTTGAGTGCGTCCGCGTACAGGGTGTCCGCGTACGAATCGCCGTAGCGCAGGCCCGCCACCCCGTCGCCGGCGTGCCCCCCCGCGTGCCCGCCCGCGTGCCCGCCGGCATGTCCGCCGGCGTGTCCTCCCGCGCCCAGTCGGGCCGTCTTGCCGGACTTCGTCTTGGCCATGGAACTTCTCCTCTGCTGTCTGCTTTTTCGAAGTGAACGCACCGGGGCCCGTTGCCTCAATGCATCGGAAGGCCTGCCTGGTGCAGCAGGTCGACGTAGCGTCGCCGGGTCTCCCGGCCGTCCGGCGGGGCGGAGGCCAGGTAGTTCGTGAGGTTGAATCCGGGGTCGACCGCCAGGATGCGCTGGCCCGTGGCGCAGGCCTCCGCGAGCTGTCCGAGCGACACCTGGGCGATGGCCAGGCCGCGCAGCGTGGGCAGGTGCCGGCCGTTGACGGCCAGCGAGCGCGACGCCAGGCGCACGGCGTCCTGCCAGCGCTCGGCCACCAGCGCGGCGTTGGAGCGCAATCCGTCGAAATAGTGGCGCAGCGGATCCAGCGGCGACAGCGCGCTGGCCTTCGTCGCCCAGTCCCACGCGTCGTCGCCGTGCCCGCGATGGCTGGCGACGACCGACCGGAACAGCCAGGCCCACTTCTCGTTCGGGTTCAGCGCCACCGCCTGCGCGAGCGCGTCGGCCGCCGCGGCGAGGTCGCGCCGCAGATGGCACTGCACGAAGCCTGCCATCGCCAAGGCCAGCGCGCACTCCGGGTCGTGGTCGAGTGCGCGGTTGACGTGGTCGAGCGCGCGGTCGGCGACCTGCCCGGGGTCGTGCACGAAGCCGCGCGTCACGTGCAGCACGTACCACATCGCCGACCAGGCCCGTGGGCCGGGCTGGCGCGGATAGCGGTCGATGAGGTGATCCAGGATGGCCTGCGCCCGCTGGAAGCCGGCGACGTCCTCCAGGTGCATCAACGTGGAGGCCGACGATTGCAGCTGGTTGCCGTCGATGGTGGGGAGCGCCGAGGTGCGCATGCGCCGGAGCCTGTCCTCGGCGATGACGGACGCGATCTCGGCGGCCAGGCCCAGGCTGAACTCGTCCTGCGGATTGAGCACGTCGCCGAGCGTGAACTGGCGCCGGCCCGCCCAGACGACGACCTCGGAGGCCGTGTCGACGAGTTCGGCCACGGCCACCAGCCTGCCATCGATCCTGTGCACGTTCCCGCGCACCAGGAAGTGCGCCTGCAGGCTCGACCAGGCGAGCGCGCCCTGCGCGGCGGAATGCTCGATGCGGCGCGTCGACCAGCGGGAGATGACGCGCAGGTCCCGGCTGACGGCCAGGCGCGCCACGAGGGCGTCGGACACGAGATCGGCCACCACGGCATCGTCCGGCGACGACGAAGCCGCGCGAAACGAGAGTACCGCCAGCGTCGCCTGCGGGCTCGCGTCGCCGCCCGCGACCGGCGGCTGCTCGGCGCCGTCCGGGGAAGCCGGGGCAGCGCCATGCGCGGCCGGCGGCCTGGATGCCACGCGGCCGATGCGGAAGACGCGGATCGGCTGGCTCAGATGCTTGACATAGCACAGGCCGAGGTCGTCGAGGTCTTCCAGCGGCTCCGTCGCCTCCAGCGATGCGCGGAAGGCTTCGGACATGGCGAGCTCGCCCGGCCTGGCGAGGGCGGCCAGCCGCGCGGCCAGGTTGACGCCGTGGCCGTAGATATCGAGTTCGTCGACGACGACGTCGGCCATGTGCAGGCCGACGCGCAGCTCGATGCACTCCCCGCGCTCGCGTCCGCGATTCAGGGGCTCGACGCGGCGCACGAGCGCGCGCGCCGCTGCGAGCGCATGCGATCCATCTTGGAACTCGAGCAAGAGGCCGTCTCCCAGGCTCTTGACCAGGCGCCCGCCGCAAAGGGGCAGGAGCTCGGCCCGGAAATCCGCCACGAAACGGCGCCAGCGGGCCACGATGTCGGCCTCGTTCGCCTGCATCAGGCGAACCGATTCGACGACATCCAGCACCACGATGGCGCGCAGCGCTCGCACACCCGGGGACGCCAAAGCGCCTCCGGGGACGTCCGCGCCGCCCGTTCCAGGACGGTCAGGCCCCATTGTTCTGCTCTCCCTTCCAAGCCGCATCCACCATCTTGATGACGGTCGATGAACTCCGCAAGGGCCTTTGGAGGCCGTCGACGAGATTCTTGGGGGCGGAGGGACGGGAGGCCCCGCATACACCCTGGGGCATGCGGACCAGGGGCGCGAAGGGGGACCGGCGCGCGCGCCGGCCGAGGGCTCAGCCCAGCTGGAACCGCGCGACGACCTCGTGCAGCCGGTCGCCCTGCTCCTTGAGGCTCTCGGCCGCCGCGGCGCTCTGTTCGACGAGCGCGGCGTTCTGCTGCGTCATCTGGTCGAGGTCGTCGACCGCCGTGCTGATCTGCTCGATGCCCTCTTTCTGGGCGCCGGCGGCCGACGCGATCTCGCCGATGACGTCGTTGACGCCGCGCACGGCGCGCACGATCTCGGTCATCGTCGCGCCCGCGTCCTGCACCAGCCGCGAGCCGACCTCGATGCGGTCGACCGAGGCCTGGATCAGCGACTTGATCTCCTTGGCCGCGACGGCGCTGCGTTGCGCGAGCGTGCGCACCTCGGCGGCCACGACCGCGAAGCCGCGGCCCTGCTCGCCCGCGCGGGCCGCCTCGACGGCGGCGTTGAGCGCGAGGATGTTGGTCTGGAAGGCGATGCCGTCGATCACGCCGATGATGTCGACCACCTTGCGCGACGCACCGCTGATCTCGTCCATCGTGCGCACGACGCCCTCCACCGTCTCGCCGCCGCGCACGGCGATCTCGGAGGCGCTGCTCGCGAGCTGCGTGGCCTGCCGGGCGGACTCGGTGTTGTGGCGGATGTTGCCGGCCATCTGCTGGATCGCGGACACGGTGGACTGCAGGCTGCTGGACTGCTTCTCGGTGCGCACCGACAGGTCGTGGTTGCCCGTGGCGATCTCCGCGGACGCCGTGGCCACGGAATCGACACCCTGGCGCACCGTGCCCACGAGTTCGCGCAGGCCGCCCTGCATCTCGCGCAGCGCCGCGAGCAGGCGGCCGGCCTCGTCGGCGCCGCCGCTGGGGATGTCGCAGGTGAGGTCGCCGCGGGCGACGTCGCGCGCGCTGCGCGAGGCCGCCGTCAGCGAGCCGGCGATGCGGCGGGCGACGGCCAGCGCCAGCACCAGGCCCAGCACGACGCTCAGCACGACCGCCCCGCAGATCACGGCGCGCGTGCTCGCGGCCGCGCTCTCGGCGGACTGCACGAGGGCGTCGGCACTGCGGTCATTGAGCTTGAGCAGCGTGTTCAGGCTCTCGTTCATCGCGTCGAAGAGCTTGCGATAGTCGCCCTCCATCGCCTTGATGCCGAAGTCGCCCGACAGCGAGAGCACCTTCTCGTTGCCCTGCAGGTAGCCGTCCCACTGGTGCGCGAAGGCGTCGAAGGCGGCGCGCTCGTCGGCCGCCGCCGCGCCGGCGCGGAACTTGTTGCTGGTGGCCGCGAGCGTGGTGGCGAGCTCGGTGACGTGCGCCTTGAGCCGCTTCTGGTCGTCCTCGGAATCGGACACCATGTGCGCGTACTGCGTCGCGCGCAACTCCAGCACGGTGGCGCGCAGCGCGCCCAGCATGCGCACGCGCGGCAGCGCGTCGGTCGCCACGCCGCGCACCTGGCTGCTGACGCGCCCGAGCTCGATCACCGCCAGCCCGCCGACCATCGTCGTCAGGACGAGCACCGTCGCCAGCACCACCAGCATCTTGGTGCCGATCCGCAGGTCATCGAACCACTTCCACATGGGTATCTCCCGGGCTGAATGCGCACGCCGCGCTGCCGAGAGCCGCAGGATTCGGTTCTCGTCCAGAGCGATATCGACCGGAGGGAGCCGGATCTTGATGCGGCAGCGGCCGCGCCGGCGAAGAAAATCACGCCGCGGGGCGACGCGGCGGCCGGGCACGCATCGGACGCACACCCGCGCTCAGGACGCGAGCGCTACCCCGACGCCGTCGCGCCCCTTCGTCTTGATGCCGTACAGCGCCAGGTCCGCGCGCTGGATGAGTTCGTGTTCCGCGCACGGCGCGCAGGTTTCGGCGATGCCGATGCTCAGCGTCATCGCCATGTCGCGCGGCAGCTCGCCCGGGCGCGTCGACATCGCCGCGCGCAGGCGCTCGCAGACGCCGTGCGCATCCGCCAGCGAGCTGGACAGCACGAACGCGAATTCATCGCCGCCGAGACGCACCGGCAGGTCGGTCTGGCGGCTCAGCGCCTCCATCTGCGCGGCGACCCAGCGCAGCGCGGCGTCGCCGATCGGGTGGCCGAAGCGATCGTTGATCGCCTTGAAATAGTCGACGTCGATCAGCGCCAGGCAGACCGGCGCCTCGACGTCGGCGCGCGGCAGCACGCCGGCGAGGTATTCGTCGAAGCGGCGGCGATTGGCCAGCCCGGTCAGTGCATCGTGGCGCGCCTCGAGCTGCATGCGCTCGACGCGCTGCAGCACCTGGCATTCATGCAGCTCGTGGAAGCGGCGATAGGCCTCCAACGCCTGCACCGGCTCGCCCTGCGCCTCGTGCACGGCGGACTTCAGGCGCCACAGTTCCTCGACGTTGATCTCCCCGTCGTGCTCGAGCGCCATGACGAGGCCCTGCTCGATGGCGCTCATCGCCTGCGCGGTGTCGTCGGCCTGCAGGTAGGCGCGGGCGCGGATGGCATGGAACGGCACGACCGACAACGCCGGGATCTCGCCGCGCAGCCGCTGATTGCTGGCGTCGAGCTCCGCATGCGCCTGTGCCAGCTGGCCGAGCGCGACATGCGACAGGGCCAGGCAGTCGCGCGCCTCGTAGGCTTCGTGCTGGTTGCCGCGCCCGATCCACGCCTTGGCGACGCCCTCTGCCATCGCGATGGCGCGCCGGGCCATCGGCTCCCACGTCAGCTCGGAGACGTTGCGTTCGCGCAGGTCGATGGCCGTTCGCGCCAGGATCCAGCTCAGGTTCGACCGCAGCCGCAGCGTGGCGGGCTCGTCCGGATGCCGGGCCGTGAGCTTGAGCGCCTCCTCCAGCACCTGCGTGGCCTCGGGCACCAGCCCGAAGTCCATCAGCGCGATCGCCCGCACGTTCGCCGCGCGTGCCAGCAGGGACAGGTCGCCGGCGGCGCGCGCGAGCGCGTTGGCCCGCAGCGCCGCATCCAGCGCGGGCGCCGCGCGCCCCTGCATGACGTGGCCCAGCCCATGCACGATGAGTGCCATCGCCTGCCCGCGCGGGGAACCGATCTGGCGAAAGTGCGACAGCGCCTCCTTGGCGACCGCCTCCGAGGCGTCGTACTGCCGATGGAACGCGAGGGCGCGCGCCAGCAAGGGCGACAGCCACATCAGCCGCTCGCGCTCGTCGCGCTCGCGCATGCGCCCGGCCGCGGCCTGGATGGCAGGCAGCGCCGCACCGCCGACTTCCTCGACGGCAGCATCCAGCGCACGCAGTTCCTCGTCCAGCACGGCGACAGCCCCTCGTTCACCACCCAGCGCCGATTCTCGCAGGACGCGACAGATTGGCGAAAACCGATTGTCGTCGGGGATCATGACGACTGCCGGCATCTCGCCGAGCCAGGTCGCCATACCGGCCTGACATGAACCGACCGGCTGCACGGATCCCGGGCCGATCCGGTTCGCAGATGATCCCGTGGCGTGCCTTCGTGACCCGCGAACTCGCTCATCTCGCGCCCGGCGTCGCGATCTGACAGCGGAGGCGGCCGCCCGTGGCCCGACGATCTTCTCCCAGGCATCCGTCCGCGGTGATCGTGTCCGGGTATCAGGTAGCATCGCGCGGATTAATTTTCAAGAATGCACCGGCAAATGACCCGCACGGCAGTTGGTGAGCATCCACCGAACAACTTCGATGGCGTGCGCCTGTTGCTTGCGCTGCTGGTGATCTGGGGCCACCAGGATGCCAGCAAGCAGTACGCGGCGGACGCTGCCGTCATGGCTTTTTTCGTCTTGAGCGGTTTGCTTGTTTCGACCAGCTGGTTTGCCGATCCGAATCTCTGGCGCTTTTTCCAACGTCGCTTCCTCAGGATCTGGCCGGGCTTGGCGTTCGTTGTCGTCGTTTGCGCTGTCGGAGCCTACTGCTTCGCTCGCGGGGCCATGGTCGATATCGAGCGGCTGGCCAGCGTGTTCTACCTGCGCAATCTTTGGTTGCACGTCTTCGATTGGTCGTTCTTTGCCTGGAATCCCTCTGGCATGAACGGGTCCATATGGACTCTCCCGTTCGAGGCCGATCTGTACGGGGCGCTCGCTCTTCTCGGTGTGCTGGGACGACGCGTCTTGCTTCTCGTCGCGCCCGTGGTCTGGATGGCAGCGCTTTTCAGCACGCCGACGTCCGCCGTGAAGAGTTCGCTGGGGGAGGCGTGGTCGCTCTACTTCGCCGGGTTCTTCTTCGCGGGGGCAGCCCTCTCGTGGTTGCGCGAGAGGTTCACCCGCCGGATGGTCCTGGCGGCGGCCGCGACGGGCGGGGCGATGATGGCTTTCGGCTTCGCAGACGCCGGCCGGCTGTTACTGATTCCCGCAATCACGGCGAGCGTGGGGGCTCAGTCCTGGCCCGTGTTGCGTTCGCTATCCCGGTTCGGCGACCTTTCTTACGGTGCATACGTCTGGGCATGGCCGGTGCAGCAAGTGACTCGCCTCTGGCTGCCAAGCACTCAGCCCGCCTGGCTCCAGTTGGTCGTCGTGGTACCGCAGGTACTCGCCTGCGCCTTCGTATCCTGGCATCTGGTCGAGAAGCGCGCGTTGCGTCTGAAACCGCTGGCCAAAGAAGCGACCGGCGATCATCGCTGGCTGCAGTGGTTTCGTCCCGGCGCCAGCGCAACGGGGCCGTTGGTCCGCAAGGTCTTCGCTCGCACGTCCAGGGCAAAGCGCGAAGCTGCCGACGGGCGTGCACACGGCGAATGAAGGCACACGACATCAAATAGAGCGAATTCGCTGCCGGACGAACCCGACGGGAACTACGACTCAGTCGATCGACGTTTCGGAGACTTTCCCATGGTCAAAGTAGACGGTAACAATCCGGCTGTTGCTCGGGCAATGCAGTGTGAATTCCAGACGTTCAAGAAAGAACACTCTACGATGGCCAACAATATGGCAGCTTTCCTTCATGGACGCATGTGAAGTATCTATCAAGGATTCGACAGCCAGTTCCCCCAGACGCTCCAGCTCACGTTGGCGTCGCTGCATTGCAAAGCTCATGACGACGTAAGACGCCAACAACGCGCAAATAACGAAACGGCGGCTAGCATGCCCATCACGTGCTCGAACGCTAGTGAGGATGGCGAATATCAGCCCGATTTGAATTTCAATCAAGGAGAGCTCGAGGATATGAGTACTCCCCAAAAGGCTAGGGTACTGGCAGATCGCCAGGGCGCCGTCAAGAGGCAGACATATCGCCAAGAACAGACTGATCCACCACCAAGTTTTCATGGTGCCATTCAGTTGTCGCTACAGGCTTCTTGCATGCACTCGATCTCGACATCCACAGCTGCCTGCGCGCAGTTATGAAACTCCGCCTGATACCAACCTGACTGGCGTGGCTGAGTAGCTCGCGAGACACACCGTTGATACTTCTCACCGCTGCAACTTTTTGGCGCTGAACTTTGCACGCATCGATCTGGTTTGTATGACTTGGTTCATGTGACCACTGACCAGGAACACCGGTCGTAATGGCCAGGGCCGTATCCAGCACAACGCTGTCAGATGGGGCAGTCGGGTTGAAGCCGTTACAAGAACCATCGGAACACAGCCACGCGTGTGAGTGTCGGCGTAGTCGCCTCGCACCTGGAAGCAGATGCGCACTTGGCTCAGGTGAGCCGACGACTTGCTGATGGCTTCGGACTGCAGCTGAACCAGGTCGATTTCCTGTTCATGGGCGGTCCTTGCGCTGAAGCGCGCCAGTTCATCGAACGGCCGCACTGCAATCGTAGTCGTGGCGGAGGCCTCGCGTGACGCTGCTGACGAGTTCTGCGGGTTGCGCGCAACAAGGACTCGAGCGGTTTGCGCCGGGTCCGAAGCGGCCCGCATAGCTCGAAGTTCGCGGCGCAATGGTCGCCTGCTTCGAGCGTGGCCATGGCGGCGCCAATGGCAGCAACCACCAGCGATACCCAAACGAGCGCGGGCTGAAAAGCCGAAATCACCCTCAGGTGCATAGCGATTGCTTACACATCGCAGACAGAACGAGATGTCCCAGTCAGATCAGCGATGCCCTTCCGTACGGTTCGCGGTTTCGCCGAGAGCTCGTTCGTAGCGTCGAATGACGGCGTAGGGCCAGGAATTCAGCGTTCGCCTGCCCATGTCGGACATCCTGCTCAAGGTATCGGTCACGGCCTAGGAACCGTCACTACCGTCTATAGCCAATTTAAATTTCGCGGCCGGATTGAGTACCCACGACCCTATCCAAGCGTTTTTCAAGCTCATCAATTTTTGTCTGAAGCCTTTGATTTACACCAATCAAAACGCCAAAACTTAGACAAAAGCACACCGGAATTAAATAATAAAGGTGTTCGACCAGACTGGCAATATTGGCACTGCGCTGCTCCTCCCAAGCAAACAACGCAACTATGCAAATAATATATACAGTCAAAAAACCTGGCTTCATAAAGATTCCTACTTTTTGGAGCAATCGACGCACTTTGCCACGCATCGCTTGTATCCGGCATCACACCCTGCCAACAAACCTGCCCTATTCATGCCTGTTGTGCTTTCGACCACATCACCTGCAATACCCGCTGCAGCCCCCCCTGCCACACCAGCCGACGCATTAGATTTCCCGGCAACCTTGCCTAAGCCGCCTCCAATCATTGCCGAGGCGAGTTTCATCGCCGGGTTGTAGCCATTCACGAGTGCTCTACAAACTTGCAGAGCATGGTCACATCCACAGTTGGCAGCAGGCGATGGCGCAGGCATCGGGGCGGGATGCTGAGCGCTTGAATTGGTACTACCGCCACCGCCAGCGCCCATCAAACCGAGAGCATCTACTTCCAGGGTCGGAAGCGCATCAACGTATAAATATGTGTTGACGCCCCCATTCAACCCGACGGGGTCACTTTGAACGTAACGTCCGAGCGCCGCGTTGTAGTCCCGATGCCAGTTGTAGAACCATCCGGACTCCGCATCGGCTACTTGCCCTGGGAAGCGCGAGGAGTAGGCGAAGGCGCCAATCCCTGACGGATTCGCATCGACTTGGCTCTGTCCGAATGGCTCGGCACTACCCCAGTTCCAAACAATAGCCTTATCGCTCGGCCGCACCAGTACACGCGCGGTATTAAGGTGATCCGCGTAGGCATAGGAAACGGTCGTCTGGTTGAGTGCCGGTTGCGTCAACACCGCTACCGGCAAGTCGACCATGTAGACTGTCTCGTACACCGCCTTACCTGTGGCGTCGTATTCGCCCAGGAGTCGCCCTTCGGTGTCGTAGGCGTAGTACGCCACGCCCGTGGCAATGACGCTGCTCGGCCCGCTCTTGTACACGCGCTGGCCCAAGCCGTTGTACAGGTAAGTGAACGTCCCGCCAGCGTTGGTCTGCATGCTCATGCGGCCGCGCGCCGAGTACGTGTACGTGCCAGCGGCGTCGCTGGTCAGGTTGCCCGCGGCGTCGTAGCCCTGAGAGGCCGTGCCCGTTGCATTGGAGACGCTGCTGTAGCGATTGCTCGTGGCGCTGACCGTGTCCGCGTACGCCGTTCCGTTGATGCTTGTCTGCGTGCGATTGCCGGTGGCGTCATAGGCGTAGCTGTAGACATTGCCGCCCTGCAGCGAGGCTCCGGTCAGGCGATCCAGGCCGTCGTAGCCGAAGACCTGATCCCAGTTCACCGGCGTCGTGTGGCTGTAGCCCACGATGCGGCCGGCCGCGTCATAGGCGATCGTGCGCGTCACGCCGGCCGAGATGCCGGAGCCGCCCGGATTGCCAAGGGGATAGCTCACCAGGCGTCCATAGGCGTCATAGGAGCGCTGGTACTGCACGTTGCCCACGCTCCAGATCCAGCTCACGGGCTGGCCGAGTGCGTTGTACTGGACGCC
>JBJMWE010000356.1:0-10575 GCA_045810285.1 Vitreoscilla sp. | reverse complement strand
GCGCGGTGTCGGCGTGACCGCTGCCATGGTCCGGACTGCGCAGGCTGCCGATCACTCGCGCGCGTCATTCGCCTCGTCTTCCAGCTGTTCCAGCCCTTCGAGGCTGGGCGGCGTGCCGCGCGGCAGCTCGATGGTGAAGCGTGCGCCTCCTTGCGGCCTGGTCTCGCCCCGGATCCTGCCACCGTGGGCCTCGACGATGGCGCGACAGATCGCCAGGCCGAGACCGACACCCGGCGTGGCACTCTCCTTTCTTCCGCGCTCGAACATGTCGAAGATCGCCGACTCCTTGCCCCTGGGCAATCCCGGGCCCGCGTCGTCCACCGTGATGACGACCTGGTCGCCCGACGGCCGTGCGCGGATGTCAATCGGGCTGCCCGCCGGCGTGTACTTGCCGGCGTTCTCCAGGAGGTTGCACAACACGCGTTCGAACAGGACGGCGTCGATGTCGACCAATGGCAGCTCGTCGGCGAGCGCCACCGCGACGCGACGATCCTCCAGGACGCTGGCCATCGTCTTGAGCGACGTGCCGACCACTTCCTCCAGCGGCTGCCATTGCCTGTTCAGCTGCACCGAGCCGGCCTGCAGCCGCGCCATGTCCAGCATGTTGCCCACCATCGAATTCATCCGCAGCGCGGCGTCCTTGATCCGATGGGCCGTCTCCAGCTCCGGGGAAGTGGCGGGCAGCTTCATCATCGCCAGCGATTCCGCCATGCCCACGAGCGCCGCGAGCGGGGTCCGCAAGTCGTGCGAGATGGCGGCCAGCAGCGAGTTGCGCAGGCGCTCGGACTCCATCTGCACCGTGACGGTCTGCGCGATGTCGACGTAGTGGACACGTTCGAGGGAGATCGCCAGCAGCGAGGCGCAGGTGTCCAGGAGGCGGCGTTGTTCCGGCCCCGCGAGGCGTGCGGCGTTGCCGGCCCCGATGGCCAGCACGCCCCGCATGCGCATCGGCGCCTTCAAGGGGACGTAGAGAACGGGCGCCGCGGCCAGCGTGTTGGTGCCGTGGCCGGCCGCTTCGTCGTGGTCGAACGCCCATTGGGCGACGCCGACGTCCATGCCCGCGGGCTGCCCCTCGGACTGCACGGGCTGGTGAAGTCGATCCTGCAGGTCGGCGATCATGAGCGCCGCGGGGGCGCCGAATTCCGACTTCATGAAGCGCGCGCCGATCTCCGCGATCTGCTCGGGCATGAGCGCGCCCGACAGGTCGCGCGACATCGCATACATCGCCCGCACCCGTTCCTCGCGCAGCCGCGACACCCGCGCCTGGAACTTGAGCCCCGCCGTGAGCTGGCCGATCAGCAGCGCGACGACCAGCATGATGAAGAAGGTCAGCAGGTACTGGGCGTCGGACACGGTGAAGCTGAAGCGGGGCGGCACGTAGAAGAAGTCGAACATGCCCACCGTCAGCAGCGATGCCATCACGGCCGGACCGCGGCCGAATCGCATGGCCACGCCCACGACGGCGGCCAGGAAGATCATCACGAGGTTGGCGCTGGCCAGCAGCGGGGCCAGCGGCGCCACCGCCAGCGTCACCGCCCCGCAGACCAGGGCGCTCCACGCATAGCTGGCCCAGTCGATGGCGTCCTTCTGCGGCACGCGGGCCCGGCGACCGCGGCTCGCGGCGCCGTCGCGCGCGGACAGCGCGACCTGGAGGATGTCGAGGTCCTCGGCCAGCGCGCCGACCGACTCGGCGAGCCGCCGCCGCCAGGGCCCGCGCAGCCGCCCCGTCTCGCGCCCCAGCACCACCCGCGGCAGGTTGTGGTCGTGCGCATAGCGGACGATGGTCGCCGCCAGGTCGCTGCCGCTGAGGACGGCCGTGACGGCCCCGTTGTCCTCGGCCGACTTCAGCAGCTCGAGGATGCGCTGGCGCGCCTGCGCGGGCAGCCGCTGCAGGGCCGGCGTCTCGACATAGATGCAATGCCAGGGCACGCCCAGCTGCGCCGACAGGCGCGCCGTCGTGCGCACCAGCTTCTCGGAACGCTCGTCGGGGCCGACGCACAGCAGGATCGACTCGCGCGTCTGCCACACCGGCGCCGCCTGCAGGTTGCGCCGGTACTGCAGCATCTCGCTGTCGATGCGGTCGGCCGTGCGCCGCAGCGCCAGCTCGCGCAGCGCGATCAGGTTGCCCTTGCGGAAGAAGTTGCGCACCGCGCGCTCGGCCTGCTGCGGCAGGTAGACCTTGCCTTCCTTCAGGCGCAGCAGGAGGTCGTCCGGCGGCAGGTCGACGACGACGACCTCGTCGGTCTCGTCGAAGACCTTGTCGGGCACCGTCTCCCGGACGCGGATGCCGGTGATGCCGGTGACGATGTCGTTCAGGCTCTCGAGATGCTGGACGTTCATCGCCGACCAGACGTCGATGCCGGCGTCCAGCAGCTCCTCGACGTCCTGCCAGCGCTTGGCGTGGCGCGTGCCCTGCACGTTGGAGTGTGCCAGCTCGTCGACCAGCACCAGGTCCGGCTTGCGCGCCAGCGTGGCATCCAGGTCGAACTCCTCGAGGACACGGTCGCGGTAGCGCACGCCCTTCAGCGCGATCGCCGGCAGGCCCTGCAGCAGCGCCTGGGTCTCGGCGCGGCCGTGCGTCTCGACGACGCCGATGACGACGTCGACGCCCTGCTGCTGCTGCAGGCGCGCCGCCGACAGCATGGCGTAGGTCTTGCCCACGCCCGCCGATGCGCCGAAGAACAGCTTGAGCTTGCCCCGGCGGGCCTGGATCTCTTCGTCCTGGATCCGGGCCAGCAGGCGGTCCGGATCGGGTCGGCTGTCCGTCATGGCGGTCGCGCCCGTCTTGCCGGGCTCAGGACGCGCCCATGCGCCGAAGCTCGAGGTTCAGGTCGAGGACGTTGACGCGCGGCTCGCCGAGGAGGCCGAGGAAGCGGCCACGGACATGGCGCGTGACGATGCCCTCGACGACGTCAGGCGACAGGTGCCGCAACCGAGCGACACGCGCGACCTGGTACCTGGCCGCGGCGACGCTGATCTCGGGGTCGAGGCCGCTCGCCGAGCTGGTCACCAGGTCCACCGGAACGGGCGCCTCGTTGCGCGGATCGGCGGCGCGCAGCGCGTCGACGCGCCCCTTGATCGCATCGGCCAGCGCCGGGTTCAGCGGGCCCAGGTTCGAGCCGCCCGAGCCCTGGCCGTTGTAGGCCATCGGGGCCGTGGCCGAAGGCCGGCCCCAGAAGAACTTCGGGTCGGTGAAGTTCTGGCCGATCAGCGCCGAGCCCACGGTCTGGCCATGCTCGACGACCAGGCTGCCCGCGGCCTGTTGCGGGAACACGATCCTGGCGACGCCCGTCACCGCCAGCGGGTAGACCACGCCGGTGACGACGGTCAGCGCGACGAACAGGCTGGCGGCGGGACGAATCAATGCTTTCATGGGGAACTCCGGTTCAGGCCAAGCCGAGGACCTGGAGCACCAGGTCGATCAGCTTGATCCCGACGAACGGCACGATCATGCCGCCCAGGCCGTAGACGGCGAGATTGCGGCGCAGCAGCATCGCCGCACCGACGGCGCGGTACCTGACGCCCTTGAGCGCCAGCGGGATCAGGAAGATGATGATCAACGCGTTGAAGATCACGGCCGACAGCACCGCCGACGACGGGCTGGCCAGGTGCATCACGTTCAGCGCGCCGAGTTGCGGGTAGGTGCTGACGAACGCCGCCGGGATGATGGCGAAATACTTGGCCACGTCGTTGGCGATCGAGAACGTCGTCAGGGAGCCGCGCGTCATCAGCATCTGCTTGCCCGTCTCGACCACCTCGATCAGCTTGGTCGGGTTCGAATCGAGGTCGACCATGTTGCCGGCCTCCTTGGCGGCCTGCGTGCCGGAGTTCATCGCCACCGCCACGTCGGCCTGCGCGAGCGCGGGCGCGTCGTTGGTGCCGTCGCCGGTCATGGCCACGAGCTTGCCCTGGGCCTGGTAGTCGCGGATCAGCGCGAGCTTCTGCTCGGGCGTGGCCTCGGCCAGGAAATCGTCGACGCCGGCCTCCGCCGCGATCGCCGCGGCGGTGAGCTTGTTGTCGCCGGTCACCATCACCGTCTTGATGCCCATGCGGCGCAGCTCGGCGAAGCGCTCCTTGATGCCGCCCTTGACGATGTCCTTGAGCTCGATCACGCCCATCACGCGAGCGCCGTCCGACACGACCAGCGGGGTGCTCCCGCGACGCGAGATGCTGTTGATCGTGGCCACCAGGTCCGCCGGGAAGCGGGCGCCAAGCGCCTCGACGTGCTTGCGGATCGCATCGGCCGCGCCCTTGCGGATCTCGCGCGGGCCAGCCGCGCCGGAGGCGGGAAGGTCGACGCCGCTCATGCGCGTCTGCGCCGAGAAGTGCACGAACTGCGCGCCGAGCGCCTGGATGTCGCGTTCGCGCAGGTTGAACTTCTGCTTGGCCAGCACGACGATGCTGCGGCCTTCCGGCGTCTCGTCGGCCAGCGACGCGAGCTGCGCGATGTCGGCGAGCTCCGCCTCCCTGACCCCCTGCGCCACCAGGAAGGCAGCGGCCTGGCGGTTGCCGAGCGTGATGGTGCCGGTCTTGTCCAGCAGCAGCACGTCGACGTCGCCGGCGGCCTCCACGGCGCGGCCCGAGGTGGCGATCACGTTGGCCTGCATCATGCGGCTCATGCCCGCCACGCCGATGGCCGACAGCAGGCCCGCGATGGTCGTCGGGATCAGGCACACGAGCAGCGCGATCAGCACCGTCACCGTGACCGGCGAGCCGGCCCTGGCCACCTCCACGCTGAACAGCGAGAACGGCAGCAGCGTGACGGTCACGCCCAGGAACACGATGGTCAGCGCCACGAGCAGGATGGTCAGCGCGATCTCGTTGGGCGTCTTCTGGCGCCTGGCGCTCTCGACCATCGCGATCATGCGGTCGACGAAGGTCTCGCCCGGGTTCGTGGTGACGCGCACGACGATCCAGTCCGACAGCACGCGCGTGCCGCCGGTGACGGCCGAGAAGTCCCCGCCCGATTCGCGGATCACCGGCGCGGACTCGCCGGTGATCGCGCTCTCGTCGACGGACGCCACGCCTTCGATGACCTCGCCGTCGGCCGGCACGACGTCGCCGGCGATCACGTAGACCACGTCGCCCTTGCGCAGGGCCTGCGATTCGATGGGCAGCCACTTCGCGGTGGACACGGGCTGTTCCAGCTTCTTGGCCCAGGTCTCCTTCTTGAGGCTGCGCAGCGACGCCGCCTGCGCCTTGCTGCGGCCCTCGGCGAGCGCCTCGGCGAAGTTGGCGAACAGCACGGTGAACCACAGCCACAGCGCGATCGCGAGGATGAACCCCGGCGAGGCCTCGCCCTTGCCCGCGAGCGCCTGCACGAGCAGCAGGGTGGTGATGACGCTGCCGACGTAGACGACGAACATCACCGGATTGCGCCACTGCACGCGCGGATCCAGCTTGGCGAACGACTCCCTGATGGCCGGCTTGACCAGCTGCGGGTCGAACAGGGTGAATGCATGGCGACTCATGGGGTTCACTTCCACAGTACGAGGTGCTCGAGCACCGGGCCGAGCGCCAGCGCCGGCACGTAGTTCAGCAAGCCGACGAGCAGCACGACGCCGACCAGCAGGAAGATGAACAGCGCGCCGTGCGTGGGCATCGTTCCTTCGGTGACGGCGATGCGCTTCTTCGCGGCCATCGAGCCGGCGACGGCCAGCACCGGGACGATCACGCCGAAGCGGCCGAACCACATCGCGATCGCCAGCATCACGTTGTAGAAGGGGGTGTTCGCCGAGAGACCGCCGAAGGCGCTGCCGTTGTTGTTGGCGGCCGAGGTGAAGGCGTACAGGATCTCCGAGTAGCCATGGGCGCCGGGGTTGGCGATGCCGGCCTTGCCCGCGTCCGTCATCACCGCGACGGCCGTGCCGGCGAGCACCAGCAGCGGCGTCACGAGGATCGCGATCGACGTCATCTTCATCTCGCCGGCCTCGATCTTCTTGCCCAGGTACTCGGGCGTGCGACCGATCATCAGGCCGGCGATGAACACCGCCAGGATCGCGAAGACGAGCATGCCGTACAGCCCGGTGCCGACGCCTCCGAACACCACCTCGCCCAACTGCATGTTCACGAGCGGCACCATGCCGCCCAGGGGCGTGAACGAGTCGTGCCACGAATTGACGGCGCCGCAGGACGCATCGGTGGTGATGGCGGCGAACAGGCCCGACTCGGCGATGCCGAAGCGCGCCTCCTTGCCTTCCATGTTGCCGCCCGGCTGCGTGGCGCTCCCCGACTGGTCGACGCCCAGCGCGGCGAACCGCGGGTTGCCTTGCTGCTCGAAGCCCATGGCCGCGATGGCGCCCACCGCGAACAGCACGAACATCGCCACGTAGATCGTCCAGCCCTGGCGGCGATCTCCCACCATGCGGCCGAAGGCGAAGCACAGGCCGGCAGGGATCAGGAAGATCGACAGCATCTGCACGAAGTTCGTCAGCGGCGTCGGGTTCTCGAACGGGTGCGCCGAGTTGGCGTTGAAGAAGCCCCCGCCGTTGGTGCCCAGCATCTTGATGGCTTCCTGCGAAGCCACCGGGCCCATGGCGATGGTCTGGTGGTCGGCGGTCCGGTCCGCCATCACCGGCGCGCCCTGGGCGTCCTTCAGCGGCTGGCCATCGGCGCCCACCCCGGGCTCCTGCCACTTGTTGGCTTCCAGCGTCGCCACGTTCTGGTAGGCGTCGAAGTTCTGCACGACGCCCTGCTGAACGAGGAAGACCGCGTAGACGAACGAGATCGGCAGCAGGATCCACAGCGTGACACGGGTCAGGTCGACCCACGCATTGCCGATGCCCTTGACGGCGTGGCGGACGAAGCCGCGGATCAGCGCGATGACGACGACGATGCCGGTGGCCGCGGAGAAGAAGTTCTGCACCGCCAGGCCGAGCATCTGCGTGAGGTAGCTCATCGCCTGCTCGCCGGCGTAACCCTGCCAGTTCGTGTTGGTCACGAAGCTGATGGCCGTGTTGAACGACGAGTCGGGCGTGACGTTGGCCATCGCCTGCGGGTTCAGCGGCAACCAGAGCTGCACGCGTTGCAGGAGATAGACGACGAGCACGCCCAGGCCGTTGAACAGCAGGAGGGCCAGCGCGTACTGCAGCCAGTCCATGTCGAGGTCGGCATCGACCCCGCACACGCGATGGAGGGCGCCCTCGATGCGGCTGGCGAGCTTGAACCTGCCCTCCATCACGTCGGCGATGTAGCGCCCCATGGGAATGGCCAGCAGCAACAGCACGGCGCTGTAGACCGCCAGGAGGGTCCAGGCATGGCCGGTCACGAGAACTTCTCCGGCGAAAGCAGGGCGATGACCAGGTAGACCAGCAGGCCCACCGAGACGACGCCGGCGAGTACATGGAGCCAGGTCACCTGCGGCCTCCGACGAGCGACGCGCAGCCGCGCGCCATTGCTGCGATAGACAGCCAGGACGCGACAGCGAGCGAGAGATAAACGACATCCATGGGACGCCCTCCTTTGACGATTCATGGATCGTAGGAATCGGCGCATCAAGATGTCGGCAAATTTGCGGGCCTGCGCATAAAGATCGCGTATACGAGGCCTCCTGACCTGGCGGGACTTCACCCGCCCGTGCGCGCGCATCACCCGCCAGGCATGCGGCCAAGCGTTGCGCGGCGCGTGCCGTCGAGCACGGTCGCGCGGCTTGCTCGACCGATACCCCTAGGGGTTTAGCCTGAATCCGAATCGGATATCTGTCGCGACGAATATTCGATTGGACTGCCGACAAGCCGGCTCGCTAGCATGCCGCTCATTCGTTCACGGGTCATCGACTTGCCGCTCGACGGGTCACGCCGGCGGCATACCCACGGGGTTCTTTCGCGAATACCCGGAAGTGGACGAATCACCTCAACGACAGGAGACAAGATGGACACATCAGGACGAATGACATTGCTGGCAACGCTGCAGCAGCTGGCTGCGCGACTCTGCCGATCGGCGAGGACGACCGGTGCGGTCATCCTGCTCGCGGCGGGTGCTGCATCGGCGCACGCGGCGGCGCAGGGCCCGTGCGACCTCTACGCCGCCGGCGGCACGCCGTGCGTCGCGGCGCACAGCACGACGCGCGTCCTGCTCTCGAGCTATGCGGGCCCGCTCTACCAGATCCGGCGCCAATCGGACAATGCGACGCGCGACGTCACCGCGCTTTCAAGCGGCATCGCGAACGCGGCGCTGCAGGACGCCTTCTGCACCGGCACGAGCTGCGTGATCACCGTCATCTACGACCAGTCCGGGCGCGGCAACCACCTCACGCAGGCGCCACCCGGCGGGTTCCAGGGGCCGGCGGCCGGCGGCTACGACAATCTTTCCGACGCCGCGGCGGCGCCGGTCACGCTCGCGGGGCAGAAGGTCTACGGCGTGTTCATCGCGCCGGGAGGCGGCTACCGCAACGACGCCACCCACGGCATCGCGGTGGCCGACCAGCCCGAGGGCATGTATGCAGCCCTCGACGGGTGGCATTTCAACAACCAATGCTGTTTCGACTACGGCAATGCGGAGACGAGCGCGACCGACACCGGCAATGGCCACATGGAGACCATCTACTTCGGCAACTCCAACTGGTGGGGAACCGGCGCGGGCGCGGGCCCCTGGATCATGGCCGACCAGGAGAACGGCCTGTTCTCGGGCAGCGACCCGCACCTCAACGCGAACGACCCCACGATCACCAACCGATTCGTCACGGCCATCGTCAAGGGCGAGCCGAACCACTGGGCCATCCGCGGCGGCAACACGCAGGCCGGTTCGCTGTCGACCTTCTATGACGGCGTGCGTCCGAGCGGCGGGTATTCGCCCATGAGCAAGGAGGGCGCGATCGTCCTGGGCATCGGCGGCGACAACAGCAACGGGGCGCAGGGGACGTTCTACGAGGGCGCGATGACGTCGGGCTATCCGTCGGACGCCACCGAGAACGCCGTCCAGGCCAACCTGGTCGCGGCGAAGTACGCCGTCGCCACCACGACCCAGGCGAACCGTGCGATCAAGAATGCGAACAGCGCCCTTTGTCTCGACGACTACAACTTCGCCACCACTGCCGGCTCGCCCGCCGTGCAATGGACGTGCAACGGGTTGAAGGTGCAGCAATGGAACATCGTGCCCACGACCGACGGCTACGTCACGATCGTCAACGCCAACAGCGGCCTGTGCCTCGACGACACCGACTGGAAGACCGCCCCCGGCTCCGCCATCCAGCAGTGGACCTGCAACGGCCTGCCCGTCCAGCAGTGGCGCCTCATCGACGCGGGCGGCGGCCAGGTCAGCATCGTCAACCGCAACAGCGGTCTCTGCCTGGATGACTACAACTTCCAGACGGCCCCGGGCTCGGAAGTGCGGCAATGGACGTGCACCGGCGGGGTCGTGCAGCGGTGGAGCATTCTTTGAGGCTGGCTCCTCGTGGTGATGCGGCAGCCGATGTGCCGTCGCATCACCATCCACTTCAGCGGGCTTTCGTGGTCTCCAGCTCGATGTGGTCGACCGTGCCGTTGAAGTCGCGCGTCAGCCGGATCTTGCGCAGCCCGTCCGGGCTCACCAGCAGATTGGGACTCACGATCGTCCAGTATTCGGCAGCGGGGCTCTCCACCAGCACGCGTGCGCCTTGGACCTCCATGCGGACGACGCTGCCATCCTGCATGTCGTAGTTCCATGACACCTCGCGCGCCAGCAGTCGCGGGCTTGCCGCCTGGGCGACGCCGGCACCGAGCACGGAGGCGATGAGGGACAACATGAGAGCGGCGAACCTCGGGGTGGGGCGAGGCGACATGGAGAACATGTGAAGTTCCTTTCGGGTTGACGCCCGCTCGTGGCGGGCGAACGGATCGGTGCAAACCCTATGCCAGGAAAATGCCCCGATTCATCCCGATTTCGACTCGTTCGTGCCTCAAGCAAGTGATTCGGTGGTCCATGTCGCACCGGTTTGGCGCCTGGTCGACGCGCACGCAGCTTCAGCCGTCACCGATGCGGCACCAAGTCCTCTTCGACTCCGCGAAGCCGGCGCGAGCCTGTCGTCCTGCGGGCGGCGGAGCGGAGTCGCAGGATCCACCCGTGGGGAAGCGTATCGGCGGGCGTGGATCCTGCGACTTCGCGCAGGATGACGGGCGGGGGGCGTCGACGTTCCGCGAGCCTGTCATCGGCAAGCCGGTCATGCGCGAGCCTGTCATCGGCAAGCCTGTCGTCCGCAAGCCGGTCATGCGCGAGCCGCATGCGCGAGCCTGTCATCCGCAAGCCCGTCATCTGCAAGCCGGTCATCCTCAAGCCGGTCATGCGCGAGCCTGTCATCGGCAGGCCTGTGATCCGCAAGCCGGTCATCCTGCGCGCAGCGGAGCGGAGTCGCAGGATCCACCCCTGGGGAAGCGTATCGGCGGGCGTGGATCCTGCGACTTCGCGCAGGATGACGGGCGGGGGGCGTCGACGTTCCGCGAGCCTCTCATCGGCAAGCCTGTCGTCCGCAAGCCGGTCATGCGCGAGCCTGTCATCGGCAAGCCTGTCATCAGCAAGCCTGTCATCCTGCGCGCAGCGGAGCGGAGTCGCAGGATCCACCCCTGGGGAAGCGTATCGGCGGGCGTGGATCCTGCGACTTCG
>JBJMWE010000355.1:0-9250 GCA_045810285.1 Vitreoscilla sp. | reverse complement strand
CGCGAGCAGCGGGGTCCATGACGCACGCGGCGGCCCGGCAGTGGTGGATCCTGCGACTGCGCGCAGGATGACAGGGTCAAGGGATGAGCCTGTCCGTGAGGCGATGCCCCCGCCCCGCCAGCCACGTTGCCGGGCAACTGCGTCGCAGGCGAAAACTGGCGGCCCGCGCGATACGGCCTCGCGTGATGCCGTAAAGCGGCGATGAACCTTGAAAGAGAACTTGGGAGCCATCAGGCTCGCGCATCGGCGTGCCCGCGCGAGCTCGCGCTGCGTGGCCGTCGGCAACCGCCGTCCCGATGCGCGAGGCGTGCGCCCGCGTGCTGAACTTGGCATGCGTCAGAAGCCGATCAACGCGTGGTCAGGACGCCTGCCGGACGCATCCGGAAAATTCGATGGCGCCTTCACGAGGGCGCGGTGCAGTCCAAGCACCGGTGGATGATCGATGCATTCCTGGCGATGCGGCGTCTTGCCCCGGCGTGAAAGAAAGCGCGTTCTTCAATCCCGTCCCCTGGCACATTGCCGCCCCGGAGTTCCCCATGAAGCGTACCGTCCAACAGGGTTTCACCCTGATCGAACTGATGATCGTCGTCGCGATCATCGGCATCCTCGCCGCCGTCGCCCTGCCGGCCTACCAGACCTACACCGTCAAGGCCAAGATGTCCGAAGTCGTGCTCGCGGCCTCCCAATGCCGCACCACGGTGAGCGAGGTCTACCAGACCGGAACGTCGGCGCCAGTCGCCAACAGCTGGGGCTGCGAAACCACGTCGGCCAGCAGCAAGTACGTCGCCAGCGTGACGACCGACGCCAACGGCGCCATCTCGGTCAAGCTGTCGAGCGACCCGTCGCTGCCGTCGGCCATCGCCGGCGACGTCCTGACGATGACCCCGGAAAACTCGTCCGGCGCCGTCTACATCAGCAGCGCCGCCAATGTCGTCGGCGCCACGCAGATCTACAAGTGGGTTTGCGGCGCGACCGCTGCGCCGGGTGCAACCTCGTCCAACCTGACCAAGTACCTGCCGGGCTCTTGCCGCGGCTGATCCTTCGAAAGCCGCCCGCGCGGCAAGGCGCGCGCCGCTCAGCCGCCCGCCGGCGGCGCGCTCCATTCGAGCTTCAGCTGAGCACCGATGGCGGCCAGGAGCTCGTCGAGCGAGACGGGCTTGGCCAGGAAGACATCGACGCCGGCGCGCTTGCACTCGGCCCGGTGTTGCGCGCTGGCCGTTGCCGACACCGCGATCACCGGAACGCTTCCGATGTCCGGGTCCTGCCGCAATCGGCGTGCGCCTTCCACGCCGCCGTCGGATGGCATGGCGCTGTCCACGAGGATCAGGTCGGGCCGGAACGCCCTGGCGGCCGCGAGCAATTCGTCGCCGTCGCGGGCCTGCGTGACCGTGAAGCCCGCCTTCGTCAGGAAGTCGCTCATCAGCGCGCGGTTCGCGGCCACGTCGTCGACGACCAGTATTCGCCTGGCGGGCCCCTGGTAGCGCGTGAAGGCGGTCGACCTCCTGGTCACCGTCGGCGCGGGGTCCGCGAGTTCCACGGGCAGTTCCAGCCGGAAGCGGCTTCCGCGCCCGGGCTCGCTGCTCGCGTGCACTTGGCCGCCCATCTCCGCCACCAGCGCGCGGGTGATGGCCAGGCCCAGCCCCGTCCCGCCGCTGCGCCGGTGCTCGTCGCCCACCTGCTCGAAGGGCTTGAAGATCCGCTCCAGGTCTTCGCGGGCCATGCCGACGCCGGTGTCCTCGACATCGAGGCGCAGCAGCACCCGTCCCGGGGCGCGCGGTTCGACGGAGGCGCTCATGCTGACCGAGCCCGTGTCGGTGAACTTGATGGCGTTCCCCAGCAGGTTGAGCAACACCTGGCGCAACCGGCGTTCGTCCGCGAGCACGGCCTCGGGGAATCCTTCGGCGATGGACAGGCGCAACGCCAGCTGCTTCTCATCGGCCTTGACCTTCATCAGGCTGGCGCACGATTTCAGGAGGTCCCCCAGTTGCAACGGCGCCAGCTTCAGCTCGGTATGGCCGGCCTCGATGCGCGCCAGGTCCAGGATGTCGTTGATCAGCGCCAGCAGATGCATGCCGCTCTGGTGGATGGTGTCCACGCCCCGCGCCTGTTGCTCGTTCAGCCCGCCGTCCATCGCCAGCAGCTGCGCGTAGCCGAGCACCGCGTTCAGGGGCGTGCGCAGCTCGTGGCTCATCCCGGCCAGGAATTCGCTCTTTGCACGGTTGGCGGCCTCGGCGGCATGGCGTGCGGCGCGCTCGGTCTGGACCATCGCGCGATCGAGCTCGTCCGTCGCCGCGTGGGTGTGATCCTGCGCGTCCAGCTTGGACAGGATGGTCTGCACGTCGCCCGCCACCTTGTCCTCGCTCAGTGCCAGGGCCCTGGCGATGTCGGGATAGGCCCCGCCCTGCGCGATGAATCGCAGGAGCTTGATCTCTGCCTGCGTGAGGGCATCTTCCGTGGCTTGCTCCGCCAGTTCGAACGACAGCTCGGAAGGGAGTGCCTTGCGGCCGATGTGCACGGCGCGAATCGCGTCCAGCAGCTCCTTGTGCAGGGCGTTCTTCAGCAGGTAGCCGCTGGCGCCGGCCTGCAGCGCGCGCTGGGCCTGGGCGTCCCCGACGTAGGTCGTCAGCACGATGATGCGGGCGTCCGGGAACTCGGCGCGTATCGCGCTGATGGCGTCGAGCCCGCTCATGCCCGGCATCTGCAGGTCCATGAGCGTGATGTCCGGCCTGTGCGTGCGGTACTGCTGGATGGCCTCGCGACCATTGGAGGCCTCGCCGACCATCGCCATGTCGTGCTCCACCGACAGCAGCATGGCGATGCCTTGCCGAACGATCGGATGATCGTCGACGCAGAGAACCTGGATCCGGGTCTGGCTGTCCATCATTCTCCGATCCGCCGGGTGATCCTGCTTGCGAGGCGGCACCGGATCGAACCGCCGAAGCCCGAATGTACGCCGCGGCCGCGGACCTGCACAACTCCGTCGCGTGCCTGCGGACCGGCATGCGGCCCTCCGGATGGAATCAGCCGGACTTCTGCGGCTGGCGCGCTGCGCCGTCATCGGGCTGCGCGTCCTCCAGCTGCCGCAGGGCGGCCCGGTACTCGACGCCCGCGACCGCCAGCGGGCCGGCTCCAGTCGTCCGGGGCGCCACTCTCGCCGCGAGGCCCAGTTCGAGCGTCAGTTGCAGTCCCCAACCCTGTGCCTGGGCACGCCAGTCCGGCGGGAGTGTCCGTGCCAGGATCTCCATGGCGTCGACGCACTCGGGCTGGAACTGGCCCCCGCGGCGTCCCGCGATCTCTTCGAGGGCCGCGTCGAGGCCCCACGCCGGCTTGTAGGCGCGAGCGCTCGTGAGCGCATCCACGACGTCCGCGACGGCGACGATCCGTGCGCAGCGGGGGATGGCGATCCCGCTCAATCCGAACGGATACCCGGATCCATCCCACCACTCGTGGTGCGACAGTGCGACGGCCACCGCCGCGGTCGTCGACTCGTCGCTGTCGGGCCTTGCAAGCCTCAGCAGGCGCCGCGCGCCGTCGACGCAGTGTCGCTGCACGAGCATGCGCTCGGCGGCATCCAGGGCACCCGGCTTGGCCAGCACCGCGAAGGGGATGTCCTGCTTGCCGATGTCATGCGTCAGGGCCGCGACGGCCCAGTCGCGCGATTCGTTGGCGCCGACATCGAGCACGGCGCACAGGCGCGCCGTGAGCCAGGCGGTCCGCCTGCCGTGCTCGTGGATCTCGTCGCTCATGTCCACTGCCAGGCCGCCGGTCAGAGGCCCGCGGTCCGCGGCTGCGCGCGTTCCTGGGCGGCGTCGCAGATCTCGACCCGTCCCGTGCGGTAGACGCGCACCTTGAACTGCCGCGTGGCGTCCGTCCGCGAAACCAGGAAGGACGTCGGTCCGCCATGATCGTCGCCGGGCATCGAGCAAGCGTTCGATGGATCGCTGGCCGCCCCCCGCGTGCTCGCCTGCATGCCCAGGGCGTCGAAGCAGACTTGCGCCGGGCCGGTGAGGGTCACGCGGTTCTGGCGTGCGACGGTGGCGACCTGGATCAGGTCGGCGGAACCGGCCTCGCCGCGGGACGCGGTCGGAGGAAGGAACTTGACGAGCCAGTTCCGTCCATTGGCGCGCGCCGTCGCATCTGCGTCGGGGGCGGCGTCGGTCAACACGAATGCGGCCGGCCGGTTCCGCGTGACGGCGCTCACCTGGGCCAGCCGCAGGGCGCCCGCCAGCTGCTCCGCCGTGCTGCGAGTGCGAACGTCGGCATTCATCTTGGCGAACGAGGGCACCGCGATCGAGAGGGTAATGGCCGTCAACGACAGCGTGAAGAGCATCTCGATCAACGTGAACCCGGGCTCGCGGCCCGTGCTGCACGACGCTCGCATCGATTTCGACATTCCACCCACGCACCTGCTCCTTGCTCGCTGGCCGGACGGCGCCCGTCCTGACACGCATGGTCGGCGCACGGCGCGGTGTGCGTCTTGACCGTGACATGACCGCTCGTTGAAGGGGCTTGCTCAGTCCGCTGCGCCGTGACGCTTGTCACTGCAGGCGTGCGCGGGGCTGCGATTTCGCGCCCGGGCCGACCGATCCCGGGTTGGACCGGGTGACGGCTGCGGAACGGTGGTCCACAATGGACGGTCCGACAGCCGCTCCGAACAAAGCACACCCATGGCCCCGGCGAAGCCCGACAGCCCGCAGGCGGTGATGGCACCTGCCGTCGACGTTCTCCTGGTCGAGGACAACGCGGCCGACGTGCGCTTCTTCGGCTTGCTGCTGGAGAGTGCGCCCACGGCGTCGAGCTTTCGCCTGCGGCATGCCGCGACCCTTGCGGGGGCCATGACGATGCTCCAGGAGCGCCAGCCCGACGTGATCGTGCTGGACCTCGGCCTGGAGGAGTCCACGGGCCTGGCGACGCTGCAGCGCCTTCTCGCCCACGGCCTGCGACTGCCGGCGCTGGTCGTCATGAGCGGGCTCGATGACGAAGATGTCGCCATCGAGGCCCTGCAAGCGGGCGCGCAGGACTATCTCATCAAGGGACAGATCGATTCGCGCCAGCTCGCACGCGCGATTCGCCATGCGATCGAGCGCCACCAGGCCGACCGCGCGATTGCGGAACGCACGGCGGAGCTCGAGCGCTCGCGCGAGCTCGTGCGCAGCCTGGGGGCGCGCAACGCGAGGCTTCTGGAGGAAGAGCGCCGACGCATCGCGCGCGAGCTGCACGACGAGATGGGACAGCAACTGGCCGCGCTGAGGATGGAGATCGCCGTCCTGCGCCAAGGTCCTGCCCCAGCCGGTGCGGCGCCCACCGACGCCGCATTGACGCTGCTCCTCGAACGGGTGGACGGACTCGTGGTCAGCATCCGGCGCATCGTCGCGGAGCTTCGCCCTCCCGCCCTGGACGGCGGCCTCGCTTCGGCGCTCGACTGGCTGGTGGCGGAGTTCGAGCGGCAGACGCGGTTGGTGTGCGAGGTCGAAGTCGACGAGCGCGCCAACCTGCTGTCTGCGGACGCGGCTGCGATGATCTTTCGCATCGCCCAGGAGTCGCTCAACAACATCCGTCGCCACGCGGCGGCATCGAAGGTGTCGCTGCACCTGGGTCGCCTGGGCAACGGCTTCGAACTGCTCGTGCGCGACGATGGCCGCGGCTTCGATCCGTCGATCCGTTCGACCGGCTTCGGCATCCTTGGCATGGAGGAGCGTGCGAGGGCGCTCGGCGGGACGCTGGCCATCGTGCGCCGTGCGGGTGGAGGCACCGAGGTGCGCCTGCAGCTGCCGCTGTCGGAGTGCGACCCGATCCCGCCCGCAGCCGCCTGAGAGGGCATCACGTGCGTGACGGCTGGGGGCGCGGGGCTACGGCGCTCCGGGACGCCCGCCTCGCCAGGACGGGGGCTGGATCGGATGGCCGCGGGTGCTCAGGGCAGGTCGACGATCTCGACCCAGTTCGGATTCCTTCCGACCGCCATGCGTACGGGGGCACCGAGCTCTCCGCCGGCGGCATCGATGGCGTGCACCGACACGCTGTTCGATTCCTGGCCGGCCACGATGAGGAACGCGCCACCCGGGTCGATCGCGAAGGCGCGCGGTGTCTTCTCCGTGGGTGTCTGGCCGAGTGGCTGCAGCAATCCGGTGACCGGATCGACGTGGAACGTCGAGATCGTGCTGGAGGTCCGCTCCGATGCGTAGAGGAAGCGTCCATCCGGAGACAGGTGCAGATCGGCCGCCCACGGCTTGCCGGCAAAGCCGGCGGGAAGCGTGGTCGTGCGCTGGAGTTCGCGCAGCGTGCCGCGCTGACCGTCCCAGGCATAGACCGCGAGCGACGCGTCGACCTCGCCCAGCAGGTACATGAAGCGCTGCGCCTTGTCCCACACGAAATGGCGGGGGCCCGACTTCGCCCGCGCGGCCAGCAACGGAGGATCGTTCGGTGTCAGCCGGCCGAGCTGCGCGTCGAAGCGCCAGATCGACACGTTGTCGCCACCCAGGCTCGTGGCCAGGACGAAGTGGTTGGCCGCATCGGCATGGATCGCATGTGCGTTGGGCCCCGTCTCGATCAATTGCCGCGTCGGCCCCACGACACCGTCCTTGCCGATCTCGTTGACCGCGATCCTGCCGCCGCCATAGGACGCCGAGAGCAGCCAGTGGCCGCTGCGGTCGGTGTCGATGTTGGCCATGCTGTCGGCCAGCGACGACTCGCCCAGTCGCGTCAGGCGACCGCTCGCGGGGTCGATGGCGAAGCTCGTCACGCGATAGGGCTGCGAGCGCAGCGACGCGTACAGGAAGCGCTTGTCCGGGCTCACCGCGAGCGGCATGGCCGTCCCGCCCACCTTCACCGTGTCCAGCGGCACGAGCATGTCCCTGGACTTGTCCAGCCGCAGCACCGAGATGTCCTGGCTGTCCGCGTTCGCGACGTAGACGATCGTGGTCGCCTGCGTGCTGCATGCGGCGGCGAGGAGCAGGCCCGCCAGGCTGGCGGCGAGACGCCGCCGCGTGGGGGCGGGCAAGAGGCGATCGGGCAGGCGTGCGAGGTTGGCGGTCATGCTCAGGCGTCCTGGAATTCGATTCGTCGGATCTTGCCGACGACGACGGTATAGGCCACGACGGTCACGAGCGCGTTCAGTCCGACGAACACCAGCGCGAGATTGAAGGAGCCGGTCGTGTCGACGATGTAGCCGATGACGATGGGCGTGACGATGCCCGCCGTGTTCCCGAACATGTTGAAGATGCTGCCCGCAAGGCCGACGACTTCCCGCGGTGCGGTATCGGCGACCACGGCCCAGCCCAGCGAGCCCACGCCCTTGCCGAAGAAGGCGAGCGCCATGAGGCCGACGACCAGCCACTCGCTGTCGACGTAGTTGCACAGGATCAGGCTCACCGACAGCAGCATCCCCGCGATGATCGGAAGCTTGCGGGCCGCGGTGAGCGACCAGCCGGCCCTCAACAACGAATCGGAGAGGAGGCCGCCCAGCACGCCGCCGATGAAGCCGCACAGCGCCGGCAGCGACGCCATGAAGCCGGCCTTGAGGATCGACATGTGCCTCTGCTGCACGAGGTAGACGGGGAACCAGGTCAGGAAGAAGTACGTCAGCACGTTGATGGAGAACTGGCCGATGTAGACCCCGAGCAGCATGCGGTTGAGCAACAGGCGCTTCAGGTACGAGAGCGTGCGGCCCTCCTTGATCGTGCGCGACTGGGCAGGCGTATCCGGCGCGGCCTCGCCCATGTCGATCAGTCCGCCGCCATCGGCGATGTGCTGCAGCTCCGCGCGATTGACCGACGGGTGCCTGGACGGGCTTCGCATGAAGCGCACCCACAGGAGCGCGAACACGATGCCCACGCTGCCCATCGAGACATAGACCATCCGCCAGCCGAACCAGTGGGTGATCGCGGCCATCAGCGGCGTGAAGGCCATTGCCGCGAAGTACTGCGCCGAATTGAAGATTGCCGACGCCGTTCCGCGTTCGGCGGTCGGGAACCAGCTCGCGACGAGCTTCGCGTTGGCAGGAAAGGCCGGCGACTCCGCCAATCCGACGGCGAAGCGCAGGACGAACAGCGTCGTGACCGCGCCGAGCCCGCTCGCGACCACCGAGCCCCATCCCGTCATCGCCTGCAGCAACGTGAACAGCGACCACGCGAAGATGCTGCAGGCGTAGACGCGGCGTGGACCGTAGCGATCGAGCAGCCACCCGCCCGGCACCTGCGCGAGGACATAGGCCCAGCTGAATGCCGAGAACATGTAGCCCATCTGCACGGCGCCGAAGGCGAACTCGCTGCGCATCGCGGGGCCGGTGACCGAGAGGGTCGCGCGATCCGCGTAGTTGAGCGTCGTGATCAGGAAGATCGATGCGAGAACCGCGTAGCGGACCCTCGTCGCGACGGACGAGGTTTCGGTGCGGGCCGGCATGGCAGAAGCGTTCGTCATGACTGCGCCTCCAGGACGGAACGCGCACTCGGCGATGCGCCGACAGCATCGCGCCTGGGGCGCTGCGGCGCACGGTTCATGATCTTGATGTCGAGATAAGTCATATGTTGTCCTACAACATGTCGGCCACTATCGTCATCCACGCCGCACTTCGGAATAGGCGTATTCCCTTCTCATGTCGCATGGAACAGCTGAGCAGGCATCGACGTGAATACGATTAATGTCATAAGACATCGTACAACAATGGCCTGACCACTGGCGTCACTTGGCGACCAAGAGCCGCCGCCGATGCCGCTGGTCAGCAGGCGCACCGGGACGCCGGAGGTCACGCGGCGTTGCCCGACTTTCATGCGTATCCAGGCAGGCTCTGCAACAGGCACGTGAGCTGCGACGTTCCGGAGTCCATGATCGACCAGGTCTTCAGTTCCACCGCAGTCACGGAGTTCCCACGCTTGCGGGCGCCCTTGCTGGGAGCCTGGTTCGGATGAAGGTCTCGCAGAGTAGGCAGCGCTCGTAGCGTGAGATCGAAGCGCGGAGCATGAGGCCGATGAGCGCAAGGCACGCCGTGGAGGAGATCGCGCTCGAGCGCCGCGCGTGTCCACGCGCATGTACGCTGCCCAAAAGAAAAGGTTCTTCGCCGATCTGCGGGGAGGCTGCCGGCAACGTGGCTGGCGGGGCGGGGGCATCGCCTCACGGACAGGCTCATCCCTTGACCCGGTCATCCTGCGCGCAGTCGCAGGATCCACCCCTGCCGGGCCGCCGCGTGCGTCATGGGACCCCGCTGCTCGCGGCTGCCGCACATGACCGACGAGACATCTTGGCAGGGGTGGATCCT
>JBJMWE010000354.1:0-24419 GCA_045810285.1 Vitreoscilla sp. | reverse complement strand
GGATGCAGGCTTGCATCCGGCCCGGGCCATCGCTCGTAGGCGCGCACAGGCGCCGGCAGGCCCGGGCCCTGGATCAGATCAGCGCCAGGATGCTGGCGGAGGCGGACGACGATGCGGTGAGCGGTGTGATGGACATGCTGGGCATCCGTTGCCGGCCGTCAGGAAGAGTGGCGGCGGTGAGGGAATGCCAGGTAGTCGGGCCTCGCGCAAGGGCTCGATCAGGCGGCGAAAAGAGGCCGGCGACACGTTCGCCGAACAATGTGTCACGACCGACACCGCGCGCTCAGTCAACGTTCAGCCGGCACGCGTGGCGCGCGCCAGGCGCCACGGCCGAGCAGCGTTGCGCGGGCGTGCGGCGCCGGGAATGCGACGTGTTTTGTCACTCGACCCCATGTAGCGACACTTTGCGGCCGTCGACGCTGTGACAAATTTCGGCTTTGCGGACTTTCGTTCGGCGTCGCCGACGGGCAGCGCGCCCGTCCGCACCACGGCAGCCGCTCGTGGATTGGCAACGGTTCCATCGCAGCGGCTGGTTTGGCACGCGACCTGCTAATCAGTGATCGATCCGCACCTCTTTCCTGGGGAGGGCCGCCTGTCGGGAGATGGGCGGCAGCGGATTCCCGAATTCGTTGGCGGGCAGGGCGCCGCGCGCTGCAGCGACGCGTCCCATCGCGAATGCACAGAAGCGTCCAACGCTTGGACTAATCGAACATCCGAGGGAAACCCCGCGGGACTGTCCCTGTTCGCGCAAGGACACTGCGCGCAAGACAGGACGCCGTCCCGCGGGCCGGCAGTTCCAACGCAGCGCGAGACACGCCATGCCCTCCATCTCCCCCACCAGCGTCGACGTCCAGGCCTTCCTCGACGAGCACCGGTTCTCGCCGTTCCAGTGGACGATCTTCGGGTTGTGTTTCCTGATCGTGCTGGCCGACGGCTTCGACACCGCCGCCATCGGCTTCATCGCGCCGTCGCTGCTCAAGGAATGGGGCATCGCCAAGCCGGCGCTCAAGGGCGTGCTCAGCGCCGCGCTGTTCGGCCTGGCCGCCGGCGCGCTGTCCTCGGGCCCGTTGGCCGACTGGCTGGGACGCAAGAGACTGCTGGTGGCCTCCGTGGCACTCTTCGCGCTGGCCTGCCTCGCATCCGCGTTCTCGCAGTCGCTGGAGCAGCTCACCACGCTGCGCTTCGTCACCGGCCTGGGCCTGGGCGCCGCGATGCCCAACGCCGTCACGCTGATGAGCGAATACTGCCCGGCACGCCTGCGCGCAACGCTCACCAACGCGATGTTCTGCGGCTTCCCGCTGGGCGCCGCGTTCGGCGGCTTCCTGGCGGCGTGGATGATCCCGCAGTTCGGCTGGCGCAGCGTGCTGGCGCTCGGCGGCGTGGCGCCGCTGTGCCTGGCGGTGGCGATGGCACTGATGCTGCCGGAGTCGGTGCGCTTCATGGTGGCGCGGGCGCAGCCGGTCGAACGTGTGCGCGCGGCGCTGGCGCGCATCTCCGCCAGCGCGGCGGCGGCGACGTCGTTCCGCCTGAGCGAGAGCCGTCCGGCGGCCGGGGGCCGCGCCGGCATCGCGCTGGTGCTGTCGCGCCCGTACGTGGTCGGCTCGGTGATGCTGTGGGTGGCCTACTTCATGGGCCTGGTGATCTTCTACGCGCTGATCAACTGGATGCCGATCCTGTTCAAGGATGCGGGCCTCGATCCGAAGTCGGCCACGCTGATCGCGGCGCTGTTCCCGCTGGGCGGCTGCGGTGCGGTGCTGGCGGGCTGGCTGATGGACCGCTACGACGGCAACTGGATCATCGCCATCGGCTTTGCCGTCACGTCGCTGCTGATCTGGCTGATCGGCCAGGCGGCGGGACAGGTGGGCTTCCTCGTGCTGGTGGTGTTCCTGGGCGGCGCGTTCATGAATACCGCGCAGTCCTCGCTGCCGGCGCTGGCGGCGGCGTTCTATCCGACGGCGGGGCGCGCGACGGGCGTGTCGTGGATGCTGGGCTTCGGCCGCTTCGGCGGCATCGCGGGCTCGCTGCTGGTGGCGGAACTCACGCGCCGGCAGTTCAGCTTCGCCGGCATCTTCGCCGTGGTGGCGCTGCCGGGCCTGGTGGCCGCGCTCGCGCTGCTGGTCAAGCGCTGGGTCCGGCCGGTCCCGCCGGCGGATGCCGGTGCGGCGCCCGCAGGCGGCTTCGCCGCCCATTGAAGACGGGCGCGAGCGAGCCTGGCCCGTTCGCGCCGACCCTCAACGACGCGTGGCGGCGCGCAGGAACTGGCTCACGTCCTTGGGGTGCCAGTGCACGGTCTTGAGGGCCTGCTCGAGGGCCTCGTCGTCGAACTGCGACAGGAACGCATCGTCCTGGGCCTCGCGGGGTTCGAGGAGGTCGGCCGGGGTCGTGGTGATCTGGGTCGTGGTCATGATGTCTTCCACCGTGTGCGGGAGGGATGGCTGCATCTTGGCGTCGGGCCGGGTGCAGCGAAGCCAGACGTTATCGCAGCGTCGCGTGCGTGCAGTCCTACAAAAGACGCCCGTCCGACCCCCATCTGCCCGCGTTCCACCTCTCAAGTCCGGCCGGTCGAGAACTCCCGACGCCGACGACGGGCGCACGGCCTGTCCGCTGACAGGTCCGCCGCTTGCAAGCAGGCGGCAACGGACTCCCTGGAGCCAGCATGACCGCCCCGACATCGCCCACCACCTTCGCCGACCTCGCGTTCGAACTCCACTTCGAACCCCTCGTCGACGAGCAGTCGCCGTTGAGCTTCCCCTGCGACGCCGATGGTTGCGTCGACCTCGACGAACTGTGCGACCGCTCGCGCCGCGAGTACCTGTTCGCCCACACCCTCATCGGGCGGCACTTCGAGATGCCCGTCATCCGGCCCCCGCGGCCGGATAGGCGCTAGCTACGCCGGCGCGCGCGCCTGCAGCTGGCGGTTGATGCGGCTCATGAGCCACATGCCGACGAGCGTGGTGCCGACCACGACGTAGCCGACGACGGTGAAGTGCTCGATGCGGCCGTCCGCGCCGGTCGTGACGATGAGGCCGGCCACCGCCGAGGCGACGCCGCCGGACACCTGCTGGATGGACGAGCTGATCGCGTTGTACGCGCCGCGCCGGGTCGGCTCGGGTACCTGGGAGGAAAGCGCCTGGAACGGGATCATGCGCGAGAAGATGCCCACGAACATCACGACGTTGACCGCGATCACCACCCACAGCGGCACGTGTCCGAGGTGCGTGTAGAGCACCACCATCGTCATCGTCACCGTGCTGCCGAACAGGAACACCTTGAGCTTGCCGACCTTGTCGGCCGCCTTGCCGATCAACGGGCCGAACACGATGGTGCACAGGCCGGTGAAGAAATAGATGGTCGGCAGGTCGGCCGTGGCGATGCCCACGTTGTGGTTCAAGAATGCCGTGCTGAACGGCATCAGCATGAAGCCGCCTGTGGCCAGCAGCGTCACCGTGAGGAAGGGCATCAGGTGGCGCGGCTCGGTCAGCGTGTGCCACAGGTGCATGAGCGGGCTGTGCTCCTGCGGCTTGCCCAGGTGGCCGGCGACGGGCTTGAGGCCCACCCCGATCACGGCCAGCCCCACCAGCCCGATGGCCGCCAGCACGAGGAACGGCCCGTGCCAGTTCCAGTGCTCGACCAGCAGGACGCCGGTGGGCAGCCCCAGCACCTGGCTCGCGGCGAAGGCCGTCTGGATCAGGCCCATGACGCGCCCGCGCAGCGACACCTCGAACAGGTCGGTGGCGATCGCCAGCACGATCGAGCCGATCACGCCGCCGAAGACGCCGGTGAACACGCGCGCGGCCAGCAGCAGCTCGTACGTCGGCGCGAGCCCGCATCCGAGCGTGCCCAGCAGGAAGCCCGCGTAGAAGACCATCAGCAGCTTCTTGCGGTCGAAGCGGTCGGCGAAGCTCGCGGACACGAAGCCCGAGATGCCGGCGCTGAACGCGTAGGCCGACACGGCCAGGCCGAACTGCTGGGTGGTGATCGACAGCGCCGGCATGATCCACACCCCCAGCGGCGCCATCAGCATGAAGTCGATGATGACGGCGAACTGCAGCACGGCCAGCAGGCTGACGACCACCTTCTGGTACGGCGAGAAGGCGGCGGCGGGCGTGGAAGGGGAGGTCGTGGCCATGGGGCGCGGTTTCTTGGTGTTCTAACCCGCCATCGTCGCCGACTTCGTCTTGCTGCGGACTTACCGACCGACGGACGACCGATCCGGGGCGTCGAGTGGCGCCCCTGTTCCTGCTGCTTGCCATGGCCACGCCATCGCGTATATATTTCGCATGCGAAATAAATCGACGCCATGACCAAGCCGCCTCGCCTCATCTATCTCCTCAACAGCGCGCAGCGCCGCCTGCAGCAGTTCGTGGCTGCGGAGCAGGAGCGCGTCGCGCGCGAGGGCCTCACGCCCCCGTCGCCCGCGCAGAGCGGCGTGCTGTTCGTGCTGGCGAAGACGGATGGCGCGACGATGGGAACGCTGGCCCAGGCGCTGGACCTCGCGCCGTCGGCGGTCTCCGGCCTCGTGCAGCGCATGGAGGCGCTCGGCTGGGTGCTGCGGCGCGCCAGCGAGGTCGACGCGCGCACGCAGCAGGTCTGGCTGCAGCCGGCCGGCCCCGCGCAGCTGCCGGCGCTGCAGAAGGCGCTGGCGCGCATCAACGAACGACTGGCCGGCGGCTTCACGCCGGCCGAATTGCAGACCGTGGGGCGCTGGCTCGAGCACGTGCAGGCCCTGGGAGAACCTGAATGAGCAAACCCCGATCCACCGATGCCGCCACGCTGCGACCCGAGCCCGTGGCGCTCACCTGCGCCGACGGCCAGCGCCTGCAGGGCCACTTCTTTGCCGCGCGCGGCGACGCGGCCGCCGCGCCGGTGCTGATCTCGCCCGCCACCGGCGTGCGCCAGCAGTTCTACTGGCGCTTCGCCGACTGGTTGGCGTCGCAGGGCCACGCCACGCTGGTGTTCGACTACCGCGGCATCGGCCTGTCGCTGGACGGCCGCCTGGCGGACAGCCGCGCGCGGCTGGTCGACTGGGGGCTGCAGGACCAGGTCGCCGCGCTGCAGTGGCTGCTCGCACGCAGCGGCGCGCAGCGCGTCGTGCTCGTGGGCCACAGCGCCGGCGGCCAGATGATCGGGCTGCTGCCCATCCACGATCGCATCGAGCGCATGGTCGGGGTCGCCGCGTCCACCGGCTGGTTCGGCGGCATGCGGCTCGCGTTCGCGCTCCGGGCGCGGCTGGGCCTGCGGCTGCTGGTGCCGCTCGGCACGCTGTTCAGGGGCTACGCGCCGACGTCGTGGCTGGGCCTGGGCGAGAACCTGCCGGCCCAGGTCGCGCGCCAATGGGGCCAATGGTGCGCGGCGGGCGGCTACGCCACCAATGCCGTGCGCGCCGGCCTGGCCGACGATTTCCACGCGCAGGTGCGCACGCCCATCGTGGTGCTGCACGCGGAGGACGACGACATCGCCAACCCGGTGACCGTCGCCGACCTGTTGCGCACGCTGCCGGGCTCGCCGCGCGCCGCGCTGCAGGTGCGCCCGCGCGACCACGGCCTGCGCGCGATCGGCCACCTGGACTGGTTCCGCCAGTCCCACCAGTCCGTGTGGCCGCTGCTGCGGCGTGCGGTGCTGGGCGAGATTCCCGTCGAGGCGCCGGGGGGTGGGGCGTAGCGGCGGTGCGAGGTCGCGCGGCGGTGGCGCGGTGCGTGTGCGGGGCAGGGGGCGGGTGGCGCAACGGGACCGGGCGTCGCGCGGAGGGGCGAGCGGGGATGCGAACGGCGGGTTACGCCTGCGGCTAACCCGCCCTACCCGCCTTACGCGCCGTAGGCGTTCGAGATCACCTCGAAGCCGCCGTAGATCATCCGCTTGCCGTCGAACGGCATCGGGTTGGTCTCCGTCTTCATGCGCGGGTCGGCCATGACCTTCTGCCAGGCTTCATCACGCGCGGCGCGCGAGGGCCAGGTCGTCCAGCCGAATGCCACCGTCTCGTCGGCCGCGCACTTCACGGCGAGCGGAAACGACGTGAGCTGGCCTTGCGGCACGTCGTCGCCCCAGGTGTCGACCACGCTCAGCGCGCCGTGCTCGCGGAAGACCGCGGCCATGCGCTGGCAGTACGCGCGGTAGGTCTCCTTGTCGGCGGTGGGTACGGCCACCACGAATCCATCGACGTAGTTCATGCGGATCTCCTTGGACAGCACACCGGCAAGCGTACGACGAATCGCGGCGTACGGAATCGACATCCGGGGGCGCGGCAGCGCGGATCAGGCGCTGCGCGCGGGCTCGGCGGCGGTCTCGGGGCCTGGGGGGCCGGTCATCTGGCTGAGGCTGGACACCAGGTCGGCGAAGCGTTCGCCCTGCACGACCACGTGGGCGCGGATGCTCAGCTGCGCCTTGTCGGCGTCGCCCTCGCGCAGCGCGTCGAGGATGGCCTGGTGTTCCTCGAACGAGCGCTGCGGGCGGTTGCGCACGCGCAATTGCAGCCGGCGGTAGGGCCGGAGCTTGCGCTGCAGCGAGGCGGCCTGCTCGAACAGGAAGGTGTTGTGCGAGGCCGCGTAGATGGCGTAGTGGAAGCGCTCGTTGGCATAGAAGTACGCATCCGCGTCGCGCGCGGCGGCCGAGCCGCGGCAGGCCTCGTGCGCGGCCTCGACCTCGGCCAGCTCGGCGTCGGACATGCGGCGCGCCGCCAGCCGGGCGCACATCGCCTCCAGCTCGGCCATGACCTCGAACATCTCGATCAGCCGCTGCGGCGTGACCTGCGCCACCACCGCGCCGCGCTGCGGCCGCGTCTCGACCAGGCCCTCGCCCAGCAGCAGGCGCAGGGCCTCGCGGATCGGGGTGCGCGACACGCCGAAGCGCTTGGCCAGCTCGACCTCGTCCAGCCGCGAGCCTGGCAGGAGCTTGCCGGTGGCGATCTCCTCCTCGATGGACTCACGCAGGCGCTCGGAAAGCCGAAGACCGGTCATGCGCACGATTCTAGGCGCAGGTCCGCAGGATTCCCGCCTATTTGTGTGCGAGACAGGCGCCGCCGGGATAACCCCTGGCCGCACATGCATCCAAAGACCCGCGGGTTCTCCCTAATCAATCGCCGCTGTTCTGCATGCAAACTTCGCTTCGTTGTATTCATCACGGTTGACGACGCTGCTGCGGGCGGGTCCTGCGCAGCGCATCCACAGGAGGCAGCATGGCGATCACTCGACGCACGGTGGTGCAGGCAATTGGCGGCGCGATCGCCGCTCCGTTGGCGGGCAGGGCGCTGGCCCAGGAAGGCACGCTCAAGGTCTCGCACCAGTTCCCCGGCGGCAGCCTCGCCGAAGGAGATTTCCGCGACCGCCTGTGCCGGCGCTTCGCGGCCGAGATCGAGAAGCGCAGCAACGGCGCATTGAAGGCCGCGGTGTATCCCGGCTCGTCGCTGATGAAGACCAACGCGCAGTTCTCGGCGATGCGCAAGGGCGCGCTCGACCTCAGCCTGGTGCCGCTGTCGTACGCCGGCGGCGAAGTGCCCGAGACCAACATCGGCCTGATGCCCGCGCTGGTGCCCAACTACGAGGTCGGCGCCGCCTGGAAGACGGCCGAGGTCGGCAAGCTGCTGACCAAGGTCCTGGACGACAAGGGCGTGATCATCGTCAGCTGGATCTGGCAGGGCGGCGGCGTGGCCAGCAAGAACGCGCCGCTCGTGGCGCCCGCGGACGCCAAGGGCATGAAGGTGCGCGGCGGCAGCCGCGAGATGGACATGATGCTCAAGGAGGCCGGCGCCTCCGTCATCTCGCTGCCGTCCAACGAGATCTACGCCGCGATGCAGACGGGCGCGATGGAAGCGGCGATGACGTCGTCGACCAGCTTCATCTCGTTCAAGCTCGAGGAGATCGCCAAGCACCTGACCACGGCGCGCAAGTGGTCGTACTGGTTCATGCTGGAGCCGCTGATGATCTCCAAGGAGGTCTTCAACCGGCTGCCCAAGGCGCACCAGGACATCATCATGGCCGTCGGCGCGGAGCAGGAGAAGTTCGCGCAGGACGCCGCGCGCAACGACGACAAGCTCGTCGCGGAGGTCTATGCCAAGGCCGGCGCGAAGATCTACGACATCGACGGGCCCACGCTGTCCAAGTGGCAGGCCATCGCCAAGGCCACGGCGTGGAAGGACTACGCCGAGAGAAACGAGACCACCAAGGCGCTGATCGGCGCCGCGCAGAAGCTGTTGTGAACGCCGACCTGCCCCACGCGCCCGTCGGGCTGGCCGCCGCGCCGGCCGGCGCCGGGTTGCACCAGCATGTCGATGCGGCCACGCCGCGCTGGCTGCGGCCCCTGGCGCGCGCGCTGATCGTCGTCAACCGCGGCGTGATGATGCTGGGCATGCTGGCGCTGCTGGCGTCGGCGGTGATCCTCACCTCCAGCGTCGTCACGCGCTACTTCCTGCACGCGTCCACCGACTGGCAGGACGAGGCCTCGGTGTTCTGCCTGGTCGGCGCCACCTTCCTGTGCAGCGCGTTCGTGCAGGCGATCCGCGGCCACATCGGCATCGAGGCGGTGTCGGCCATCCTGCCGGAGGCGGCCAACCGCGTGCGCATCGCGATGGTCGACATCGCCTGCCTCGCGTTCTGCGCGTTCTTCGCGTGGAAGTCGTGCACGCTGCTGCACGAGGCGTGGACGGAAGGCCAGACGACGTCGTCGTCGTGGGCGCCGCCGCTGTGGATCCCGTACCTGCTCATGTCGCTCGGCATGATCCTGCTGAGCGTGCAGCTGGCGGTGCAGTGCGTCGTCAGCGTCAACAAGCTGCGGCCCTCGGTGCGGGAGGGCGCGTGATGTCGATGGTCGCGCTCGGCCTGCTGTTCGGGGTGGTCACGCTGGTGATCATGTTCTCGGGCATGCCCATCTCGTTCTCGCTGGGGGCGGTGGGCGTGCTGTTCATGGCGCTGTTCATGCCGGCCTCGTCGCTGGACACCGTCACGCAGAACGTCTACGAGGAGATGTCCAGCATCACGCTGCTGTCGATCCCGCTGTTCATCCTGAAGGGCTCGGCGATCGGGCGCACGCGCGCGGGCCAGGACCTGTACGCGGCGATGCACGCCTGGATGGGCCGCATCCCGGGCGGGCTGGGCATCGCCAACGTGTTCGCGTGCGCGCTGTTCGCCGCGATGGCCGGCTCGAGCCCGGCCACGTGCTCGGCGATCGGCAGCGCGGGCATTCCGGAGATGCGCCGGCGCGGCTACTCGCCCGGCTTCGCCGCGGGCATCATCGCCGCGGGCGGCACGCTGGGCATCCTGCTGCCGCCGTCGGTCACGATGATCCTGTACGCCGTGGCCTCGGAGCAGTCGCTGGGGCGGTTGTTCCTCGCGGGCATCGGCCCGGGCGTGCTGCTGGTGGCGCTGTTCGCGCTGTGGGCCGCGTTCCAGTACCAGCGCGAGTACCGCGCCGCCAGGCAGGCCTTCGACAGCAAGGGCACCGCGTCGCCGCTGCTGGAGCCCGAGCACTTCACGATGGGCCAGCGCTTCGCCATGCTGCCGCGCGTGCTGCCGTTCCTGATCCTGCTGACCGGCGTGATGGTGGCGCTGTACGGCGGCTACGCCACGCCGTCCGAGACGGCGGGCCTGGGCAGCATCCTCGCGCTGGTGCTGATCGCCGCGATCTACGGCGTCTGGCGCGTGCGCGACGTCGCGCCCATCCTGTCGGCGACGCTCAAGGAGTCGACGATGCTGATGTTCATCATCGGCATGTCGCTGCTGTTCTCGTACGTCATGAGCTACCTGCACATCAGCCAGTCGATGGCGCAGTGGATCGTCGGGCTCGCGCTGTCGAAATGGGTGCTGCTGGCCGCGATCCTGCTGATGGTGATCGTGATGGGCTTCTTCCTGCCGCCCGTCTCGATCATCCTGATGACGGCGCCCATCTTCCTGCCGCCGCTCAAGGCCGCGGGCTTCGACCTGGTGTGGTTCGGCGTCGTGATGACCATCGTGATGGAGGCCGGCCTGATCCACCCGCCGGTGGGCCTGAACATCTTCGTCATCAAGAACATCGCGCCCGACATCGCGCTCGGAGACATCATCCGCGGCGTCATCCCGTTCGTCGTGCTGATGCTGGTGACGGTGGTCATCATCTCGGCGTTCCCGTCCATCGCCACCGCGCTGCCCGACCTCGTGATGGGGCCGCTCGCGCGACCGGGCAGCTGAAATGACGTTGGTCGCCGAATCGCCCTGGACGCGCCAGCGCGACGACCGCGCGGCCCGCCTCGCGCGCGCTGGCGGGGTGGCCGGCGTGCGCGGCAAGCTGGTCGACGCCGGCGCGGCCGTCGCGCTGCTGGAGGCGCTGCTCGAGCCGGGCGACCGCGTCTGCCTCGAGGGCGACAACCAGAAGCAGGCCGACTTCCTCGCGCGCGCGCTCGCGGGCGTCGCGCCCGAGCGCGTGCACGACCTGCACATGGTGCAGTCGGTGCTCTCCCTGCCGGAGCACCTGGACATCTTCGAGTCGGGCATCGCCAGCAAGCTGGACTTCTCGTTCTCGGGCCCGCAGTCGCTGCGTCTCGCGCAGCTGCTGGGCCAGGGCAAGATCAAGATCGGCGCGATCCACACCTACCTCGAGCTGTTCGGCCGCTACTTCGTCGACCTCACGCCCAAGGTGGCGCTGGTCGCGGCGCAGATGGCCGACCGCCACGGCAACCTCTACACGGGGCCCAACACCGAGGACACGCCGGTCATCGTCGAGGCCACCGCGTTCAAGAGCGGCATCGTCATCGCGCAGGTGGACGAGATCGTCGACACTCTGCCGCGCGTGGACATCCCGTCCGGCTGGGTGGACTTCGTGGTGCAGTCGCCCGAGCCCGCGTTCATCGAACCGCTGTTCACGCGCGATCCGGCGCAGATCTCCGAGATCCAGGTGCTGATGGCGATGATGGCCATCAAGGGCATCTACGCGGAATACGGCGTGCAGTCGCTCAACCACGGCATCGGCTTCGACACCGCGGCCATCGAGCTGCTGCTGCCCACGTACGGCGAGCAGCTGGGGTTGAAGGGCCGGATCTGCCGCCACTGGGCGCTCAATCCGCACCCCGCGCTGATCCCCGCGATCGAGGCCGGCTGGGTCGAGTCGGTGCATTCGTTCGGCTCCGAGCTGGGCATGGAGGAGTACGTCCGTGCGCGGCCCGACGTGTTCTTCACCGGCCCCGACGGCAGCCTGCGCAGCAACCGCGCGTTCTGCCAGGCCGCGGGCCACTACGCGTGCGACCTGTTCATCGGCTCCACCCTGCAGATGGACATGGCCGGCAACAGCTCCACCGCCACCCTGGGCCGCATCGCCGGCTTCGGCGGCGCGCCCAACATGGGCTCGGACGCGCGCGGCCGCCGCCACGCGAGCGAAGCCTGGCTGCGCGCCGGCCGCGAGGCGCGCGACGGCCTCGCCGGCGCGCGCGGCACGCCACGCGGCCAGAAGCTCGTCGTGCAGATGGTGGAGACCTTCCGCGAGCACATGCAGCCCGCGTTCGTCGAGACGCTGGACGCGTGGAAGCTGGCCGAGCAGGCCGGCATGCCGCTGCCGCCCGTGATGATCTACGGCGACGACGTGACGCACGTGCTCACCGAGGAGGGCATCGCCAACCTGCTGCTGTGCCGCGACGACGAGGAGCGCGAGCACGCGATCCGCGGCGTCGCCGGCTTCACGCCCGCGGGCCGGGCGCGCGACCGCGCGCTGGTCGACAAGCTGCGTGCGCGCGGCGTCATCCGGCGCCCGGCCGACCTCGGCATCGACCCGCGCGACGCGACGCGCAACCTGCTGGCCGCGCGCTCGATGCGCGACCTGGTGCGTGCCTCGGGCGGCCTGTACCGGCCGCCGCGCCGTTTCCGGAACTGGTGACGCCATCATGGAAACCTTGACCTTCTCGTTCGACGGCGGCCGCGCGCCGGCGCCGTTCGCGCCGACGCTGGTGGGCGTGGTCGCTTCCGGCAATCTCGAGGTGCTGGTCGAGCCGTCGGCCGATACCGGCTGCCGTATCGCCGTCGACACCTCCGCGCGCGGCTTCGGGCCGGTGTGGGAGGCGGTGCTGCGCGATTTCCACGAACGCCACGGCATCGCCGGCATCGCGATCGCCATCCACGACATGGGCGCCACGCCGGCCGTCGTCAGCCTGCGGCTCGACCAGGCGATGGCGGCGATCGAAGGAGACGCGTGATGTTCACCAGCTTCGCGGAGATGTCCGCGCGCGAGCGCCTCGCCTCGCTGGTCGACGCCGGCAGCTTCCACGAGTGGCTGCCGCCGGCCGAGCGCGTCATGAGCCCGCACCTCGCGCAACTGGGCGTGCCCGCCGCGTTCGACGACGGCGTGGCGATCGGCCGCGCCGCGCTCGGCGGGCGCACGGTGTTCGTCGCGGCGCAGGAGGGCGGCTTCATGGGCGGCGGCGTCGGCGAGGTGCATGGCGCCAAGCTGGTCGGCCTGCTGCGCCGGGCATTGCGCGACCGGCCCGACGCGGTGGTGGTGCTCGCCGAGTCCGGCGGCGTGCGGCTCCACGAGGCCAATGCGGGGCTGATCGCGGTGTCCGAGGTGATGCGCGCGCTGCTGGACGTGCGCGCCGCGGGCATCGCCACGGTGATGCTGATCGGCGGCGCCAACGGCTGCTTCGGCGGCATGGGCATCGTCGCGCGCTGCGCCGATACCGTCGTCATGAGCGACATTGCGCGCCATGCGATGTCCGGCCCCGAGGTGATCGAGTCCGCGCACGGCGCCGGCGAGTTCGACTCGCGCGACCGGGCGCTCGTGTGGCGCACCACCGGCGGCAAGCACCGCTGGCTGTGCGGCGACTGCGACGTGCTGCTCGACGACGATGCCGCCGCGTTCCGCGCCGCGGCCATCGCCGCGCTGGATGCGCATCGCCCCATGACGCTGGCCGAGCTCCAGCAGGAGTCGGCCCTGCTGCAGGCGCGCGCCGACGCGGACGGCGACAACGCCGACGCGTTCGAGCTGTGGTCGCGGCTGGGCGTCGCCGAGCCGCGCACGGTGCCCGACCTCGATGCCGATGCGCTGCGGCCACGCCGGCCCGCCGCCGTGGCCGCGCTGGCGCGAGGAGCTGCGTGATGTCGTGGCAGGACGTCGCCACGCGCCTGTTCGGCCGCGATCACGCGATCGTCGCCGACGGCGATTTCCTGTGCGGCTCGGCCGACTTCGACGGCGCCACGCTGGCCGTCATCGGCACCACCCACCACGCCGCGGTCGGCGTCGACCTCGCGCTGCGCCAGGCGCGCGCGGTGCTCGCGACGATCGCCGCGCATCCGGGCCGGCCGCTGCTGCTGCTGGTCGACACGCAGGGCCAGGCGCTGCGCCGGCGCGACGAGCTGCTGGGCATCCACCGCGCGATGGCGCACCTGGGCTGCTGCCTCGACCTCGCGCGGCGCGGCGGCCATCCGGTGGTGGGACTCGTCTACGACCAGGCCTTGTCCGGCGGCTTCATCACGTCGGGCCTGATGGCCGACGCCTGCCACGCGCTGCCGCAGGCCGAGATCCGCGTGATGCGCGTGCCCGCGATGGCGCGCGTCACCAAGCTGCCCGAGGAACTGCTGGAGTCGCTGTCGCGCACGAACCCCGTGTTCGCGCCGGGCGTGGCGAACTACGTGGCGATGGGCGGCGTGCGCTCGCTGTGGGGCGACGACCTCGCCGCCGGCCTGCGCAGCGCCCTCGCTGATCGCGACACCGCGGATCGGCGCGCGGAAGAGGGCGCGCAGCGGGGCGGACGCCGCGCGGCGTCCGACGTGATCCGGCGCGTCCTGGAAGCCTGATGTCGTGCGCCGAAGACGCCGTCCGGCCGGCCGCGCGGCTGCCGGCGCTGCTGCGTCGCCAGCAATTGCTGCGGTTGACGCCGGAAGGCTGGGCGCGCGTGCTCGCCGCCCCGTGCGAAGACGCCGCGCGCGAGTGCCTCGCGCTGTGGGCCGCGCACGGGTGGCCGCTGGTGGTCACGCGCCAACCGGCGCCGGCCGGCGCTGCGATCGCCGTCGGCCTGCCCGCACCTGCGCGCTTCGGGCGCCGGCGGATCGCGCTGTCCGTCGCGCCCGGGGACGTGATGTTCCTGGACGAATTCCCGCGCGCCGAGGCCGTCACGCGCCTGCTGCCGCGCGAGGAGGTCGCTGCGTGGCGCGCGCTGGTGGCCAAACTCGCGTCGAACGGCTGCCGCGCGCGGGTCCATGGCGGCTTCGGCTGGCAGTCGATCACGCGGCTGCCTTACGTCCACGCGGACTCGGACCTGGACCTGCTGCTGCCGGTCGGCGCGGCCGCGCATGCCGACGAGATCGTGCGCCTGCTGGCCGGCGCGACGTGGAACGGGCCACGTCTCGACGGCGAGCTGCTGTTCCCCGACGGCGCCGCGATCGCGTGGCGCGAATGGCGTGACCATCGGCAGGGACGGGCGTCGCGCGTGCTGGTCAAGCGGCTGCACGGCGTGGCGCTGGAGAGCCCGGCATGAGCGCCGCCCGGCCGCCCGAAGGCGCGCGCACCGCAGCCCGCAGGGCGGAGGTTTTCCTGATGAGCGCCGCCCGGCCGCCCGAAGGCGCGCGCACCGCAGCCCGCAGGGCGGAGGTTTTCCTGATGAGCGCCGCCCGGCCGCCCGAAGGCGCGCGCACCGCAGCCCGCAGGGCGGAGGTCGTCTCATGATCGCCGCGATGTCCCTGCGTGCGTCCGACATGGCGGCCGAGCCGCGGGCCGACGCGTTCCATGCGGCACTCGGCCGCGCGGCCATCGTGTCGCTGTACGACGAACTGGCGTTGGCGCCCAAGCCGGGGCTGGTGTCGTTCGTGGACACCGGCAGCCACGACGACATGGACGCCGGCACCTTCCTGCGCAGCCTGTTCGCGCTGCGGCATTACTTCGTGCGCATCGCGGCGCAGGGCGCGGCCAGCGCCGCGTTCGCGCCGCTGGAGCGACTGGGCATCGCCGCCGAGGCGCGGATGCTGCGCGCCACGGGCGGCGTCAACACGCATCGCGGCGCGATCTTCACGCTCGGGCTGCTGTGCGCCGCGGGGGGCGCGGCGCGCGCGTCGGGCCTGCGCTGCGACGCGACCGCCCTGCGCGCCACGCTGCTCGCGCGCTGGGGCGACGCGCTCGCCGCGCGCGTGCACCGCGCACGCGACACGCACGGCGCCCGCGCCGCGCGCGCACACGGCCTGCGCAGTGCGGCCGAGGAGGCCGCGCAGGGCCTGCCCACGCTGTTCGACCATGTGCTGCCGGCGTTGCGGACCGCGCGCCGCGCGGGCGCCGACGATCGCGGCGCGACGCTGCACGCGCTGTTCACGGCGATGGCCGAGGTCGACGACACCAACCTCGTGCACCGCGGCGGCCTGCAGGGCCTGCGCGACGCCAAGTGGCTGGCGCGCGACTTCCTCGCGCGCGGCGGCGGCGTGTCACCCGATGCGGCGGTGCGCGCGGCGCGCGCGCATGCCTTGTTCGTCGAGCGCCGGCTCTCGCCCGGCGGCGCCGCCGACCTGCTGGCCGCGGCCTTGTGGGTCGAGCGCGTGGAGCGGCTGGACGCCGCCGCACCGCGATGAGACATCCTGTGTCGACCCGCTTGCGGGACGAGCGCCGGGCCGCCCCAAGCCGGCCCGCAGTCCCCTCGGGGGACGGAGCGCCGTACGCGGCGCGGGAGGGGCGGTCATGAGCGTCGCGCTGCTGTTCCCGGGCCAGGGCACGCAGCACGCGGCCATGCTGCCCTGGCTCGAGGGCTCCGACGCCGCGCGGCCCGTGCTCGCGCGCATGGCGGACGCGCTCGGCGCCGACTGGCGCGTGCGCCTCGCCGACACGGCCTGGTCGCAGTCCAACGCGGTCGCGCAGGTGCTGCTCACCGGCACGTGCGTGGCCGCGTGGCGCGCGCTGGCGCCGCGCCTGCCGCGCGTGGTGGCGGTGGCCGGCTACAGCGTCGGCGAGCTCGCGTCGTGCGTGGCGGCCGGCATGCTGGAGGCCGACGACGCGCTCGCACTGGCCGCGCGGCGCGCCGCGGCGATGGACGCCTGCGTGCCCGACGGCTCGGCGGGGCTGCTCGCGCTGACCGACGTCGGCGCCGACGACGTGGCCGCCGCATGCGCGCGCTGGGGCCTGCACGTCGCCATCCGCACGGGCGAGCGGCGCTGCATCGTCGGCGGGCCGCGCGCTGCGCTTGCCGAGGCGTCCGCCGCGATCGCCGCGCGCGGCGCGACGGCCAGGCCGCTGTGCGTGCGCGTGCCCTCGCACACGCCCGCCCTGCGCGCCGCCGTGCCGGTGTTCGCGCACGCGCTGGCGGAAGTGCCGTGGCAGGCGCCGCGCGTGGCCTGGGTCGCGGGCATCACCGGCGCGGTCGTGCGCGAACCCGCGCTGGTGCGGCAGGCGCTCGCCGATCAACTGGCCACGACGATCCGCTGGGACGCCTGCATGGACACCGTCGCCGAACGCCGCCCCGGCGCCGTGCTGGAGGTCGGCGCCGGCACGACGCTCGCGCGTCTCTGGCGCGAGCGCTTCCCCGCCGTCCCGGTCCGCTCGTGCGACGAATTCGCGAGTGTGGACGAGGTGCTGGGCTGGGTCGCGACCGCGAGCGGCGGTTAGCGGCGACATGCCCCTGCCCCGCGCCGGATCGAAAGAGGGCGGTCAGGCTTTCGGCGCTAAGCTCGGTCTTTCCGCCGACCCCAGCCCCGAGAGCCGCCCTTGACGACCCCGCCGCCGACGCCGATCCCGCCCACCTCCCCGACGCCCGCGAAGTTCCACGCCGGGGGGCTCGTCAACGGCGCGGTGGTGCTGGCGCTCCTCTACTTCGGGCGCGAGGTCCTCGTGCCCATCACGCTGGCCGTGCTGCTGAGCCTGCTGATCGCGCCGCTGGTGCGCAAGCTGCGCCGGCTCGTGCGCTCGCAGGTGCCCGCGGTGCTCGGCGCGGTGCTGTGGCTGACGCTGCTGGGCGGCGGCCTTGCGGCGGTGATCGTGACCCAGGTGGTGGCGATCGCCGGCAGCCTGCCGCAATACGAGGACACGATCCGCGACAAGCTCAAGACCGTGCAGGAGGTGACGGTCGGCCGCGTGATGCAGGGCGAGACCAGCCGCATGATGAGCCGGCTCGGCGCGGAAGGCGGCGCCGCCTCTTCGCCCGCGGGCCTGATGCAGGGCGCGCCGCTGACGGCCTCCGGCGCCGTCCCCGTGGAGATCCGGCCGCGTCCGCAGACGTCCGTCGAGGTGATCTCCCGGCTGTTCTCGTCGATCTGGGGGCCGCTGGGCCACGTCAGCATCGTGCTGATCGTGATGGTGTTCGTGCTGCTCGAGCACGAGGCCTTGCGCGACCGCTTCATCCGGCTGCTGGGCGGCTCGGACATCCGTCGCACGACGCAGGCCTTCAACGACGCCGGCGAGCGGCTGTCACGCTTCTTCGTCTCGCAGCTGGCCGTCAATTTCGGCGTCGGCGCGGCGGTCTGGCTGGGCCTGGTGCTGGTCGGCCTGCCGCATGCGCTGCTCTGGGCGGTGCTCACCACGTTGCTGCGCTTCGTGCCGTATGTCGGCGTGTTCATCGCGGCCGGCAGCGCCGGTCTCATGGCCGCGGCGGTCGACCCCGGCTGGACGATGGGGCTCGAGGTGCTGGGCCTGTTCGCCGCGATCGAGCTGGTCGCCGCGCAGGTCGTCGAGCCGCAGCTGTACGGCCACAGCACGGGCCTGTCGCCGCTGTCCGTGGTGGTGGCGGCGATCTTCTGGAGCTGGATCTGGGGCCCGATCGGGCTGCTGGTGTCGACGCCGCTGACACTGTGCCTGGTGGTGGCGGGACGCCACATCAAGGGCCTCGCGTTCCTGGACGTGCTGCTGGGCGACACGCCGGCGTTGTCGATGTCCGAGCGCTTCTACCAGCGCGCGATGGTGGGCGACCACGAGGAGATCGTCGCGGCGGCGCACGCGTACCTCAAGCGCAAGTCGTTCGCGCGCTACTGCGACAAGATCCTGATCCCCGCGCTGCAGCTGGCCGCGGCCGACCTCGGGCAGCACAGCATCACGCCGGCGCAGCAGGCCACCGTCAAGGGCACGGTGGCGCGCGTGATCGAGGCGCTGGGCACCGACGCCTGCCGGCCGACCTGGCGCAACCGCCGCGGCTCGGTGCTGGACGACACCAGCATCGGCGCGCACCTGCGCCACGAGCGCGAGCGCGCGATGGGCAAGTGGCAAGGTCCGCTGGCCGTGCCGCCCGGCTCGGTGGCGCTGTGCATCGGCCTGGGTTCGATGCGCGACGATCTCGTCACCGAGCTGCTCGTGCGCATCCTGCGCAACCAGGACATCGACGCGCGCCACCTGTCGCTGGACGACCTCGGCCAGGGTCCGCCGCCCGGCGCGAACCCGACCAGCATCGCGATGCTGTTCGTCGTCACCGCCAACCCGGCCGAGGAATGGGAGCGCATCGCCGAGCGCCTGCCCGACATGCGCGAGCGTTTCGTCGGCGCGGTGTTCGTGGGCATGCTGTCGGAAGGGGTGTTCGCTCCGGCCGACGAGGCGATGGACGTCGTCGTGCACTCGTTCGAGGAAGCCTCCGCGGAGGCCGCCGAGCGCTACGGGAAGAAGTCCGCGGCCTAGGGAACCTGCGAACCCCGGCGCCGGGTCGTCGTACCTCTTCCCGGGGCGGTCGCCGGCGTGCAAAACGTCCGCTCGCGCGCTGTGGACTGGACGGTTCCCGCTGTCCGCGGCGGCGCCAAACCGGCGATACTGGAGCGACATTTCCCGCGCCTCGTGCGCCATGCCGAGCCTCCAGCATGTCCACCCGCAAATCCGGCCCCCTCGACTACAACGTCCTGCCCGAAGTCCTGCGTCCGCTGGCCGAACGCAGCGAGATCCGGCGCTTCCGCAAGGGCGCGCTGGTGATCGACGAGGGCGACCGGGGCGACGCGCTGCTGATCATCCTGGCGGGCGAGCTGCGCGCCTTCACCGGCTCGGACACCGGCCGCCACGTCACGTACGCGCTGTACGGGCCGGGCGACTACCTCGGCGAGATGGGCCTGGACGGCGGCACCCGCATGGCCAGCGTCGAGGCGCTGTCGGACACCACCTGCGCCTACGTCGAGCGCGGCACGCTGCTGCAGTATTTCGCGGAGCGCCCGCAGTTCGCGTTCGAGATCATCGCCAAGGTGATCCAGCGCGCCCGCGTCGCCACGCTGGCCGCCAACCAGTACGCCATGAACGAGGCCTACCTGCGCCTGAAGCGCTGGCTCGACGCCGTCGCCCAGGCCCAGTTCGACGGCACGCGCCTCGTGCGCGAGCCGCTGGCCGACATCGACCTGCCGCAGCGCCTCGGCTGCTCGCAGGAAATGGCCGGCAGCATCCTGCGCGACCTGGAGCACGCGGCCATCATTTCGCTGGAGGACGGCCGCCTGCGCGTGCTCCGCGAGTTGCCCTCGCACTGGTAGCCAGGCCGCGCGGCGCGGATCACGGCTTCGCCCACTGCTCGAGCTGTCATCCTGCGCGCAGTCGCAGGATCCACGCGGGTGGCAGCGGCTCCCGACGCGTGGATCCAGCGACTGCGCGCAGGATCACGGGGGTTGGGTAACGGCGGCACACGGCGCGCGGCACACGGCACACGGCACACGGCACACGGCGCGCGGCGGATCCACTAGCCGAGAAACAGCTTGTACACCGGGTTGTCGGTCTCTTCGACCCACGGGTAGGCCAGCGTCGACAGGAACGTCGCCAGCGCCTTGGCGTCCTTGGGCGGCACCACCAGGCCCACCAGGATGCGCCCGTAGTCGGCGCCCTGGTTGCGGTAGTGGAACAGCGTGATGTTCCAGTCGGGATGCATGGACTCCAGGAAGCGCATCAGCGCGCCGGGGCGCTCCGGGAACTCGAAGCGGAACAGGCGCTCGCCCGCGGCCAGGGCGCTGCGGCCGCCGACCATGTGGCGCACGTGCTCCTTGGCCAGCTCGTCGCCGGTCAGGTTGGCCGTGGGGAAGCCGTGCTTCTCGAAGTGCCTGGCGATCTTCTCGGCCTCGTCGCGCTTCGCGATGGAGATGCCGACGAACACATGCGCCTCGTTGGCGTGCGAGATGCGGTAGTTGAACTCGGTGACCTGGCGCGGGGCGCTGCCCGGCGGCCCGATCAGCGCGCAGAAGCGGCGGAAGCTGCCGCGTTCCTCGGGCACCGTGACGGCGAAGAGCGCCTCGCGCTGCTCGCCGAACTCGGCGCGCTCGGCGACGAAGCGCAGGCGGTCGAAGTTCATGTTGGCGCCGCAGGTGACGGCGATGAACGTCTTGCCCTTGAGCTTGTGCGTCTCGACGTACTGCTTGATCGCGGCCACGCCCAGGGCACCCGAGGGCTCGAGGATGCTGCGCGTGTCCTGGAACACGTCCTTGATCGCGGCGCAGGCGGCGTCGGTGTCGACGGTGATGTATTCGTCGACCAGGGCGCGCGCGATGCGGAAGGTCTCGGCGCCCACGAGCTTGACGGCGGTGCCGTCGGCGAACAGGCCGACGTCGGTCAGCGTGACGCGCTTGCCCTTGCGCACCGACTGGATCATCGCGTCGGAGTCCGCCGCCTGCACGCCGATCACCTTGATCTCGGGCCGCAGCGCCTTGATGTAGGCCGCGACGCCGGAGATCAGCCCACCGCCGCCGATCGCCACGAACACGGCGTCGATGGGCCCCTGGTGCTGGCGCAGCACCTCCATCGCGACGGTGCCCTGGCCGGCGATGACGTCGGGGTCGTCGAACGGGTGCACGAAGGTCAGGCCTTCGTCGCGCTCGATCTCCTGCGCGCGTCCGTAGGCGTCGGAATAGCTGTCGCCATGCAGCACCACCTCGCCGCCGAGCGCATGCACGGCATCGATTTTTAGCTTGGGCGTGGTCACCGGCATCACGATGACGGCGCGCACGCCCAGGCGCTTCGCGCCGAGCGCGACGCCCTGCGCGTGGTTGCCGGCGGAGGCGCAGATGACGCCGCGCTGCAGCGCCTCGGGCGCCAGGTGGATCATCTTGTTGTACGCGCCGCGCAGCTTGAAGCTGAAGACGGACTGCGTGTCCTCGCGCTTGAGGAGCACGTGGTTGCCGATGCGGCGCGACAGGTTGCGCGCGGGCTCCAGCGGGGTCTCGATGGCGACGTCATAGACGCGCGCGGTCAGGATGCGGCGCAGGTACTCGCTGGCGATCGCCTGGGCGGCCCTGGAAAGTGCTGCCGGCGGCGCGGGCGGAATCGCCGCGATGCCGGACGTGCGTCCCGTGTCGGCATCGGAGGGGGATTCACGCAGGGGGCGTGCGGCAGACATCGGGGGCTCCAGTCGCAGATGGGCAGAGCCGCAGGATGATACGGCCCCGACCGGGCGCTGGCTTCTCGAAGCGACAACGAACGCCACGCTGGCAGCGAAAGCGACGCGGCCAAGAAAAAGGCCCGGAGCTTTGCAGCTTCGGGCCTGAATCCACCAGTTTTGAGGAGGTGGAGGAGACAACTTGCGGTCGCTTCGGCAGGCCTGTCTCCCCTGGGGGAAAACGTTTGCGTCAGCGACAATGGAGTCAGTCTATCCCACCGGTTGTTGCACTGCAATATTTCTTCGTCACCGGGCGTAGGGAAGGTCCTCGAATCTCCCTGGTCGGTGCAAAAAGCACGGTCATGCACCAGTTTGGATCGCGTTTTGTCGTATCCCGGGGCAAACAGGGCCGGAGTGGGCGTTGCACAATCGAGACGATTCCCGATTTCCTGGACGAGACGCATGCACTGCACGATCAACTGGCTGCCCGCCACGGGCATGGCCTTCACCGCCGAGACCGGCAGCGGCCACCTGCTGACCATGGACGGCGCCCCCGACGGCGGCGGCCGAAACCTGGCGCCACGCCCCATGGAGACGCTGCTGGCCGGCGCCGGCGGATGCACGGCCTATGACGTCGTGCTCATCCTGCAGCGCGGCCGCCATGCAGTGACGGGCTGCCAGGTGAAGGCGACCGCCGAACGCGCCGAGCAGGATCCCAAGGTGTTCACCAAGCTGCACCTGCACTTCACGGTCACCGGTCGCGGCGTGCCGGCGGCGGTCGTCGAGCGCGCGATCGCGCTGTCGCACGAGAAGTACTGCTCGGCCACGGTCATGCTGGGCAAGACGGCCGAGGTGACGACCAGCTTCGACGTGGTCGAAGGCTGACCACCGGTTCGGGCTACACGCGGTGCGCGGTCGCGGTCATGACCCGCGCCGCCAGCCGCATCGCGCCGCGCACCGGCGGCGGCAGGTCCATGCCGCCCGCCGCGCGCGCTGCATCGCCGTGCGCCGCCTCGTCCACGCGCATCTGGTCGACGATCGCCCGCGAGGCGACGTCGGCCGCGGGCAGGCGCTCGAGGTGGCTCTCCAGGTGCTGCTCCACCTGGCGTTCCGTCTCGACGACGAAGCCCAGGCTCACGCGGTCGCCCAGCCGCCCTGCGGCGAGCCCGATCAGGAATGCGCCGCCATACCAGAGCGGGTTCAGCAGGCTCGGGCGGTCGCCGAGCTCGGCCAGGCGCTGCTCGGTCCAGGCCAGGTGGTCGACCTCCTCGCGCGCCGCCTGCGCCATCTGCGCCTTCAACGCCGGGTTGCCCGTGGCCAGGGCCTGGGCCTGGTAGAGCGCCTGCGCGCAGACCTCGCCGACATGGTTCACGCGCATCAGCGCGCCCGAAAGGCGCCTGTCCGCGGCGTCGAGTTCGGCCGGCACGGCCATGTCGGCGGCGGCCGGCAAGGGCGTCGCGCGCTCGGCACGGCTGCCGCCGGACAGGGTGCGCAACGCCACCTCCGCGCCACAGATCCAGCGATCCACAAGACTCAGTTCCATGACGAAACGATAACCGATCGCGAGTGAAAACCCTGCCTGTTGGCAAACGACGACCCCGGGTCGTGCGCCGTTGTGCGAGGACAACAGGCCCCTGCGATTTCCGGCGCCATTCCTTTGCAACCGCCTGTGCCCAATGGTGCAATACGTCCAGCTTCCGATGAGGTTGCGGTCCTTGCGGTGAAACACGCCCAGCCGCGCCGCGACCGGAATCTCTTGTTAACCCTAGGAGATATTCGCAATGAAAAAGTCGCTGCTCGCTCTCGCAGTGCTCACCGCCGTGTCCGGCGCCGCTTTCGCCCAATCGTCCGTCACCCTCTACGGCAAGGTCGATCTCGGCCTGGTTCTGGACAGCGGCAGCGCTTCGGGCAAGTCGATCCGCCTGGACTCCGGCGTGACGGGTGGCTCGCGCATCGGCTTCAAGGGCGTCGAAGACCTCGGCGGCGGCATGAAGGCGGCGTTCCAGCTGGAAACCGGCTACTGCGCAGACAGCGCCCAGGGCGCCACCTCGAACGGCGCGACCGTTCCGAACTTCTGCACGGGCAGCAACGCCTTCATGGGCCGCCAGGCCCACGGTGACCTGACCGGCGCCTTCGGTGCCATCAGCGCCGGCCGCCAGTACAGCATCGGCTTCAACAACCTGAGCACGATCGACCCGTTCGGCACGGGCTTCGCCGGCCAGATCAACAACATCGTCGATCCGTCGGGCATCCGCCTGAACAACTCGGTGACGTACGCGACGCCGAACATGAGCGGCTTCGTCGGCTCGGCTGAAATCGCCTTCGGCGAGCAGACCGGCAACTGGGAAGCCAACCGCGAAACCGGCGCTGGCCTGACCTACGCGTCCGGCCCGGCCTACCTCGGCTTCTCGTTCTACGACGTGGGCAACGCTGCCGGCAACGGCGCCACGCGCAAGAACTACACGTTCGGCGGCACCTACGACTTCGGCGTCGTCAAGCTCCACGCCCTGGTCCAGAAGTCCACCGGCCCGTCCACCCTCGACGTCCTGGACATCATGGGCGGCGTGACCGTGCCCATCGCCCACGGCAACCTGATGGCTTCGTACATCCATCACAACGATCGCACGTCGACCGACCGTGATGCCCAGCAGTTCGGCATCGGCTACATCTACCCGCTGTCGAAGCGCACCTCGATCTACACGGCCTTCGCCAAGATCCAGAACCGCAACGGCGCCACGTTCACGGTCGGCAACGCCACGGCGTCCGGCACGGGCAACAAGGCGTTCGACTTCGGCGTCGTCCACAACTTCTGATCGTCGCCCGGCTCAGCCGGCCGATCTTCAGCGCTCCGCCTCGTGCGGAGCCCCTCAAGGCTCGTCTTCGGACGGGCCTTTTTCATGGTTATCGCCGAAGTACGGGGAGCGCGCGTCCGTCCAGACCTGGTGTGGGACGCTGCCCGGAACGTCGATTCTTTGCCCCGTCATCCTGCGCGCAGTCGCAGGATCCACCCCTGCCAAGGTGTCTCGTCGGTCATGTGCGGCTGCCGCGAGCAGCGGGGTCCCATGACGCACGCGGCGGCTCGGCAGGGGTGGATCCTGCGACTGCGCGCAGGATGACAGGGTCAAGGGATGAGCCAGGGCTCGCGGCTTTTTCTCATCGCCGAAGTGCGGGGAGCGCGTCCGTCCAGAACTGGTGTGGGACGCTGCCCGGAACGTCGCTTCTTTGCCTCGTCATCCTGCGCGCAGTC
>JBJMWE010000353.1:0-3498 GCA_045810285.1 Vitreoscilla sp. | reverse complement strand
TCTTCATGAGCGTTTAAAGTCCATAAGACCTTGAATCCGGTAAAGGATTCTTGGCACTCGCCTTCAAACGCCCACGCTTATCGGCTGTTGATTTTTAAAGAACTGTCGCTGCAGACCGTTGCCTGCTGCGTCGCGCCAACCTGTTGTCAGCGCAGAAGCGGAATTCTAAGTTGCTTTTCAAAACCTTGTCAAGCACTCAGTTTTCACCTCGTTTTCGCCAACCGCGTCATCGGCTCAAATTCACTGCGCTTTCGCGCTGCAATTTCAAGCTGACTTTCGATCAGCGAAGCCTGCCATTCTATGCCCGATTTCTAATCGTCGTCAAGCATTAATTTCCAGACTCTTCGCCGACCCTTCGGTCTGCCGATTCGCCCGGCCTGCGAGCCTCAAGGCTCAGCGGTCTGGCGGTCAGCGCTGACTTGTGATCAGCGAAGCCTTGCATTCTATGCCGGGGTTTGGACACGTTGCAAGCACTTTGCAAAAAACTTCCAGACGGCCGTCCCGGCCCCCTTGGAATCGGCACCGCTTGCCGGCGATGGAATGCAAAAGGGCGCCGCCGCGCGGCGCCCTTCGGGCGTCCCTTGTCCTCAAGCGGTCTCAGCCGCGTCGCTCGGGCACTGCCGTCTGCAGCTGGGCATAGATGGCCTGAGGATCGTCGGCCGCGCACACCAGGTCGACGTGCTTGCTCCAGGTCGTCGCATCCACGCGCAGGATGCGCTTCTTGATCGACGAGACCTGCGTCGGATGCATGGAGAAGCTGCGCAGGCCCATGCCCAGCAGCAGCTCCGTGAACGCCGGATCGCCCGCCATCTCGCCGCACACGCAGACATCCTTGCCCTGGGCGTTCGCCGTGGCGATCGTCTGGGCGATCAGGCGCAGCACGGCCGGATGCCATGGGTCGTACAGGTGCGAGACCGCCTCGTCCGCGCGGTCGATGGCCAGCGTGTACTGGATCAGGTCGTTCGTGCCGATCGAGACGAAGTCGAAATGCTTGAGCAGGGAGGGCAGCATCAGCGCGGCGGCCGGCACCTCGATCATGGCGCCGATGGCCACGTCCAGGTACGGCTGCGACCGCGCGCGCAGCTGCGCCTTCGCGCGCTCGATGGCTTCCAGCAGCAGCCGCACCTCGCGCAGCTGGGCCACCATCGGCACCAGCAGCCGCACCTTGCCATGCACGCTGGCGCGCAGGATGGCGCGCAGCTGTTCGCCGAACATCTCCGGTTCGGACAGGCTCCAGCGGATCGCGCGCAGGCCCAGCGCCGGGTTCAGGTTGTGGTCGTTGCGCTCCATCTGCTGGGGCGTGCGATCCAGCTGCTTGTCGGCGCCGATGTCCACCGTGCGGATGGTGACCGGCAGCCCCGACAGCGCCTTGACCACCTTGCTGTAGGCCTCGTACTGCTCTTCCTCGCCCGGCAGCCGGCCCACGCGGTTCATGAACAGGAACTCGCTGCGGAACAGGCCGACCCCCACCGCGCCGGCGTCCAGCACGGCCTGCGCGTCGCTGGGCAGCTCGATGTTGGCCAGCAGCTCGATCGGATGGCCGTCGAGCGTGACGGCCGGCGTGTGGCGTAGCCGGTCCAGCCGGGCGCGCTCGAGCTCGACCTGGCGTTGGCGGAAACGGTATTCCTCGAGCACGATGGGAGAAGGATTGACGATCACGACGCCGGCATCGCCGTCGATGATGATCCAGTCGTCCTGGGTGACGATGCGGCTGGCCTCGCGCGCGCCGACCACGGCGGGGATGTCCATGCTGCGCGCGACGATGGCCGTGTGCGAGTTGCGCCCGCCGACGTCGGTGACGAAACCGGTGAACACGCTACGCCGGAACTTGAGCATGTCGGCCGGCGCGATGTCGTTGGCCACGAGGATCAGCGGGTCTTCGCCGGCGAAGTCGCGCTGGCCGTGCGCGGGCATGTTGGCGCCCTGGTCGCCGTCCCCGTCGCCGTCCCCGTCGCCGCCGCCCTGCCGGCCCAGCGCCGTGATGACGCGCTCGACCACCTGCTCCAGGTCGCCCTTGCGTTCGCGCAGGTACTCGTCCTCCATCTCGTCGAACTGGCGGGCGATCACTTCCAGCTGCGACGACAGCGCCCACTCGGCGTTGTAGTGGCGCTCGACGATCCATTGCCGCGTGGCCTCCGACAGCGTGTCGTCCTGCAGCAGCATCAGGTGGACGTCGAGCAGCGCGACGAGTTCGTCGTGCGCATCCTCGGGCACGTCTTCCTTGAGCGCGGTCAGTTCGTCGACGACGAGGTCGCGCGCGCGCCGCAGGCGCCGCACCTCGGCCTCGATCATTCCGGACTCGACGTAGTAGTGCGCGACGTCGACCCGGCTCGATGCCACCAGCACCGCACGGCCGATGGCCACGCCACGCGACACCGGCAGGCCGAACACCTGAATGCTCACGAATCACCTTTCGAGGAGCAACGGCCGCCGGGGCGGCGGACCGGCCTGCCCATGCGGCCAATGTAGCAGCAAGCAGGCCGGCCGCGGCGTGCCTCAGGCGGCTGGAACGATGCCCTGCGCCATGCCCAGCACGCGCTTCGGGTCATACGCCTTCTTGACCTGCTGCAGGCGCGCGTAGTTGGCGCCGTAGTAGGCCGTCGGCCAGTCGACCAGCAGCGGGTCGAGGTAGTTCACGTAGGCGCCTCCGGTGCTCCAGTCCGACATCACGCCGCGCATCGCGTTGGGCCAGGCCGGGTCGTAGGCGAAGCCGCCGACGCGCGAGGCGCCGTATTCGAGGCTGAACAACGCGTCGCGATGCGGAAACGCCGTCGCGTCGGCGGCCACGCGGCCGAGCGCGCCGCCCATGTGGTCGAAGATGTAGGAGCCGACGCCGTTGGCTTGCGCGAGCGCGTCGGCGTGGTCCACGAGCGCCTGGATGCCGGCAACGGGGATGGGCGTGGCGAAATAGTCGGAACTCAGCACCTCGGCGTAGCGCTGCACGGCGCCGGCGGCGGTCACGTCCTGCAGGCTGCACTGGGCCAGGGTGTCCGTGCCGCAGAACGCGAGCGCGACATCGCCGTAGCGCTGCTGGACGACGAACGGATCCAGCCCGCCGCCGGTGACCGGCGCGGCGCCGGCGGCCGACAGGAAGGCGTTCCAGTGCGGCGTCATGTCGCCGGCCGTGCCCAGGCACCAGGCCGTGACGGTGAACGCGGACACGCCCGGGTAGATGTTCACGAAGACCTGCGCCCAGATCGAGTCCGGCAGCGTCTGCGGCCAGGCCTGCCACGCCTTGAAGACGGCGACGAAGTCGCGCCGCGCGAACGACGCCCGCGCCACGGTGATGTCCTGCGTCGGATGGGTGCGGTAGGTGAACGACGTGGCGATGCCGAAGTTGCCGCCGCCGCCGCCGCGAATCGCCCAGAACAGGTCGGGCTCGCTCGTGGCGCTGCAGGTCAGCAGGCGGCCGTCGACGGTCACGATGTCGGCGGACACGACCGTGTCGCAGGTGAGGCCGAACTGGCGATCGAGCACGCCGATGCCGCCGCCCATCGT
>JBJMWE010000352.1:0-3448 GCA_045810285.1 Vitreoscilla sp. | reverse complement strand
CCCATGAATCCGCTCGTCGCTCCCGAACAGGTCACGCACCCGCAGCGTTGCGCGCTGTCGGTCAACGTCAACAAGGTCGCGCACCTGCGCAACACGCGGCACCTGGGCATTCCCAGCGTCGTGCGCGCGGCCACGCTGTGCCTGCAGGCGGGCGCGCAGGGCATCACGGTGCATCCGCGGCCCGACGAGCGCCACATCCGCGCGGCCGACGTGTTCGAGCTCAAGGAGCTGCTCCGGCAGTGGCCCGAGGCCGAGTACAACATCGAGGGCAACCCGACGCAGAACCTCATGCGCTTCATCCGCGAGGCGCGCCCGCACCAGGCCACCTTCGTGCCCGACAGCGAGGACCAGCTCACGTCCGACCACGGCTGGGACGTTGCCCGGGAAGCCGCTCGGCTGCGCCCGCTGATCGACGAATGCCACGCGCTCGGCGTGCGCGTGAGCCTGTTCATGGACCCGCTGCCCGAGGCCATGGCCGCCGTGCGCGACCTCGGCGCCGACCGCATCGAGCTCTATACGGAGACCTACGCCAGCGCGCACGGCACGCCGCGCCAGGCCGAGGTGCTGGCGACGTTCGCCGCCACCGCGCGCGCCGCGCTCGCGCTGGGCCTGGGCATCAACGCCGGCCACGACCTGAGCCTCGTCAACCTGACCGACTTCATCCGCGCCGTGCCCGGCGTGGCCGAGGTGTCGATCGGCCACGCGCTGGTCGCCGACGCGCTCGAATACGGCATGGCGGACACGGTGCACCGCTACCTGCGGGCGATCGTCGACGCGGAAGCGGCGGAGACGCTGGCGTGATCTTCGGCATCGGCACGGATCTGTGCGACGTGCGGCGCATCACGGCCACGCTCGAGCGCAAGGGCGACCGCTTCGCCGAGAAGGTGCTGGGCCCCGACGAGCTGAAGGTGTTCCATGCACGGCGCGCGAAGGTGGAGGGCCGCGGCATCCGCTTCCTGGCGACGCGCTTCTCGGCCAAGGAGGCGTTCTCCAAGGCCGTGGGCATGGGGCTGCACATGCCCATGACCTGGCGCAGCTGCGAGATCCTCAACGAGCGCTCGGGCAAGCCCTTCGTCCGCCTGCACGGCGAGCTCGCGGCCTGGTTCGAGGCGCGCCGGCTCGTCGCGCACGTGACCGTCACCGACGAGACCGACTACGTGGCCTCCTTCGTGGTGGTCGAGACCCGGCCGGACGACGTGTCCGGCACCGCAACCCAGAGCTGACCATGGCCCGCAAGACCAAGAAGAACGCCAAGAACACCCTGCCGTCCGGCGAGGCGCGCATCGTCGCGCAGCTGGAGAAGGCCGACGCCGTGCCGTTCGAGGCCCACGCCCCCGTCATCCTCGACGTCGCCGGCACCACGCTGAACGCCGACGACCGGCGCCGCCTCGCGCATCCGCTGGCCGGCGGCGCGATCCTGTTCGGTCGCAACTGGGCCAACCGGCAGCAGGTGACCGAGCTGGTCGCCGAGATGAAGGCGATCCGGCCGGACCTGCTCGTGTGCGTCGACCACGAGGGTGGCCGCGTGCAGCGCTTCCGCACCGACGGTTTCACCCACCTGCCGGCGATGGACGTCTACGGCAAGCGCTGGATGGACGACGGCGCCGGCGCGGCCGGCGACGGCGCGATGGCCGCCACCGACTCGGCCACCGCGGCCGGCTTCGTCATGGCCACCGAACTGCGCGCGTGCGGCGTCGACCTCAGCTTCGCGCCGGTGCTCGACCTGCACTTCGGCCACAGCGCCGTCATCGGCGACCGCTCATTCCACCGCGACGCCCGCATCGTCACGCTGCTGGCCAAGAGCCTGATGCTGGGCATGCGCCAGGCGGGCATGGCCAACTGCGGCAAGCACTTCCCCGGCCATGGCCACGTCGTCGCCGACAGCCACACCGACGCGCCCGTCGATGCACGGACGCTCGGCGAGATCCTGCTGGACGACGCACGGCCCTACGAGTGGCTGTCCACGTCGCTGGCCAGCGTGATGCCGGCGCACGTCATCTACCCGGACGTGGACGACAAGCCGGCCGGCTTCTCCGCGACCTGGCTGCAGGAGATCCTGCGCCGGCGCCTCGGCTTCACCGGCGCGATCTTCAGCGACGACCTGAGCATGGCCGGCGCACGCACGCTGGCCGGCCGCGAGCTGGGCTACGCCGAGGCCGGCGTGCTGGCGATGAACGCCGGCTGCGACCTCGTCCTGCTGTGCAACCAGAGTCTGGGCAAGGGCGAGCCGCTCGACGCGCTGCTGGACGGCCTGCTGAAGGCGCGCGACGCGGGCGCCTGGCTGCCCGACGCACTGTCCGAGCGCCGCCGCACTGACCTGCTGCCGCAGACCGAGCCGCTGGCCTGGGACGACCTGATGCGCGACCCGGCGTACCTGCGGGCGCTCGATCGGCTCTGAATCAGAGCCTGCGGAAGACGAGCACCACCGCGATCATCACCACGCCCAGCAGCAGGAAGCGGAACGCGCCGAAGTAGTCGAGGAAGCTGGCGCTGGGCATGCCCGACCAGACCTGCACCTGCACGCGCTCGATGCGCGCGTTCTGCGCGTCGATGAAGCTGACCACGGGCGTCACGGACTTGTCGCTGTCGAAGCGCGAGGCCGCGGCGACGCCGGTCATCGTCAGGCGCTGGCCGGGCTTGGCGTCCATCTCCGACAGGCCCGTCATCAGCGAGGCCTTGACCGCGCCGTTGTCCAGGCGCCAGCCCGACTTCCACGTCGTGACGACGTTGCCGGCGTCCTTGGCCGTGGCGTCGACCTGCACGACGATCGTGTAGGGACTGGCGCCGGGCGTGCCGACCAGGGTGTCGCCCACCCAGTCGATGGTGTCGCCGAAGACGACGCTGTTCTGTGCGCCGTGATTGACCGCGCGCAGCGTTTCCACGAAGCCCGCGATCTTGTCGATCTGCGACGGCGGCAGCACCACGTCGGCGACGAGCGTCTTGCCGTACTTGCCCGGCTTGGTGGGCAACTGGGCGCTGGCCTCGATCGCCACGAAGGCGAGCAGCGAGGCAAGGACGAGCGGCAGCCAGCGGCCGCGCAGCAGGGGAGCGAAGTTCATCGGGTCGGCGCGAAAAGTTTGCGGGACTTTACCCGTGGCTTCGCACGCGTGCGCGGCCCCGCCGTGCACGAAGCGAGCGCCCGCGTGCAGTGGGTCGCACTTTCGCCGGACCTGTCCTGCGTGGCCGGCGGCTGGCCGGTGTCGACGTGCGGACGCCGCTACCTGCGGCAGGATGAAGAAAAGGTTCATCGCCGATCTGCGGGGAGGCTGCCGGCAACGTGGCTGGCGGGGCGGGGGCATCGCCTCACGGACAGGCTCATCCCTTGACCCGGTCATCCTGCGCGCAGTCGCAGGATCCACCCCTGCCGAGCCGCCGCGTGCGTCATGGGACCCCGCTGCTCGCGGCTGCCGCACATGACCGACGAGACATCTTGGCAGGGGTGGATCCT
>JBJMWE010000351.1:0-3233 GCA_045810285.1 Vitreoscilla sp. | reverse complement strand
TGCCGGCGGGCGGCACGCCGGTGGACTTCGCCTATGCGCTGCACACCGACGTGGGCCACCGCTGCCGCGGCGCGCGCGTCGACGGCGCGATGGTGCCGCTGCAGACTCCGCTGCGCAACGGCCAGACGGTGGAGATCGTCACGGTGCGCGAGGGCGGGCCGTCGATGGACTGGCTCAACCCCGAGCTGCACTTCCTGCAGAGCCCGCGCGCCCGTGCCAAGGTGCGCGCCTGGTTCAATGCGCTGCAACACGCGCAGACCGTGGCCAAGGGCCGCGAGCTGGTCGAGAAGCTGCTGCAGCGCGAGGGCCGCACGGCCACGGGCCTGGAAGAGCTGGCCGGCAAGCTGGGCTTCGACGATGCGCAGAAGCTGTTCGAGGTCGTCGGCAAGGACGAATACTCGCTGCGCAACATCGAGAACCTGCTGCGCCCGGCCGAGCCGCCCGCGCCGGACGAACCGATCCAGCTCAAGCGCCCGCGCACCGGGGGGGCCGCGGGCGGCGTGCTGGTGGTGGGCATCGACTCGCTGCTGACGACGCTGGCCAGCTGCTGCCGCCCGGCGCCGCCGGACGTGATCGGCGGCTACGTGACGCGCGGCAAGGGCGTGGCGGTGCACCGGCTCGACTGCGCGAACTTCCGCCACATGTCCGAGACCAACCCCGAACGCGTGATCCCCGTCGAATGGGGCGTGCAGGCGGGCGAGGGGCGTCCGGGCAAGGACGTCTACGCGGTGGACGTCGTCGTCGAGGCGCAGGATCGCCAGGGCCTGCTGCGCGACATCTCCGACGTGCTGGCCAAGCAGCGCGTCAACGTGATCGGGGTGGCCTCGCAGTCCACCAAGGGCATCGGCGACCGCCGCGCGTTCATGACGTTCACGGTGGAGATCGACAGCGCGGAGCGGCTGGGCCAGGTGCTGGGGCTGGTGGCGAAGGTGGGCGGCGTCGATTCGGCGCGGCGGCGCTGATCTTTCACGCGACCGACGGTGCGGCGACTGTGGCGGGTGACGTCGCCGCCGCCCCGGGGGAAGGGCGCGCGAGCGTCGCGTCCGCCTCGGAATCCCGCAATTGCTGCAGGAAATTTCGCTGCGCGCTAGGATTGAATCGACGTTGGATCCGGCCGGCATGACTGCGTGGCGAGCGTTCGGGCGTCACTTTTGCCCTGCCGTTCCGTCTTCCAACCCGTCGTTCGGAGTACCCATGGCTCGCTCCTCGCCCACGACGCTGCCCGTGTCCAGCGTCGACCCCGGCATCACCGCAGTCGCCGACCGCATGGCGCGCCGGCTGCTCGGCTCCATCCGCACCGCCGCCGCGCTGCGCCTTTGGGACGGCGTCACGCACAGCTTCGGACAAGGGACGGCCCGCTACACGCTGATCCTGCGCGACCCGGCAGTGCTGCGCGACCTGGTCCTGAAGCGTGGCCCGATCCCGCTGGCGGACGCGTATTTCCGCGGACGCCTCGACGTCGAAGGCGACCTCTACGAGGCGCTCGGGCTCAAGCACCACTTCCAGAACCTGACGCTAAGCGGCCGCGAGCGCTTCGCGCTGCTGCTGGACGCGCTGCGCCTGAAGTTCGCGCCGGTGGCCCGGACCCCGCTGGACGCCGAAGTGCCGGCCACCACGCAGTTCACGCACGACCACTCGCCCGAGAGCGACCGCGCCGCCATCTCGCACCACTACGACGTCTCGAACGACTTCTACAAGCTGTTCCTCGACGAGCGCATGGTGTACTCCTGCGCGTACTTCCATGCCGAGGATGACAGCCTCGAGCAGGCGCAGGCCAACAAGCTCGACCACATCTGCCGCAAGCTGCGGCTCAAGCCGGGCGGGCGCCACCTGGACATCGGCTGCGGCTGGGGCGCGCTGGTGATCTGGGCCGCCAAGCACTACGGCGTGCACGCGCACGGCATCACGCTCAGCAAGGAGCAGCTGGCGGAGGCCCAGGCGCGCATCGCCGCCGAAGGCTTGCAGGACCGCATCACCGTCGAACTGCGCGACTATCGCGCGCTCGAGGGCGAGGGCGTCTACGACACGGTCTCCAGCGTCGGCATGTTCGAGCACGTGGGCCTGGCCAACCTCCCCACGTACCACGCCACCGTGCACCGCGTGCTCAAGCCGAACGGCCTGTTCCTGAACCATGGCATCACGCACGAGGAAGAGGGCTGGCAGCCGAGTGTCGACACCGAGTTCATCAACCGCTACGTGTTCCCGGACGGCGAGCTCGATCGCGTCAGCAGCATCCAGGCGGGCATGGAGCGCGCGCGCTTCGAGATCCACGACGTGGAGAACCTGCGCCAGCACTACGCGCGGACGCTGCGGCACTGGGTGGGACGCCTGGAGTCCCACCACGACGCCGCCGTGCAGCACGTCAGCGAGGCCACCTACCGCGTGTGGCGCCTGTACATGGCCGCGAGCGCGCTGGAGTTCGAATCGGGCGGCACGGGCATCCACCAGATCCTGGCATCGCGCCGTCCCGACAGGCATCCGTATGCGCAGCCGGTGCCACTGACGCGGGGGGACTTGTATGCCCAATGAATTTCATGCCATAATAGCGGTCTTGCAGGCGCGTAGCTCAGCTGGTTAGAGCACCACCTTGACATGGTGGGGGTCGTTGGTTCGAGTCCAATCGCGCCTACCAAATTCGAAGTCCGTACGGCATGCCGTATCGATGTGGCCGCAGGAGGCGCAAGCCTCCCGACAGAAGAAGCCGCGAAAGAATTTGGCAATGCCTGCAAAGTGCATCGCTGCATTCAAGTGAGCCCCGAACGCGAAAGTGTTCGGGGCTTTTTCTTGGCTGTTCGCCGACTCGCGAGGAGGCGATGGTCTCGGTGCCCGGGGAGTGACCTCGGTGCCCGGCGCGCGATGCGCCCACGGCCAAACGCGCTGTCATCCTGCGCGAAGTCGCAGGATCCACGCCCGCCATCACGCTCGTCCGGCCATGGGCGCAGCCGGCCGAAGGCGGCGCACGTCCGGGGCCACGTGGATCCTGCGACTGCGCGCAGGATGACGGGAAGCAGGATGACGGGAAAATCGGAGCTCGACGACGTCGCCTCGATCCGCACTTCGGCGACGAACCATTTTCTTGGCTGTTCGCCGACTCGCGAGGAGCATGGAAGCGGTGCCTGGCAAGTGACCTCGGTGCCCGGCGCGCGATGCGCCCACGGCCAAACGCGCTGTCATCCTGCGCGAAGTCGCAGGATCCACGCCCGCCATCACGCTCGTCCGGCCATGGGCGCAGC
>JBJMWE010000350.1:0-33720 GCA_045810285.1 Vitreoscilla sp. | reverse complement strand
GTGCGCGAAGGCGCAGGCCGAGGCCGCCTCGCAGGCGCGCGCGCACGCGGCGGAGTACGCCGCCGCGGCGTCCGCGGCGGCCGCGCAGGCGCACGCCGCCTCGGCCATCGCCGGCCCCGCGCGGCCGCCGTTCGAGTGGCCGCCCGCCACGCGCCTGACCTACACGCTCACCGGCCAGCGCGGCGTCGGCGTGAACCTCTACGGCAACGCGGTGGTGGAGTGGCGCCACGAGGGTTCGCGCTACCAGGTGCAGTTCGACGTGCACATCACGCCGATGATCGACCAGCACATGTACAGCGACGGCGAGATCAGCCCGGAGGGCCTGCGCCCGCGCCACTACGACGAGTCGTTCAGCTTCCTGTTCGCCGCGCCGCGCGCCCGCAGGATCGAGTTCGGCGAGAGCGACGTGCTCCTGAACAACGGCACCCGCGTGGCCCGGCCGCCCCAGACGCAGGACGGCGCGAGCCAGTTCGTGCACTTCGTGTGGATGTTCCACAACCACCCCGAGTGGCTCACGCCGGGCAACATCGTGAACTTCCCGCTCGCGTTGCCGAACAACCTGCGCCGCTGGAACTACATGGTGACGGGCACCGAGCACCTCGAGCTCGCGTTCGGCGGCATCGACGCCGTGCACCTGAAGCCCCTGCTGGACGGCCCGCGCCGTGCGAACGAATATCCTTTCGACATCTGGGTGGCGCCCAGCCTGCAGTACCTGCCGGTGCAGATCGTGGTGAAGGTCGACGCGACCACCTGGGCGCTTCTGGTGCTCGACGACCTGCCGCTGCAGGCGATCGTCGGCGCGCGCCCGCCGCCGCCGCCGCCGAAGACCGACGCGTTCCCGCCGCCGCCCGCGTTCGGCGAACGATGAGCCGCCAGCCCGGCCCCACCGATTCCCCGCCTTGAAGGAGACTTTCCATGACCTATGAATGCATCCTGACCGAGACCGTCGGCAACGGCCCGCTCAAGACCGGCGTGATCCGCCTGAACCGCCCCAGGCAGATGAACGCGCTCAACGACCAGCTGATGGACGAGCTCGGTGCCGCGCTGCTGGCCTTCGATGCCGACGACGGCATCGGCGCGATCGTGCTGACCGGCAACGAGCGCGCGTTCGCCGCCGGCGCCGACATCTCCATCATGGCCAAGTACAGCTACATGGACGCGTTCATGAAGGGCCACATCTCGCGCAACTGGGAGACGATGCGCCAGGTGCGCAAGCCCGTGATCGCCGCGGTGGCCGGCTTCGCGCTCGGCGGCGGCTGCGAGGTGGCGATGATGTGCGACATGCTGATCGCCGCCGACAACGCGAAGTTCGGCCAGCCCGAGATCAAGCTGGGCATCGTGCCCGGCGCGGGCGGCACCCAGCGCCTGCCGCGCGCCATCGGCAAGGCCAAGGCGATGGACATGGTGCTCACCGGCCGCATGATGGACGCGGCCGAGGCTGAAGCGTCGGGCCTCGTCTCGCGCGTGGTGCCGGCCGACCAACTGATGACCGAGGCGCTGGCCGTCGCCGAGCAGCTGTGCGGCCTGGGGCTGCCCAGCGTGATGCTCGCCAAGGACGCGGTCAACCGCTCGTTCGAGACGGGACTGACCGACGGCATCGCCTACGAGCGCCGCCTGTTCCACTCGCTGTTCGGCACCCAGGACCAGCAGGAGGGCATGGCCGCCTTCCTCGAGAAGCGCAAGCCGGAATTCAAGAACCGCTGATCACGATCCACCGAGCTTCGCGCCCGCGGACGTCACCGGCGGATCGACGTCGACGACGTCGCCGAGGGCGGCGGGGTCGAAAGCGAAGTCCGCCAGCAGCACCGGCGCGTGCACCTGCAAGCGGGACTTCTGCTCGGCGCGGCGCCGGCGGCCGTTGACGACGCCGTCGGTGACCTCGACGCGGTCGCCGTTGATCAGGTTGGTGCTGGCCACCATGCTGCGGCGCGCCGCGCCATCGTCGCCGGCGCGCACGGTGGTCTCGGTGCGCACGCCCACCAGGCGCAGCGGCGCCTCCTTGGGCCGGAAGGCGAACTGCCAGTCCGTCGAGACGCTGCCCGTGGGCGTGACCTCCGTCGTCTCGATGCTCAGCGTGCGGTGCGCGATCTGCACTTGCACGTCGCAGGTGGGACAGGCGTGCGCCATGGCCGCGGACACGTCGCCCAGGCGCAGGCTGCCGTCCGGTTGGGCGAGCAGCACGGCGACCACTGCGTCGGCCGCAGCGCCCGGGCGCGCGGTGCGGTCGGCGGGCACCAGCACCGCGACGATGTCGCGGCCCTCGCCGCGCAGCGGCCCGCTGGCCTGCGACTGCACGGTCATGCGCGGGAAGCGCTCGCGCAGCGTGTCCACCGCGACCGTCGGCAGCGTGCCGGCCGGGTCGAACGGCGCGGGCGCGCTCCTGCGCGTCTCCGCGTCGAGCGCGTCGGCCGTGAAGGTGAAATCGTCGAATGCGATCGGCGCGCGCAGCGGCACGCTGCCCTGGCGCTCGCGGTGGGTGGTGGCGCCGTCGCGGCCCGACTCCTCGATGCTGTCGGTGCGCTGGCCGGTGAGCAGGTCGACGCTGGCCGAGAAGCTGTGCGAGGCCGGGTCGCCGGAGCGCGACGGCACGTAGGCCGTCACGCCCACCAGGCGCAGCGGCTCGCCGTCGCCGGCGCCCGCGAACTGGTACGTGAAGTTCTCGTAGTCGGCGCCCACCGCGCGGATCACGCGCACGTACAGGGCGTGCGGCGCGAGGTCGGCGCTGACGCTGCACTGCGAACATCCTGGCAGGATGGGCCGGGACGCGCCGACCACGCGCCAGGCGCCGCCGCCGGCCGCGGGCGGCGCCAGCACGGCCACCGTGAACGCGCCGGGCGTCGCGCCCTCCAGCACCACGGCCACGTCGTCGCCGCCCGCGTCCAGCAGCGGGCCGCGACTGTCGGACACGATGCGGCGCTGCGGGAAGCGCTGTTCCAACGCTTGCGCGGCGCCGGCAGGCATCGCGTGCGCGGGCCTGGGAGCCTGCGCGACGCCGGCCGGCGGGGTGGTGCAGGCGGCAAGAATTGCCGTCAAGGCCAGCGAGGGAAGGGCGCGCGCAGGCCAGCGCGAGGGTCGGAGATCCGGCATGGGCGCCGTCGGGCAGGCGTCATGCCCAGCCCGGCAGCAAAGTCAGGGGGTGAAGTCGTGACGCGTCTCGGCGTCGAGCTTGCTCGCGTCGAATGCGAAGCCCGCCAGCGGGATGGGCGGGCGCACGGCGACCTTGCCCGCATGCTCGGCGCGCTTGCGGCGGCCGCGCACGACGTCCTCGACGACGTCGAGCTTGTCGCCCGTGACCAGGTTGGCGGTGTTGACGTAGCGGTGGCTGTCGGCGCCGCTGCGGCTGGCCAGCACGGTGCGCACCCCCACCAGGCGCAGCGCGCCGGATCTGTCCTTGGGCGCGGCGATGAACTGCCAGCCGACGATGTGCGTGCCCGCGCCGTCGACGCTCGTCACCTGCACCACCAGCGCGTGGTGCGCGATCAGCACCTGCACGTCGCAGCCGGGGCAGCCGCGCGTGACCGGGCCGCTGGTGGCGCCGAGCTTCAGGCTGCCGTCGGGCTGGGCAAGCAGCAGCGCGAGGGTGCTGTCGGTGTCGCCGCCGCCGGGCGGATCGAGCACGACGACGAGGTCGCGCGGGCCGTCGGGGCGCAGCGGGCCGGCGCTGTGTGCCTGCACGGTGGCGCCGGGAAAGGCCTTGCGCAGCAGCAGCGCCGCCGCCGCCGGCAGCCCTTCCTGCGGCTCGAACGCCGACGGCGGCTGGCGCCGCAGTTCGGGGGCCAGCGACTGGGGCGTGAAGTCGAACGCGTCGAACGCGATGGCGCGCCGCAGCGGCACGCTGGACTTGAGCTCGCGGCGTCGCGACGCGTCGGCCTGCGTCGGGTCGAGCGTGTCGAGCTTCGTGCCGGTGACCAGGTTGGTGGAGACCGCGTAGCCGTGGGCGATCGGGTCGTCGCCCGCCGGCTGCGCGGCGGTGACGTTGACCAGCCGCAGCGCGTCGTCGGTGTAGCCGAACTGCCAGGTGACACGCTCGAACTCGGGGTCGGACGGCCGCATCACGTGCACGGACAGCAGCTTGCGCGCGATGTCCACCGTGGTGGTGCAGGTGTCGCAACCCGGCGCGATCGGCTTGCTCGCCGTGGCGACGCGGTACTCGCCGCCGGCCCCCGACACCAGCACGGCGACGATGGCGTCGCTGGACTGGCCCTGCGGCGCCAGCACGACGGCGAGGTCGTCGGCATCGTCGACCTGCAGGTGGCCGGCGCTGTGGCCGACGGGGTGCATGCCCGGGAAGCGCTGGCCGATGGCGCGCGCGGCGGCGGCGGGCAGGCCGGTGTCGGTCGGCTGCTCGACCCGGCGCGGTTCGGGCGCGGGCGCCGGCGCGGGCACGGGGGCATGGCTGGCGCAGCCCGCGAGCAGCACGGCGAGAAAGGCCGCGGGCGCGGCGAGCCTGAGATGGTCGGAGTCCGGAAATCGCATGCCGAGATCATGCCCTTTCGCGCGCCGCGATTCGCATGACGGCGGGTATTGCCCGAGGGATGGCGGGGTGCGGCGTCGGGTGCGCAGGCGCGCATCGCCGCGACGCGAGCGCGGCGATCAGCCCGCAGGCGGCGCGAAGCGGGCGTCCACGTAGACCCACGCGCGCAGCCCCGACGCCAGTGTCACCGCGACGCGCCGGTAAGCCGCCACCTCGTAGCCATCGGCCCGCGCAAGCTCGTCATCGCTCACTTCGAAGACGGTGCCGGCCACGCGATCGCCGGCGATGCCGCTGTGGCGCACGATCGGGTGGTGCGTCTTGCCGCTGGTGGCGACCACCTGCCGGTCGTCGATCGCGACGAGCGATTGCGCGAAGCCGGGCAGCGCGTCGGCCTGGCCCTGGAGCAGCCGGCCGAACGTGGCGCGCTGGACGTCGTCCTGCTGCAGCGTGCCGTAGGAGAAGAGGTGGGGCATGGGGCGCGAGCTTACCGCGCCGTGTGGCTTCTTCGGCCCCACTGGCCAGGCCCTGCGCAGGCCGCCCGTGCGTGCAATGCGTCGGTATCAGGGCTGCACCCAGTGCGACCCGCGCCCGCCCAGCACCGCGCGGCGATGGCCCTGCGGATGCAGTTCGAGCCAGTCGACCGTCTCGGCCATGGCCTCGATCATCGCGAAATGGCCGCGCACGCCCAGTTCGGACAGCGGCGCGTCGAGCGGTCGTCCGGGGGCGGCAACGGACAGGTAGTCGCGCGCGCCGGCCGACGTCTGCAGCCGTGCCCAGCGCGACGACACGGCCAGCCCGGTCGTCTCGACGTTCAGCCGCACCTGCATGCGCAGTTGCCAGCCGAGCTCGCGGCTGTAGAAGATCAGCGTGCCCTGCGGCGACTGCTCGATCTGGCGCACCTTGGGCGAACGCGCATCGGTGTAGAAGATGAGCCGCCGCTCGGCGGCGTCCACCTCGCGCAGCACCAGGCTGCGCGCGTCGGCCTGGCCGTCGGCGACGGTGGCCAGCACGGCCACGCGCCACTCGTGCGGCGGCTCGTGGGCATTCTCGCCGGGCTCGCTGCGCGGCCGCGTCGCCACGCATCGTTCGAGCTCGCTCCAGACGCTCGCCTCGATCTCGTCGAGTTCCTGCAATCGTGTCGTCACGGCAGACCTCCTGGCGGGAAGGGGAACGGCAACGCTAACGCTCGTCCCCGCGCCGGTCAATCGGGCCGACGTAAATTTTCTCGATCGATTTTCGAGGATCGCTAACGCCGCCGACACGGCGGAAAGCTCCTGCGAATGCAGCGTTAATGCGGCGTCAACATGATGCGCGATTGGCGCACCGCAGCATGGCTTCGATCAAGCGCTCCGATACGGCATCGGGTATGCGGCCGGCCCCCTCCGGGGGGCAGCGAGTGCGAGGGTTGTTCATTCCGGAACCGGCGCCGCCGCTCGAACGCATCGCATGAAATTCGAGGGAGCGACGGAACCGGCTCTGCCGGTCCGTTCGCGGCCGGCCCCCTCGGGGGGCAGCGAGCGCAAGCGAGCGTGGGGGCGGGCTATTCGTTCCTTAGGGCAGGGAACAGGATCACGTCGCGGATGCTGGCGCTGTCCGTCAGCAGCATCATCAGGCGGTCGATGCCGATGCCGCAGCCGCCGGTCGGGGGCATGCCGTACTCGAGGGCGCGGATGAAGTCGGCGTCGTAGAACATCGCCTCCTCGTCGCCGGCGTCCTTGTTGGCGACCTGGGCCTGGAAGCGCGCGGCCTGGTCCTCGGCGTCGTTCAGCTCGGAAAAGCCGTTGGCGTACTCGCGGCCGGTGATGAACAGCTCGAAGCGCTCGGTGATGGCCGGGTTCGTGTCGGACGCGCGCGCCAGCGGGCTCACCTCGACCGGGTAGTCGATGATGAACGTCGGCTGCCACAGCCGGGCCTCGACTTCCGCCTCGAACAGGCCGAACTGGAGCTCGGCCAGCGTCCAGTGCGCGGGCGCCTTCTCGCCGGCGGCGACGATGCGCGAGCGCAGCAGGTCCGTGTCCTCGGTCTGCGCGAGGCTCAGGCCGCAGTGCGCGACGAGCGAGTCGCGCACCGTCAGGCGCGCGAACGGCTGGTCGAGGTGCACCTCCTTGCCCGCGTACGTGAGCGCGGCCGAGCCCGTGGCGGCGATGGCTGCATGGCGCAGCACCTGCTCGGTGAAGTCCATCAGGTCGTGGTGGTTCCAGTACGCCGCGTAGAACTCCATCATCGTGAATTCGGGGTTGTGCCGAACCGAGATGCCTTCGTTGCGGAAGCTGCGGTTGATCTCGAACACGCGCTCGAAGCCGCCCACGATCAGGCGCTTGAGGTAGAGCTCGGGCGCGATGCGCAGGTACATCGCCTGGTCGAGCGCGTTGTGGTGCGTGACGAAGGGCTTGGCGTTGGCGCCGCCCGGGATCGGGTGCAGCATGGGGGTCTCGACTTCCATGAAGCCGTTGGCCACCATGAACGCACGGATCTCGCCGAGCGCCGCGCTGCGCGCGCGGAAGCGCTTGCGGGCGTCCGCATCGGTGATCAGGTCGACGTAGCGCTGGCGGTACTTCACTTCCTGGTCGGACACGCCGTGGAACTTGTCCGGCAGCGGGCGCAGCGACTTGGTGAGCAGCCGCAGCTTCGTCACCTTGATCGTCAGCTCGCCGGTCTTGGTGATGAACAGCGAGCCCTCGGCAGCGAGGATGTCGCCGAGATCCCAGTGCTTGAACGCTGCGTAGGTCTCCTCGCCGACGTTGTCGATGGCCACGCGCAACTGGATGCGGCCGGTGGCGTCCTGCAGCGAGCAGAACGCGGCCTTGCCCATCGTGCGCTTGAGCATCATGCGGCCGCCGACGCTGACCTGGATGTCCTGCGGCTCCAGTTCCTCGTTGCTGAGCTGGCCGTACCTGGCCACCAGGTCGGCCGCGCGATGGGCCGGCTTGAAGTCGTTCGGGAACGCCACGCCGCCCTGCGCGCGGATCGCGGCCAGTTTCTCGCGCCGCTCCGCAATCAGCTTGTTCTCGTCGAGCGGCGGGGTGGGCGTCGTGGTGTCCATTGCGGGATCGATGCAAAAAGGGAGTGCGCAAAAATGTCTGGCGGATGCTTGCGCTGGGCGAAACGCCGGTGAACCGCGAATTTTACTTTGAAGCGGACCACGGCGTCATGGTGCAGTCAAAGGCTTGAGAGAATGCCTTGATGCAACTCACCGACACCCTGACCAATCCCGAACGGGAGCTCAGCCTCTTGCCGTTCTGGTTCTGGAACGATGAACTGGACGAATCCGAAATCCTGAGGCAGATCGACGAATTCGAACGTCATGGTGTGTATGGATTCGTCATACATCCTCGGGTGGGCCTTCCACGTGATCTTGCGTGGATGTCGGCGAAATTGTTGCACTTCTACCGGGTCGCGATCGACGAGGCACGGCGTCGCGGCATGCGTGTCGTCCTGTATGACGAAGGGGTGTATCCGTCCGGCTCGGCAGCAGGTCAAGTCGTGGCCGAGAATCCTGCCCATGCGTGTCGCGGCCTGGCCATGCGCGAGCTGGCGCCGGGCACGGAGCCGGTCCTGGAACAGGACGAGAACCTGGTGGCCGTCGTCAACCGAGTCGGCGGCGGACGCATCGCAGTGGTCGATCGACCCGTGCGTACGCACATTCGCGGGGCGCACTATGTCGGCGACGGTCCCGCGGAAGATCGGCCCCCCGCAGCGGATCTCCTGAACCCGGCGGCCGTCGAAGCATTCATCCGTCTGTCGTACGGGCGGTTTCAGGAGAATTTCGCGGATGCGTTCGGTGAGACCATATGCGCGATCTTCACAGACGAGCCTTCGGCGTTGTCCAAGGGCGCACCGAAGGGCGTGATGCCGGGGACGACCGGCATCCTGGCACACGTCAATTTCGCGCTCGGCTACGACTTCACACCGCACCTGCCGGCACTGTGGTTCGACGACGAACCGGATGCAGCACGCCATCGCGCGGCTTATCTGCATGCGGTCGATCTGCGGCTGCAAAAGACCTATTACGCGCCGCTATCCAAATGGTGCGCCGATCATGCGGTCGCGCTGACGGGCCACCCCTACCGGCCCGACGACCTCGGAGCACTGCGGTTCTTCAATATTCCGGGACAGGACGTCGTGTGGCGGCGAGTCCTGCCCGATCATCCCAGCGCCCTGGAAGGGCCGGAGTCGACGGCCGCAAAGTGCGTGTCCTCGGCGATGGTGCATTCCGGGCGCCGCCGCAATGCGCTCGAATGCTACGGTTCCTACGGCCACGAGCTCACCTGGGATGAGATGGTGTGGTTGGCGCTGTGGGCGTTCGCGCGCGGCGTCAACCTTCTTTACCCGCACGCGTTCTTCTATTCGATCCGGGGGATGCGACGCGACGAGCGTCCGCCCGACGTCGGACCGAACGCCGGCTGGTGGAATGACTACCCGCGCTTTTCGCTGGCTTGCAGACGGCTCGCGTGGCTCAACACGGATTCGCAGGCGGTTTGCGAGGTCGCGATCCTGGGCGTGGATGGCACGTTGCCCTGGCGTGCGGCGCGTCGCTGCCTCGAGAACCAGATCGATTTCGCCTACGTCAACGAGGACGACGTCGTTCGGCGTGCACGCGCCCAAAGGGGACAGATCCTGCTGGGGAAGGGGCGCTACCGCGTCGTCGTTGTGGAGTCCGAACCATCGGATGCCGCCATGGCCGCGTTGCTGGCCGCGGGCTGTGCCGTCGTCCGGTTCGACCAAGTCTCGGCCACGGGATTCGTCGACGAACTGAGGCGATCGCTCGGATCCCGGCGCGAGGCGATCTTCGTCGACCCCGGTTCGGCGACGGGGCTGCGCGTGCGCCAGGTCGTCAAGGGGCGCAATCGCTATGCCCTGCTGTTCAATGAATCGTCGACGGCGATCGATCTTCCGCTGGCGACGGCTGTCGAATCCATGCCGGACCTGATGCGGATAGACCCCTTCAGCGGCGATCGTGAGATATGGCCCTTCGAGCCGGCGGCGGAAAGCGGGGATGCGAAAAGGCGCCTTCGATTGGCGGGTCATCGCGTTCTGGTCGCGCTTCACGCTGAGCTGTCGCCCGTCGGGCCGCCCGATCGGTTGGTACGTTGGGAGACGGCGTTCTCGATGTCCGCAGCGACCAGCCTGATCGTGTTCGCAGTCTGCGAGGCGCGAGATCTGGATGACGCCTTGGCGTTGCTTGACAGCGCGGAAGCGAATTCGCCGGGCTTGAACGTCGTCCTGCATGTCATCAATCCGAAGGCGGGCGATGTTCGGCGGCTGCTCGACGGGGTGGCCGGCCTCTCGCGGACACGAGTGGCGGTTTCCAGCGAAACCATCGCGACGAGCGGGCTCGTCGAGACCCAGCAGCAAAGCTATGTCCAGGCTTCGCGATTGATCAGGCTGAGCGAGTTGGCGTCCCTCGTGGACGCCGCCATCCTGTGCCTGCCTGTTGGCGCAACGATCCTGGCACCGATCGATCACGAGCAGCTGGGCGACAAGAAAGCGGATCTCGCGGGCGAATTCGATGTCGCCACGCAAAGTGGTTCCCTGCATCCGACGCTCTGGCTGAACCCCACCCTCGCGGTGCAGAACCTGTTGTGGGCGGTCGCCCGGGACGTCGCATCCCGCGTGGCTGCGCGCACGGCCGAATCGAAGGCCATCAGCGATGCGATGAGACGCCGCCTGTCCTCCGCGGTTGCGGAAGGCCTGGTTGCGAGCGATCTCGATCCCAAGTATGCGCAGCCGGATCCGGTGGCCGGTACCATCGTCCGCATCCGCTCGGGCGACGCTCGTTCCATCGGCGACAATCATGTCCGACCAGTGCAGGCCGCAGGACTGCTTCGCGGGACTGCCAGAATGGATGCAATAGTGGAATCGTCTGAATTGGGGAACTCATCTGACGGCATGTCGGGCGACTCGTGGCGATCCCGTGCCGGAAGGATGTTTGCCTGGGTCGACGGCCTGTTCCTGCTGCTGGTGGCGCTGCCGACGGTCCTGGCACTCGTGTACTACGTCGTATTCGCCTCCGATCTCTACATCTCGGAGTCTCGATTCGTCGTGCGCTCGCCGCAGCGGTCGCTCACCAGCGGCCTGGGTGCATTGCTGCAAGGCACCGTGCTGTCGCGGTCGCAGGACGACACCTATTCCGTGCACGATTTCATCCAGTCTCGGGACGCGCTTCACCAGCTTCAGCAAAAGCTGCGCGTTCGCGAGGCCTACAGCGATCACGCCATCTCGGTGTTCAATCGCTTTCCGGGCCTGAGCCCGGACGACAGCTTCGAGGCATTCTTCCACTACTACCAGAATCACGTCCAGATCGACTATGACACTGTGTCATCGATCTCTGTTCTGACCGTCAGTGCCTATACGGCGGCGGACGCGCGAAACGTCAACGAGCAATTGCTCGAGATGGGCGAGCGGCTCGTCAACAACGTCAATCTCCGCGCTCGCAAGGATCTGATCGACGTCGCCATGCAGGAAGTGCAGCAGGCCGAGAGCAAGTCCAAGGAGGCGAATGCCGCCTTGTCCGCGTTTCGTTCGGGACATGCGATGTTCGATCCCGAGCGCCAGGGCGAGATGCATCTCGCGACCATCAACAAGCTGCAGGATCAGCTGTTCACTGCCCAAGCGCAACTGACGCAACTGCTCGAGCTGTCGCCGACGAATCCGCAGATCCCGCCGCTGAAGACGCAGATTGCGGAGCTGCGTCGATTGATCGCGGACGAATCCAGCAGGATCACCGGTCCGAATCAATCTCTCGCCACGGTGGCCCCCGGTTTCGAGCGCCTGATGCTGGACAAGGCCTTCGCCGACAAGCGGCTTGAAGGCGCGATGGCGGCACTTGACTCTGCGCGCAGCGAGGTCGCGCGCAAGCAACTCTATCTCGAGCGACTGGTTGAGCCGAACCTGCCCGATGTCGCGCTGGAGCCGCGGCGCCTGCGTGGGATCGTGACGACGTTCATCGTGGGCCTGCTCGTGTGGGCGGTTGCCAGCCTCATCGCCGCCACTGTTCGCGAGCACACGGATTGATCGACGAATTCGCCCTCCCTCCGACGCCGTTCTTGCGGTCGCTCCGTATCCAGGGGCGCGTCGTGTGGGCATTGCTGATGCGCGAGATCGTGACGCGGTTCGGACGTCGCAATCTCGGCGTTCTCTGGTTGTTCGCGGAGCCGATGCTGTTCACGCTTGGCGTGTCGGCACTCTGGTCGTTCGGGGGATTGAAGGGCCACCTGGCGCTGCCGGTCGTGGCATTCGCGATCACTGGATATTCGTCGGTGCTCATGTGGCGAAACACGGTGAGCCACGCCAAGGGCGCCATCCATGCCAACATCAATCTCCTCTACCACCGGAACGTGCTGGTTGCCGATGTCCTTCTGGCGCGCATCTTGCTGGAGATGACCGGCGCCACGGCGTCCTTCGTGCTGCTGACGACGTTCTTCGTGTCCACGGAATTGATCCAGCCTCCAGTCGATCTGCTGCGCGTCGTCGCGGGATGGCTGATGCTCGCCTGGTTCGGTGGCTCGCTAGCGATCATGCTCGGCGCGGCGACGGCATTCAGCGCCTTGGTCGAGCGCCTCTGGACGCCGGTCGCGTACCTGCTGTTCCCGATGTCCGGCGCGGCCTTCCTCGTCGACTGGCTTCCTCCGGCCGGGCAGCGCATCGTGCTGTTGCTGCCGATGGTGCACGGCGTCGAGTACCTGCGCTTTGGATTCTTCGGCGCCAGCATCCGGACGCACTACGACATGGCCTACATGGCGAGCATCAACCTCTGCCTGACATTTCTTGGATTGGTGCTGTTGCGCTTCGCTGCACGCCGGGTGGAGGTCGAATGATCGAACTTCGCGATATTTCCAAGATCTACCACACGCGAAGCGGCAGGCATACGGTCTTCGAGCACGTCAACCTGCGTCTCGAGCGCGGTCGCAACGTCGGCATTCTCGGTCGCAATGGCGCCGGGAAGTCGACGCTGATCCGCATGTTGAGCGGTGCGGAGCGGCCGTCGACCGGGCGGATCCTGCGTGGCATGAGCGTGTCCTGGCCCCTTGCCTTCGGCGGAGCCTTCCAGAACCACCTGACCGGTCTGGACAATCTCAAGTTCGTCTGCCGGATCTATGGCATCGACTACAGAGAGAAGATCCAATTCGTCGAGGAGTTCACGGAGCTTGGCAAGTACATGCGCGAGCCTGTTTCGCACTACTCCGCGGGCATGGTCACCCGGCTCGCCTTCGCGCTGTCGATGGCGGTGGAATTCGATTGCTTCCTGATCGACGAGGCCATGGTCGTCGGTGATACTCGATTCCATGAGCGCTGCCATGTGGAACTGTTTCAGAAGCGCAAGGATCGGGCCTTCATCCTGGTGTCTCACGATGCCAACGTCATCAAGCTGTACTGCGAGGCGGCGTGCGTCATGCATCGAGGTCGACTGCTCAAGTTCGACTCCGTACAGCGAGCGTACGACTTCTATGAAACCAATCCTTCCTGAGGCAGAAGATTCTTGAAGATTCTCATTGACATGCGCCCTGCGCTCGACGGGCACGCGGGAATTCCTCAAGAGACTCGTCTGCTTTTCCACGGGCTCCAGTCGATCGACGGCATCGAGGTCGCCGGTCTGATCCAGCATGCCGGCCGTGTCCTCGCTCGGGGCATGGAGGAGGCCCGGCTCGCGAAGGGTGGCGCCGCCGAGACCGTCCACGCCCAATTCGATCGGCTGTCCCAAGTCGTGATCTCGCTCCAGAGCACGCCGGGCGTGTTGATCCCCGACCGCTTTCGAACCCGGCTGAGACTCATCCACGCTTTCCTGGGCATGGCGATGCGCCAGGCGCTGGGCATGAAGCAGCCCCTGACGCACTTCGATCCCGAGAATTTTCGGGACTTCATCTGGCGAGCGCTGTTCGCCCGGACCCTGGAGCCGAGCGAGTTCGAGAGGGTGACCGGCGCGCCATTCCGCGTCGCGTCGATCCCATGGAATGCCCTGCACGGCTTCGGCATGCTGACACGCGGTCTGTCGGGCCGCGCCATGTATCCGAAGCTCGACACGGCCGGCTACGACATCATGATCGGCGAGACACCTTACCCCGCGCGAGTGTCCGGCCGCACGCGCATGATCGTGCGCTATCACGATGCCGTCCCGATCCTCATGCCGCATACGATCATCAATACGGCGCGGCACCAGGCGATGCATTACAACGCGCTTCGCTCGAACGTTCGCAGCGGCGCATTCTTCGCTTGCGTTTCGGAGGCGACCCGGCAGGACCTGCTCACTATCTTTCCCGAAGTCGCGTCACGCGCGGTGACGATACCCAACATGGTGTCGCCCTTCTATCGACATGTCGAGATCTCGCCGGAGGGTGTCCTGGAATGCATGCGCACGCGACTTCACACCGAAGTCAAGCAGCGTGGAATCGATGAAAAGAAGAAGCCGTTCCAGGGGTTGCCGCGCTACCTGTTGATGGTGTCCACGCTGGAGCCGCGCAAGAACCACCTGGGCCTGCTTGCCGCGTGGGAGCGAATGCGCGCCCAGGGTGACTCGGACCTGAAACTCGTCCTGGTGGGCCAGATGGGCTGGGGGAACAAGGAACTGATGCGGCGGCTGCGGCCCTGGCTGGATCGCGGTTCGGTGCTGATGTTGGAGAACGTCCCTTCCGATGAACTGCGCGCGCTCTACCGCTATGCCGCGGCGACCGTGTGTCCGAGCCTGTTCGAGGGGTTCGACTTCTCCGGAATCGAGGCGATGCGATGCGGTGGCGTCGTCGTGGCGTCCGACATCCCTGTCCATCGGGAGATCTTCGCGGAAGGGTCCGAGTATTTCAGTCCGTATTCCATCGAGGAAACGGCCGAAGCAATCACCAAGCTGATCTCGCCAGGGAACGAGGGCCGGCGCGATGAACTTCGCCGATGCGGCGAAGCTGTATCGGCCCGCTTCTTGCCGGATCGGATCATTCCGAAGTGGAAGGAACTCCTGCGCGAGATCGAGAGCCAGGGCCGGAGATAGTCGCCGCAGCTCGGCTTCGCGCGGGAGACGCAGGGAGAGAAAAGATGAATCTGTTCGATCTGATCAATCGCAACGACGTCAGCGTCGAGGCAGCGGGCGGCGCAGTTTCTGCGGAGCGCGTCTCCACGCCGACGGGACAGCAACGGGCCGTCATGATGGCGCCCGGTGCCTCCTTGCGAATCCGCAACGCCCACGAGCTCACGTCGCTCGCGCTCTTGCCGGCGGATCTGGGCTGGTCGCTGTTCGTCGAGCCGGGAAGCAGCGCCGTCTTGAACGTGCAAATCGAACTTCCAGGACGCAAGGCCGTTGACGTTCCCTTCAAGCTGTCGAATCGCAGCGGAAGCCTGCAGCAGATCCGTTTCGACTGGCCTGGCGAAATGACGCTGGCGGACGAGTTTCACCTGCACTTGAGTGCGTCGGGCGGCGCTCCGCTGCGCATCATCGTCGGGCCGCTGATCGACATGAAGGCCAAGATCCTGCACCTGGCGCGCGGCAGGGGCGTCGAAGTGGGGCCCGGACTCAATCCCATGGTCCTTCCCTCCGCGGACGTGGATGTCGTCTACATCGAAGCGATGGATTCCGATGAGTGGATAACCCACTATGCAAAGTCGGGTGACAAGCCGATGCCCGTCCCGAAGGAAATCTTGGCGCGCTACGTGAAGGCATCGGCCGTCACGCTGGACGGGCATGCCCCGGATTCACTCGATTTCATCTTCTCGAATCATGTGTTCGAGCACCTTCAGAATCCGATCCAGGTCCTGACGAACTGGCTCGTACCCTTGAAGCCTGGCGGCCTCGTTCTGGCAGTCATTCCGGATCCGCGTTACACCTTCGACGCTCGACAGCCGCTCACTACGGTGCACGACGCCTTGCGGGAAGAGGCGGCGGGCGGCTACGAGATTCCGTTCGAGAAATACGAGCGTTGGTGTCGGTACACTGAACCTCGTCGCACTCCGGCGAGCCTGATCGAAACCAACTATTCGATTCACGTCAACTTCTTCACTCCGCAGGGCCTTCAACTGCTTGCCGAGTTGCTGAAGGCCCGCGGCCTGATCGACCATGTGTACCTGACGACAGCGACGAACCACAAGGACTGTGCGTTCCTGCTTCGCAAGAGCGGCGGACCCAAGACTTCAGGCAGTTATCGAGGCACTCTCCAAAGATGAGGCCCTGGCCCTGGATCGCACGAGGGTCATTTCGGGGAATCGCCGCTGCTCATCAGGCCGCGGACGCCTGTACGACCCATCGGGTTCTTGCTGAAGTCGTTGCGCCCACCGGTGTTGTTCCTGACGTTGACGGCCCACTTGCCGCTCTTGCCCGGATCCAGTCGATTGCGGATGAACACGTTGTCCTGGGCTTTCCAGGTGGTGCCGTTGTTGTCCGATAGCTGGATGCAGGATGTTTCGTGTTCGGCCCAGACGCCATCCGGATCGATGTCCGTGACGGAGTTGTCGGCGATCATGTTGTTCTGAGTCGCATGCGGGCCCTCCTTGCTGCCCGCCAGCAGGATGCCTGCGAGCCCCGTGCGAGTGATGGTGTTATGGACGACCTGGTTGTCGCTCGCCCCGTGAATGAGCTTGATGCCGAATTGATATGAGTCTGTGATCGTGTTGTTTGCGATGCGGCCGTGGACGCCCCAGTTGTCAATGCCTTCTCCAGTGTGGCTGATCACGTTGTTCTCGATGACGGTGCCCGTCGCGGCGTCGTTCTCGACATTGATGCCGTCAGTCTGATAGCCCTGCGCGGCAAGGAACACTGGCCCTACGGTGATGTTGGAAATGCGATTGCCGGTGATCGCCAGGTTCTGCGACCCGCGTCCGTTGATCCGATCGTCGTCGACTTCGATGGCGGTCAGCTGCGCGTTGCTTTTCGGATAGGCCCGCAGGAAATTGGTATTGCTCGAGAAGTCGTGGATCACGTTGTTGCGTATTGCGCTGTTGCCGGTGATCGTCGCGACCTTGATTCCTGCTCCGACAGGGAAACGGGAAATGTCCATCCTGTCGATGAGCAGCCCGTCGACATTGCGGGCAACGATGGCGTCCACCACTCGGCCTTCCGTCCATTCGAAGCGGAGCTTGATGCCCCGGATCTCGATCTTGCGTGCGGGTGTGAACGGCGCCGTCGTCGCACCAGAGGCGTCGATGACGTCGGAGTTCTTCTGGTAATGCGCGTGCGGTGACGGATCCGTGTTGTCGAATCCCGAGGCAAGCGCCAGGATCTCCGCAGTGCCGTCACTGATGAGTCCGCCCATGCTGGGAATGGTCAGGCGGGAGGAGACTGCATAGGTGCGGCCCGGCGTCAGGCGGATGCGCTTGCCACTGTCGAGCGCGCGCTGCAGGTTGGCGGTGTCATCCGACTTGCCGTCGCCCACCGCGCCGAAGGCGGATGCATCCGCAACGTTTGCTGCGGAGCTGTCCTGGGCATGGGCTGAGACGGCCGCGATGCTGAAGGCCAGGCAGGAGAGAAGCATATTCATGAGCGAACCTCCGAAGGCGTGATTCACGTTCTACCACTGCCGGCCGCCGCGTCCTGACGGCAGGCTGATCTCCATCGAGGACGGGACGCCCCCGCCGCAGCCGAATTCAGGGCCGCTGGAAATACAGCACCGTGCCGAGTTCCCCGCCATGATCTGTGAATTCCAGGTGCACGTTGGCCACGCCGAGGGACTGGATCATGAAGAGCAAGTCGTTCAAGTCGTAGCAGTTCATCTGCATTTCCGGATCGCTCGGGGACTCTTCCGCGGGCGCTTCAGCCACGGGAACCGAAATGGCCCCCGATTCGCGAAGAGGGAACGGGATCAGCTTCAGCAGGCGTCGCGGCTTCTGCGCTGCTGGTCGAGACAAGGCGCTGCCGATCCGCGGCTGGTTGGGCCGCCCGAAGTTCTCGGCGTGCACCATCTTCGAGTAAGTCACATGCAGTACGGCAATGCCGCCCGGCGCGAGATGCCGCAGGAGCAGCTGGAACAGGCGTCGGCCGCGCACGACTTCGATGTGCTGGAACACGATGGCTGAGTGGATCAGATCGAACGAGCCGGACAGTTCCGAAAGCTCGTCGTCGGAACGTATCAACTGGACCTGCCGGGCTCCGGCGTAGTCGCAATTCAGCCGCGCTTCGGCGAGCATCCCCTCGGAGACGTCGACACCGACCACCACCTCGGCATCGAGCTTGGCGAACGGGATGAGGACTCGCCCGACCCCGCAGCCGAAATCGAGGATGCGCTTCGGCGAGAACGTCTTCGACAAGCGGTGCCGGCACGTCGCGAGGACATGCTCGACGTGCAGCCTGCCGCTCTCGAAGAACGCGTGCTTCGCCTCTTCCGTAATGTTGCCCACGCGAAACTTCTCGTCGGTGATCACGCCGTAGTAGGGATCTTGTTCGCCCCATTTCTGCCATGCGTCGTCGGTGCTCATCGATACTCCGGATATTCGGGGGTTGAAGGCGATACGCGCCTCCAACGGCGGCGGCGAATCGGGGTCCAGGACCCAGTCATCGCTGCCTTGTTGCAAGTTGGGATGGTGGAAAGGATCGATGCGAGGAACCCGAGCTCCCCAGCGCGCTTCGAAGCGCCTTGCATCTTCGCTTTCCGGCATGCCTTCGCGGCTGATGCTTTCGTGATGGGTGAGGGCAGTGTCGGCCGCCATGACCGAAGCCAGGCCCCTTTCGGCAAGGCGCAGGCAATAGTCGACGTCGTTGAAGACGAGGGCGAAGTCCTCGTCGAACCCCCCCACGGCGTGGAACGCCGACTTGTGCGAGAGCAGGCAGGCGCCGGTGACGGCGGACTGCTCGCGATCATGGGCGATCCACTCGCGCACATGTTCCTCGTCGCCGCGCAGGTGTCGAAAGGAATGGCGGGCCTCGATGTGCCCCCGTTCGGCGCTCAAGCGCACTCCGGCATGCTGGATGCGTCCGTTCGGATAGCGCAGGGTTGCACCCACAGCGCCCACGTCGGGTCGTGCCGCCAGTTCGAGCATCGAGTCCAGCCAGCCCGGCGCCATGGGGTAGACGTCGTCATTGAGGAACAGCAGAAAATCGCCCTGCGCCAGAGCGGCGGCGGCATTGTTGATCGCCGACCAATTGAATACGCCGTCGGCCCATGCCAGCTTGACGGGCCGCGATGCGAAAAAGGTTGCGACGGATTCCGGGTCATGCACGTTGTTGAGCACGACGATGATCTCGACGGCGCGTCGGCCCTTCTCCGCCAATACGCCGTCGAGGCAGCGCGCGACGATCTCCGGATGCCGCATGCAGCTTGGGATGATCACGCTGACTGTCCAGGGTGCAGTCGCGCGCCGGGGAGCAGCGTCGGGGGTTGAGGCCTTCTCCGTCGCGGAGGCGGTCCCTTTCGACAGCAGCATGCGGGGGATGTGCGCGACATGACGAGACGAGCGGGCCGCGGCGCGCAGCAGGCCGTGGACCGTCAAGGGGACGCCGGTCTGCGCTGCGCTCGCTTCCACCAGCAACTTGTGCCGGATGAAGAATGCCGGACCGATGTAGTCGTATCGATCCAGAAGCAATGGCGACCAGCCGGGCTTGAACGCCGGCCGCTGTCGTTGACCATCCTGGAAATGATCATGGTCCGAGTAGGCGAGTTGCGTCTCGGCGTTCGAATCGAAGACCGATTGGACACAGGACAACGCGCCGGGATCCAGACGATCGCCCCCATGGAGGATGCACATGGATTCGCCCGAACAGTGCGCCAGCGCCTCTTCCAATGTGGAGACAACGGCGGTGATCCGCGTCGAGCCGGGGTGGTCATCCCGCGTGACCGACGCCGGGACCGGCATGGCGGCGATCCCCCATCGCAGGATCACTTCATGCGCCCGGGCGTCCTGTCGATCGATCGACAGCAAGGTATGCCAAAGCCCCCCCGCCGCGTCCGGACCATCGACGTCGACGACGACCGACACCGACGCCCGACGGTGTTGGCCGTCGGTCAACTTGCCGGCAACGGCGCCCTGTCCTTGGCGCCCGAGCCAGTTGCGGAACTCGATCTCCGGGTCTCCGACGATGATCCGCCGCGACCAGGTGCTGTGAGAACCGCCGCGATTCGTCACGCGCACCGTGACGTCGTGCGCGCCGCACGGCAGGCCCTGCAGGTCGATCAGGGCCAGGAAGCCGGATCGTCCCGCATCTTCGAGATCGGGGAACGCCATCGCCACGTCGCTGCGCCGCAACCCGGTCTGCAACGCAATGGGCGCCGCACCGCCGCAGTCGACCCGCAGATCGTCGATGCCGGCCGGGCCGATCGCCCACCCCGAAACCATCAGGCTGCGCCCCAGCATGACCGGCATGTCAGGCGGCGGCATCTCGATGATGGCCATGGCGTCATCCTCGTGGATGAACGGGCGGGACGGCTTCTTCGTGTTCATGACGTCAAACGCTGCGGCAGGCTTGCTGCCGACCGACTGCAGATCTCACGCAGCCGTGTCGCGTTGTCGAGCCTTGGCGTCGTGTTTGTCGCGGTAGGCCTGCCGGTGCCCCGACATGGCATCCTGCAATTCGCTGGTCGACGGCGCGGGGAAGTCCCCAAGGTCGAGTCGCTCCATCAACCCTTCCAGCGTGCGCGCGGGCTCCAGCATCAGGCGCTCGTAGGAGACCCAGAGGACGGACTTGTTGCTCGTCGCTGCGAATTCGCACAACCGGCCCTGGTGCAGGATGCAATGACGCATCGAATCCACGAAGTCCACCTTGTCAGAGTACACGCGCCGCATCGCGATGCTGGCAGGATCCCGGAACGTGACGATCAGAAGCCAGTCGTCGGGCAGCGATTCCACGAACTGGGCGCTGCGTGCGTAGAGCTTCGGATCCTTCCATGCGATGCGGGGACGCGACGCTTCCCAGGTCTCGAGTTGGGCGCGAAGCGCGTCGGTTTGCCCTTCGACGGCGAGCTTGTGCATTGCCGGGCTCTCCAGGACGATCGCCCCGGCGTCTTCGCCGAAATAGAAATCGCAGCTCCGCAGCAGGGCGGCGATCGCGGATGTACCGCTTCGGCCGAGCCCTGTGATCAGGATCTTGCGAAAGCGCTTCGTCGCACTGCGGTCAACGAAAGTGACGGCCGGCAATGCTGCCAATGCAGAGGCGGGAGAGTGCGTCAATGGGTCCATCCGTTCAAGTGCTCCTCATCGGGAGGCGATCAATTCGACACGCCAGCCGTTGCGTTCTTCGTCGAGCTTGATCACTTCGATCTTCGCGAAGCCAATGTCCATCAGGACGCTTGTTAGTGAATCTTGCGTAAGCCAATGCGCCACCGGTGTGAGGCCCGCGAAAGGCGAATTTCGTTGCAATGGCTCCTGGTAGGCGTGGGCTGCGTACCGGCGGCCGTCATGCGTCAGTTCGACGTCCACCTGCCGATGATCGGCGATCTGGGTGTGCAGATAGAGATGCTTCGTGCACACATCCTTGCACTGGATGAGATTGGCGATGGGATCGGACAGGTGATAGAGGACGCCGCGGTGGTGAACCAGATCGAACGGCCGGTCCCTGCCGAGGCTGGAGAGTTGCTGCTTCAGCGGCCCGCGTTCGAGATCGACCAGGTTCACCTTGACCCGATCTTCCATGCCGGCCATCCAGACCTGGACCAGGGTCTTGATCACGTTCTCGATCCGGCCGTCGATGCCCCACACTTCGCTGCAGTGCTCTGCGAGCGACAACGAATGGTGGCCTTCGAAGCAGCCCAGCTCGAGCACACTCATTCCCGTCAGGTCGATGCGACCGTGGAGGCCCTCGACCTGCGGGTCCGGATACGGTGCGGCCGTGTTGCGCTTGTTCTGCGACCAGGCCGTTCCCAGGATGTCTCCGTTCCCGATGGCGCGGAAGCTGCTCCAGGGAAGCATCGAGTTCAGCCGCTGGAGACTCTGGCCGTCGAAGGTCGCGAAACGGCTGGCGGTCGAGGCGCCTGCCTGCAAGGTCGGGAGTTCCACATAGGGATCGTTGCCCTTCAGCGTCCGCCGCAGCAGATCGCCGATTTCCTCATTGGAAAGCGCCGACGCGTTGGCCTTGCCAAGTGCTGCGTGCACGTTGCTGAGGAATTCTCCCGAAAGCTTCTTCATGGCGTATGGTCCTTGATCAGCCGATCAACTGGCAAAGAAGGTTCCAGGCCGCCGGCACCCCGTTGAGCGAAGCGGTGGCGCCCACGCCCCACTTGAGGGCTTGCACCTTCGAAATCACGTCGTTCGCTCCCGAAGTCAAGGGCGCGAGGTCGCCCGGATCGGTGACGATCTGCAGTCCGGCGTAGTTTGCCGCATCGCCATGCACGGCGGCATCCGTCCAGACGCCCGTCCTGACGCCGACGGACACGGCATCCAGCACGATCGTCGAAGGTGGGCTCACGAAGCTGTCGAAGCTTGCGAGGTCATCGGCCCGCAGGACGCCGCCAAGGAACGTCATGTTGTTCATGCCGCTGCGTTTTTCGAGCGTGCGGCTCGCCGGGTGGGACCGGATGGTGAGATCGATTCCCGGATCCGCGGCGACGGCTTCGATGAATGCAAGGAATCGTTGATAGCGGGCCGGAGTGCGGAAGCGCACGGAATGCAGGTTCTCCGCAATCAGCATCCTGTGACGTGAGGCGTGGTGAGTTGCTTCGCCGTCGCTGCGCCATTGCTCTTCGAGGAGGGTCGCCGCGCGTTCGGACGATGCTTTCACGACACCGACCGGAACGCATTTGTGTGCCTCCGCCGGGTGGACGTTGGTCAGGGCCGAATTCGGAATCCAGGTGAGGATCAGGTCCGACGCGAAACGAACGCCGTTCGAGAAGTCGATGTCGTGCGCACGGTGATGTCGGAGCCCGATGCATTCGAGGCCGTGCTGGATGGAGACCCGCGTCGTCCGCGGCGAGGCGGTACGGAAAGCCGTGTAGCCGAAGGCGTGTGCCGCTGCGCTCGATTCCGCCGCCCCGAGAAGCAGCGAGCGCTCGCTGCCCAGCGCATTGGCGATGTCGACCGGGCCGATTGGCGTGAAGAAGCGGATCTCGTGGACGTCCAGGAACGATTTGATGGCGGTCCACAGGTGCGAGGCGGCGAGCCGCTCGCTGACGGCAACGATCAGGTCGAACGGGCTTCCCGGCCCCGCGGCGCGCACGAGCAGGGGTCGCAGGATCTCGAAGTCCTGGATCATGTCCAACAGCACCACGGCCCTGCGGTGCTGCCCCCGGGCCGGACGTTCGCTATGCGTGGTGCCGGTCGTCAGGCGTGACAGCTGGTCGAGCCGGGGTCGATCGCTGAGCATGAACTCGAGAGAGGACATCACGCCATGCCGGCGGATCCTCGAGTCCACATTCGCATCCGATCCTTGCCGGAAATGCAGTTCACACCCTGCGCTGGCCAAGTGCCAGGGAATGTGACCCTCGGTGAAGGTCTTGGTGATCGCCGTCGGGTCGTTGACGAAGCAATGCGACGCGATGTCGGCGATCACGGCTGCGTCATCCGGCCGGAACTTGTCCACGACAGCACACGCTGCCGCGCCCAGGCGATGGATCCGCAGCCGCTCCGCGAGCGGGGTGCTCTGCGCGCGGTCGGCCAGGCCGGCGTCGGCCGCGATCCAGATCGGATACGTGGACACGGCGGCGCGCATGCTCTTCAGGTCCTTGTGCGCTTTATCCACCACGGGGACGCGATCCGTCGTCATGTTCATGATGCGAGCCCTTGGGAGGTCGGCCAATCCAATTCGTTGCCGTGCGACTTGACCCACAGGTCCTCGAGCCGACGGTGCGCTTTCATCAGGCCGGAGTTCGCGTTCGCGGCGAATTCCCGCCAACCGCCCTCCTCGTCTGCTGCAAATTCCATCGAGTGAAACCCAAGTCTGTACAGAAGCCGCGTGGCGACATCGACGTGGGCGTCGTACCAAACGGCGGCTGTGGCGTCGCCCGCGCCATGCTGTTCCTGCAATGCGGCCAGCCGGGTCAGGATCTTGCTGTCGATGCCTGACAACACGCGAAGAACGCTCGATTTCCTGTCGAAGCAAACATGGAATCCGCCGCCTTGACAGTCGAGAAGCGAATCCTCGCCACGCACGTCGAAGTCCACGTCGCTGAGAAGTGCCGTTTCGAGCGCCTGCGCGCCGCGCGCCGAGAGCGTCAGGGTCAGCACGCCGGCCGTGGACGCGAGAGGCTCCATCCGGAAGTCGTAGTTCAACTTGAGCGACGAACCGGCGAACCCGACGACGAGATAGCCGCGGGAACGCGAGAACTTGATGTGTTCGGCCTTGGATCGCCCGGCGACGAGCAACGGCGGGGCCGCCTTCGAATTGCCCTGGATGCGCCTGTCCTGCGGTTTCCATTGAAGAATCGCGGTCCTGAGCCGGGCGACCTCGCTTGGCGTATCGTTGTGTGCGCGCAATTGCGCGAAGCTCTCATCGAGAAGCTGACGCACGCCGTCCACGTTTGCGTGCATGAGAACCGAGACGAGCAGTTGCGGATCGGTGAACACTGCGCCCGACAGCGACGAATAGGGGCCATGCGGGCTTGCCAGGACGAGCGCTCCGTGGGCGAGCGAATCGCTGCATCTGTTGTGCGTCTTCGCGAGGCTGAATCCCGACGCATTGGTTGGAAGCAGCGTGACATGCGACGAAGCAAGGAGAGCCTCGCAACCCTCCGCTGACCATTCGATGTAGCGCGCATCGATCTCATGCTGGCGCAACTCCGTCATGAGGAGATCCACCGCAGGGACGCGGTTCGTGCATACGGTCAACCGGATTTCCAGCTGAGTCGCCAGCGTCCGCATCATCGTTCGGATGCCGGAGATCCATCCGCGAAGGTCTTCAAGGCCCGCGTGGTAGTAAGGATTGGCCGAGATGCCGAACCACAGGAATTCGATTCGCGAAGGCGCGACCCACTTGGCCTCGAATCCCGCCGCACTGCGCTGTCCTGCAGAGACCGTGCGCACGGCGTCTCCGACGCGCAATGCCGGCTTGGACGTGAGCGACTGCACGACGTGCTTCAAGTAGTCCGTGCTGCAGATGATCATTGACGCGGCGTCGATCGCGCGCAGCCATTGCCATTGCAACTGCTTCTGATATGCCGCGCCGGACCAGGCGAAGTAGTTGTCGAACAAGTCGACGATGACCGGAATCTTCAGGGCCGTCAGATGGCGCACGGCGAGGATCGCCGAGCTGTCCGGGGGCTTCGAGACGATCACCGCGAGGGCTTCCTGCGCGACCATGTCGATCTTCAAGGGTAGATCCGACAGCGGCAGCACTTCGACCGTCATTCCCTGCGTGCGCAACTCCTCGACGATGGGCAGCGTCCGGACGCGGTAGCCGGCGTTGCGGGGCGTCAGCTCCGACAAAAACCAATAGATCGCCTTCATCACCTGGCACTCACAGTTGCTGGAAGCCGACGCGAGTGAGCGCGGCAAGGGTCGGGGCGCGATCGAGGATGCGCTGATCGATCGGAAGATCCTGGTCGGCTTCACGCGACCCGCGTCCCATGTGCTCCACGACCTCCGAGGCCATGACGATGTGACGGTATCCCGCCCGCGTCGCGCGGAAGCTGAAATCGATGTCGTTATAACTCGTCGGGAAAGCCTGGGTGTCGAGTCCGTCGAGTTGCACGTAGACGTCACGGCGCAGCATCACCGCAGCGAAGGTGTTGCCGACCACCTCGAAGGTGCATTCGTGCGCGAAAGCCGGGACCTGGCCCGTCGTGATGGGAGAACCTCCCGAGAACATGTATCGCCGCTCGGTGAGCGACAGGCCGACCGACTGGATCCGGCCCTTGGAAGCTGCATTGCCGACGATGCGGAAGCCGACGGTGCCGACCCAGGGCACCATGGCGAGCTGCGCGGCGCGAGTGATGGCGGCAGGCGTCCGCAGCGCGGAATCATTGCTCAGCATCAGCAGCAGCTCTCCTCGTGCGGCCAGTGCGGCGACATTGCATTGATCGCTGTGGTTGAACCGCTTGGGATAGTCGATCGGCTGCACGGAGGCCTCCCCGAACAGCGCGTGTGCGCGACCCACGACGGCGTTGACGCTGTCCGCCGTGGAGCCGTTGTTGACGAGGATGATGTCGAGCGGGCCCGAATAGTCCTGCATCCGTATCGACTCGAGGCAGCGGATCGTGTCTTCTGCGCTGTCGCGGTAATTGATGACGATCGAGACGCAGGGCCGGGCCGCCTCCTTGTTCGCGCGTCCGGGGTGGATCGGCGGCACGATGTTCTCTGCCGCGAAGCGGTGATTGGCGAGCGGCACGATGGGCGCGCGCACGGTGGTCAACACGATGGGCAGCCGCACGACCTGTGCAGGTTCGACGAAGGGGAACGCCTCTTCGACGGAGAACCTGCCGGAGCGGAACTGGTCCGCCACGCTCTTGAATGCCTGCAGGACGACGTCTCGGCGTACGAGGGCAGTACGAGCGTGCAGCAGCGCATGGCCGGTGAACGCCGGATGCAACAGCATCCCGGCCTTGACGACGTACGGCCGGGCGACCCCGTCGATCCAGATCGCATCGCAGTGCACGATCGAGGGCGACTCGGCGACGCGGAATCGATGCTCTTCGAGGACAGCCCAGAAATCCGGACGCAACTGGGCATCGGCGTTGTGGAACAGGAAGTAGGTCGCCTTCGAGCCGGCGAGGAAGTCCGCCAGCGAGGTCTGCTGGCCTGCAGTGTTGATGACGCTGCCATCGCGCTGCAGCCATGCCGCCTCGTCGGCGATGCCGCGCAATTCGCGCAGTTGCTGCGCAACGTCGCGGTCGGTGTTGCCCTGAACGTAGAGCAGCAGGCACGTCTGGCGGCGCGTAGGCCCAGGCGGCGAGGTCTCGACGAGGCCCAGGCGCGTCCTGATCGCCGTGTCCAGGAAGCTCCGGGCGATCTTGGCGACCACGCCGAAAGGTTGCTTCCCGGTCTCGAGCACGACGTGATATTCCAGCAATGGCGCGTTGGCTTCGGAACTGAGGGCGGGCAACGGGAAGCAATCCGTCGCCAGGATGTTGCGTTCCGTGTCGGTCAGGATCATCAGGATTGGCCGCTCCGAATCCAGCATGCGGAACTCGAGGTCGACGATCTGGCCCGTCAGGTTGATCGAGAAACGCGCGATGCGGACCAACGCGCCCTCGGTGCGCTCCTGGTACAGGTCCATGAACAGTTGATCGATGGCACCCGGCTTGGCCTCGGTTTCGAAGATCAGCGCGGCGTCCATTCCGGACGTCATGCGGAGGGCGCGAATCGTGCCGAGCGGCCCCGAGGGCAGCGGGCGCATCAGCGCGCGCATCGGCGCGAAGGTCAGCGCTTCGGGAAGATACTGCTCCAGTGGGATGTTGCGGTGTCCGCCGCCCGTGCCGACCTGCGTCAGGCTGAGCGTCGAGCATGCGGGGGCCATTGCGAAGAATTGCAGCAGTCCACCGAGCACCGCGTCGATGCCTACCTTGTCGGAATACAGTCGCAAGGCGTCCTTCACATCCCCACGGGATTCGTTCGGGGCCAGCTTGCCCAGCGTCCTGCCGCCGAAATCCAGCGAAAGCGATCGCGGTTCTCCATCTGCGCAAGACCAGCCTCGCAGGTAGCTTCCGGTGAAGCGTTCGATGGTGATGGACCAGCCGAGCTCGGGCTCGTCTGCGCCGATGTGCACCAGCGCTTCCGACCCTTCCTCGCCCTCTTGGACAGGGCTCTCGGCCAGCATGTTCAGACGAGAGGTCGGTTCGTCGAGTTCGCGCGGGTCAGAAGTGGGTTCCATCATCGAGGTCTTGAGGTTGTGTGGGTAGGCTCGCGCTACGGGAGTCGGCGTCGATCGTGCCGGCGTCTGAGCGTCGGACGCCGCAGGGCCCCGCGCGCCGCGTGCCGGCCTGGCGGACACCGCCCTGCGCAGGACGCGTATCGCGTGGCGGATGCCGGGAAGTGAAACGAACCGGCGCCGCTGCACCGCAGCGCGGATCTCCGGCAGCGGCGCGTTGAAGGCGACACCTTCGTCGGAAACCAAGAGTTGACGCATCACCTCATGACGTGAGAGGCCCGACCCGAGCCCGACGACGTAGTTCCGATAGCCGGCTGGGTCGGCTTCCCGTCCGAGAATCAGGCGGTAGCACTGCGCCACGAAGTCGGCAGGCGTTGCCTGGAGCAGCCCGTCGAGGGACTTCGGCCGTGCGCCTGATGGTATCGGCAGGTCATCGGCCGCGAGGCCTTCGATCTCGCGGGAACGTTCGGGATGGGATGGGCCGTTGCCGCGCGCCGTACCGATGCCTGCGCGTGCGGCGTAGGCTTGGCCTTCGACGCTGGACCGCAGTTCCGAGAGGACCTGTTCCTTCCGTGCGCCGGCGCGGAGTCGCTTGAGATAGTCGCGCAGACCAAGCGGGTCCACAGCCCGTCCCAGCGTGCGTCGATATGCCTGTTCGAGGAACTGGAAATCGTCCAGGGACTGCAGATCTGCATCCTCGTTCATGCTGCACGGCCTCCTGCGAAGGTGTTCGCGAAGCGACGATGGCATCGTCGTTCATTGACACTGATCATGGGAGGGTTCCTTGGGCTTGAGACATTGAGCGATGGGCGAGAGTATAGAGACCCGTGCCTTGATTCAGGCAGGTTCGATGTGGTTCGCGACATCTGCGCGACTTCGCGTGCACCCACGATTTCCATTTACGGCCCGTCGACTCGATTGATAGACTTGCGATATCCGGCCAATGCCGCCCCAACAGGAGCCTCGAGCGTGATTTCCATATTCGTCGGATTCGACCCCCGAGAGGCTGTCGTCTATCACGTCTGCGCCAACAGCCTGGTTCGGCATGCGACGCAGCCGCTGGCCATATCGCCGTTGTCACTGAAGATGCTCGGCGCCTATCGCGAAACGCACACGGACGGAAGCAACAGCTTCGTCTATAGCAGATTCCTGGTGCCTCATCTGATGAAATATCAGGGCTGGGCCTTGTTCATCGATGGCGACATGCTGTTGCGCGACGATATCGCGAAGCTGTGGGCGATGCGCGATGAATCCAAGGCAGTCATGTGCGTCCATCATGACTACAAGACCAAAGCGCTCGACAAATATCTCGGCGCCAAGAATGCGAACTATCCTCGCAAGAACTGGTCGAGCGTGGTGCTCTGGAATTGCGGACACCCGTCCAACCAGGCGCTGTCGCTCGAGTTCGTCATGCGCGCCACGGGCGCTCAACTGCATCGATTCACGTGGCTCGAGGACAGCGAGATCGGCGAGCTGCCGATCGAATGGAATTGGTTGCCCGATGAGTTCGGTGCGAATGACCAGGCAAAACTGTTGCATTGGACACTCGGCGCACCTTGTTTCCATGAATATGCGCATGTCCCGATGGCCGCGGAGTGGCATCGCGAGAAGCTGCTTACCGACTTCTGCGTCCAGCGCGTCATAGAAGGGCCATTCGGGGACGTCTAGCACGGGCACTTCGAAGCAATCGCGCGCCAGGGCGACAGGCTTGCGCCGGCCGGAGACGCGGCGGGCTTGAGCGCCGGCAGGAAGCCTCCGATGACGTCCGCTGCTCGCAGTCAGTGGCGAGGCGCATGCATGTCGACACGACGCATGCAGCGCTCGCTAGCGAGTCAGGTTGATGACGTCGAAGACCGGATAGGCGACCGACAGCACTGTCTGGAGAAACTTCTGCGCTTCGGCAATGGGTGCGTTGCTGACATACAGGAGGTCACGATTGTCGATCGCGAAATTCTGCATGACGAACAGGCTGGCGGCGTTGTGCAGGTCGATCCGATAGATGACCGGAACGCGTCCGTCTTGCGTCGCCTGCACGGGCTTGCGTGGCCAGTCCAGCGCGCCCTGATCCTCGAAGCGAAAGATGTAGACGCCTTGCGCGTTCGCCCGCGAGTCCATGAGGCCCCCGGCGCGGGCAACCGCTTGCGCAAGTGTGATCCCTTGTGCTTCGAACGGCAGTTCGTCGTTCTTTCCCGTGGCTCCGAGCACCGTGAAGCTGAGTGGCTGGAACATCGCCGTGACGACATCGCCCGGGTGCAACGGAACGTTCTGCTTCGGATCTCGAATGAGCGACTCGAGCGACATCGCGACGGTGCTGCCGCCACGCGACACCTGGATGGTCATCTTGTTGATGGGATTGCGCACGCCACCCGCTGCCGCGATCGCGTCCAGTACCCGTTCGCGGCCCGCCGTCAGCGGCAGTCGCAAGCTCGTGTTGACTTCCCCGACGACCGTGACGTTCGACGAAGCGTTGTGCGCGATGCCCACGACCGCTTCCGGCTGGTTGGCCTTGCTCTTCAACCGCCTGACGATTTCCTCTTCGGCGGCGCGAGTCGTCAGGCCGGAGACGTGAATCATGCCGGCGAACGGCACGCTTACATTGCCTGAAGAATCCACCATCTGGGGAGGGATCAGCACGGATCGTGCGGAGGAGGCTTCCCTTGGATCCACGAGGCCGCCAAACAGCGTCGCCGGCGGCGCCTCCCACAATGTGAGATTGAGGGTGTCCCCGTTGCCGATCACATCGCCAGGCGGCCATTCATCGCCGAGCACTTTCGAGAAGAGATGCTGCTGCTGCAGGTGGCTCCTTGCGAGCGCGCGCGCGACCTTGTCGTCGACGTCGATCAGCTGGATGCCGGGCAGCGTCGGCGGTGGCGCGTCCGCGGCGCTTTCGACTTCGCGACTGCTGGGGCCCGACGTCGGAATCTGGGCGCATCCCGTGGCGAACAGCGCAAGTGCGTAGACCAGAATCGAGGAAAGCCTGATTGCGCGAAGCATGAAAGCCTGTGTTCACGACGTGCAGTCTGCAAGCCACGCACCCTGGCCCGGCCGTCGTCAGTGGAATTGAAAACGGGTGACTTTAGCGCAAGCCTCGCGAGATCGCCATTCGGCGCCGTACCTCGATGCGCAATCGAGGTCGGTTGTCGCGCGCATCCGGCCGCGCATCCCGGCGCGGCGCTTTCCGGGCAAGCCGACCTGGCAACGGCCCGTCGTCATGGAGCTGGCGGGGCGCCCGTGCGCTCCCACAGCGCCCTGTGACCTAAAATCAGGTCTTGCCCGAGGTTCGCCTGGCGCTCGTCGCCAGGGCGAATCGCCGCTTCACGGGTGTCCGAGCCCGTTCCACGCCCAGATCTCCGCCATGTCCGCCCACAGCCTCCGCCCCAACACCCACGCCCCCGTCACCGGCCGCAAGGTGCGCTTTGCGCTTGCCGGCTGCGGCCGCATCGCGGCCAATCACATGGAGTCGGTCAAGGTGCACGCCGAGCGCGCGGAACTGGTCGCCGTCTGCGATCCCGATCCGGCCAGGCTGGCAGCGGCCGTCGAGCGTACCGGCGCGCGTGGATACGCCAGCCTCGAAGAGCTGCTGGCCGCCGAGACGCCGGACTGCGTCATCATCACCACGCCCAGCGGCCTGCACTCGCAACAGGTGATCCAGTGCGCGCGGGCCGGCGTCAACGTGATGACGGAAAAGCCCATGGCCACGCGCTGGCAGGACGGCCTGGCGATGGTGCGTGCCTGCGACGAGGCCGGCGTGCGCCTGTTCGTCGTCAAGCAGAACCGCCGCAACAGGACGCTGCAGTTGCTCAAGCAGGCGATGGAGCTGGGCCGCTTCGGCCGCATCTACACGATCGCCGTCAACGTGTTCTGGACGCGTCCGCAGGAGTACTACGACTCCGCCGCCTGGCGCGGCACCTGGGAGTTCGACGGCGGCGCCTTCATGAACCAGGCCAGCCACTACATCGACCTGCTCGACTGGATCGGCGGCCCGGTGGAGAGCGTCATGGCGTACACCGGCACGCTGGCGCGCAACATCGAGGTGGAAGACACCGGCGTGGCCGCGCTGAAGTGGCGCAGCGGCGCGATGGGCACGGTCAACGTGACGATGCTGACGTATCCGAAGAACCTCGAGGGTTCGATCACCATCCTGGGCGAGAAGGGCACGGTGCGCATCGGCGGAATGGCGGTCAACGAGATCCAGCAGTGGACCTTCGCCGAGTCGCACCCGATGGATGCCGAGCGCGACGACGCCAGCTACCAGACGACGTCCGTCTACGGCTTCGGCCACCCGCTGTACTACGACAACGTCATCAGGACGCTGCGCGGCGAGGCGCAGCCGGAGACGGACGGCCGCGAGGGCCTCAAGTCGCTCGAACTGCTGATCGCGATGTACCTGTCGGCGCGCGACGGCCGCAGGGTCAACCTGCCCCTCGAGTACTGAACTTGGCAACGACGATCCATCCCACCGCCATCGTGGACGACGGCGCCGTCCTCGGCGACGACTGCCGCGTCTGGCACTGGGTGCACATCAGCGGCGGCGCGCGCATCGGCGCGGGCTGCTCGTTCGGCCAGAACGTGTTCGTGGGCAACGACGTGGCCATCGGCAACAACGTCAAGATCCAGAACAACGTGTCGGTGTACGACGCGGTGACGCTGGAGGACGACGTGTTCTGCGGTCCCAGCATGGTGTTCACCAACGTCTACAACCCGCGCTCGGCCGTCGCGCGCAAGGCCGAGTACCGCCGTACGCTGGTGCGCCAGGGCGCCACGCTCGGCGCCAATTCCACGCTGGTGTGCGGCATCACCGTCGGCCGCCATGCCTTCATCGGCGCCGGCGCGGTGGTGCAGAAGGACGTGCCCGACTTCGCGCTGATGGTGGGCGTGCCCGCGCGCCAGATCGGCTGGATGAGCCGCTTCGGCGAACGGCTCGCGCTGCCGCTGGCGGCGCCCGCGGGCGAGCCGGTCGAGACCACCTGCCCGAACAACGGCGACCGCTACCGGCTCGACGGCCGCGTGCTGTCGCTGCTCTCCTGAACCGACCCAGACCATGAACGCTCCGCTTCGGCCGCAAGGCAAGATCGAATTCATCGACCTCAAGGCCCAGTACGCCGTGCTGCGCGACGAGATCGCCGTGCGCATGCAGAAGGTGCTGGACCACGGCCAGTACATCATGGGCCCCGAGGTCAAGGAGCTCGAGGCGGCGCTGGCCGCGCACACCGGCGCGAAGCATTGCATCACGGTGGCCAGCGGCACCGAGGCGCTGCTGATCTCGCTGATGGCGCTCGACCTGAAGGCTGGCGACGAGGTCGTCACCACGCCGTTCACGTTCGCCGCCACCGCCGAGACGATCGTGCTGCTGGGCGGCGTGCCGGTGTGGGTGGACATCGAGCCCGACACCTGCAACATCGACGCGTCGAAGATCGAGGCCGCCATCACCCCGCGCACGAAGGCCATCATGCCGGTGAGCCTGTACGGCCAGTGCGCCGACATGGACGAGATCAACGCGATCGCGGCGCGCCACGGCCTGCCCGTGATCGAGGACGCCGCCCAGAGCTTCGGCGCCACGTACAAGGGCAGGCGCAGCAACAACCTGTCGGCCATCGGCTGCACCAGCTTCTTCCCGAGCAAGCCGCTGGGCTGCTACGGCGATGGCGGCGCCATCTTCACCAGCGACGACGCGCTGGCGCAGGCGGCGCGCGAGATCCGCGTGCATGGCCAGAGCGCCCGCTATACCCATACCCGTGTGGGTGTCGGCGGCCGCATGGACACCCTGCAGTGCGCCGTCGTGCTGGCCAAGCTGGGCCGCCTCGACTGGGAGCTGCAGCGCCGGCGCGAACTCGGCGCGCGCTATCACGAGCGCCTCGCGCCGCTGGACCTGACGACGCTGGTGGTGCGCCCGGACCGCGACAGCGTCTGGGGCCAGTACACGGTGCGCGTGGCCGATCGCGCGCGCGTGCAGGCGGCACTCACCGAGGCCGGCGTCCCGACCGCGGTGCACTATCCGAAGCCGCTGCATCGCCAGCCGGCGTATTCGCACCTGGGCAACCCCGACAGCTGCCCGTTCGCGATCGCCGCCGCCGACGAGGTGATGAGCCTGCCGATGAGCCCCGACCTGTCGGATGGCGACATGGACCGCGTGGTCGCGGCGCTGGCCGCGGCCGTCGGCCTGCGCGCGCAGTGACCCCGCCGTGACCGCACCGGCGCGACGCGGCCTGCTGCGCGCGGTGCTGACGCTCGTCGCCGGCGGCGCGCTGGCGCAGGCGCTGCCGCTGCTGCTCGGGCCGCTGCTGTCGCGCCTGTACACCCCGCAGCAGTTCGGCCAGTACAACCTGTTCGCGGCCGTCTCGGCCAACATCGCCGTGGTGGCCTGCGCACGCTACGAATTCGCGCTGCCGCTGCTGGGCGATGCGCTGGACGCCGCGGCGCTGCGCGGGCTGTGCCTGCGGGTGCTGGCGGCGGTCACGTTCGCGAGCGCCACCGGCGCTGCGGGGTGGTTCTGGTGGTCGTCGCACGGCTGGACGGCGTGGCTGCCGGTGGCCGTCGCCGTGCTGGGCTGGCTGTCGCTCGCGACGCTGTGGGCCACGCGTGCGCAGGCGTATCGCGCCCTGGCGGTGGC
>JBJMWE010000349.1:0-7895 GCA_045810285.1 Vitreoscilla sp. | reverse complement strand
CAATGCGAAAGCACCGTCGAGCCTGGAACGTGAGGTACGACAAGTCAATCGACCCGATGCTGACGAAAACATCAAAGGTCGGACACTATGTTCTGTTCAAAATGAGGCTGTTTGGCGGGAATCTGCTGGTAGTCGCGCGCACTTTCACTATCAAGCCGCTGAAGACGTAGCTTCGACGCCTGGGCTGAATCGCGACCCGGGAAATCTGCGATGCGGTGACCGCTTTCTGGCGTTCAATTCGCCCACCGCGATTTCCGCTTTGGGTCGGGAACTGCCGTTCGCTGCCGGTCCGCTCAAACGTCAAGTTTCGGGCGCCGAGTTCGCGCGGCGTAGGTCAGCTGTGGGTCGGAACCTGCCCCAGTGGCGTCAGGCGTGAACGTCCGCAATGTGCCGCCAAACAGCTGCCGGTTGCAGCGTCTCTCGAGTGGACGGGCCGTAGCGGGTTGCCTTTGAAGGCGCGGCTACACGAAGTGCAATGTGTCCGACGGAACCGGACGAAGCGCAGGGCAATGCATTGCCCGCCGCAGGACCCAGGCGTTGAGAGCGGCCTCAGGGTGCAAGCCACTGCCTTGACCGCAGCGCAAAGCCTTCCTTGATGTCACAGTGCGAGACGCGCGCGGGGACGTTGCCGCCAGCCGCGGCGTCGATAGCGTTCGACGCGGAGCTTGACGCCGAGTCTGGACACCTCCGGCCGTCGGCACGAGAACGGTCAGCGCGCGCGCCGGTCGCACCCCCGCGCACCCTGGCTCACATCATGAGCTTCGCGTCCCCGACACTGTGTTCATCCGATGCCCGCCCGACGGCGCGCGAATCGGCTAACGCCAATTTCAAGGGGAATCGACATGAAGACGAAGAACACGCTGCGCCTGGTTGCAGGAGGCCTGGCGTCATGGCTGTGCGCGGCGCCGGCGATGGCCGGCGGCTGGAGCCTGACCGACCTCGGCACGCTGGGCGGCGCCGGCAGCGCGGCCAATGCCATCAACGGCGCGGGGCAGGTGGCGGGGTATGCGGAGGCCGCCGACGGCACGCCGTATCCGGTGGTCTGGAACGGCTCCGTGCCCACGGCGCTCAGCACGCGTCCCGGGCGGGCGATCGCGCTCGGGGCGAACGGCGTCGCGGCGGGCAACGTGGTCGGGCTCGACGGACAGCACCTCGACGCCACGCTCCTGAGCGGCGGCAACGCGTTCGACCTCGGCACCTTCGGCGGCAGCTTCAGCGTCGTCCGCGCGGTCAACGACAGCGGCCTGGTGGCCGGCTACGCACGCACGCCCGACGAGAAGGATCACGCCTTCCTCGCCACCGCGTCCGGCACGGTGGACCTCGGCACCTTCGGCGGCCTGTACAGCTATGTCTACGGCCTCAACCGGTCCGGCCTGGCGGTGGGCAGCGCCTACGACGCGTCGGGCACCGCCCGGTGCTTCCGGACGACGGGCGGCGGGCTCGTCGACCTCGGCACGTTCGGCGGCCGCTTCTGCAACGCGTTCGCCGTGAACGACGCGGGGCAGGTCACCGGCGGCGCCGCCACCAGCGCCGGCGTCGCTCACGCCTTCGTGTCCGACAGCCGCGGCATGGTCGACCTCGGCACGCTGGGCGGCGCCAGCAGTGTGGGCAACGCGATCAACCGTCTCGGGCAGGTGGCGGGCGTGGCGCGCACGGCGTCCAACCAGCAGCACGCGTTCCTCCACGACGGCACGCGCATGATCGACCTCGGCACCTTGGGCGGCGTCTCCAGCTCGGCCACGGGCGTCAACGCGTCGGGGCAGGTGGTCGGCAACGCCACGCTGGCCAACAACAGCCTGCAGCCGTTCTTCTGGGCCGGCGGCGCGATGGTCAACGTCAACACCCTGGTGCCGGCCCTGTCGAACGTCGATCCTCGCCAGCTCTTCCTCAACGACGCGGGCCAGATCGCCGGCACCGGCACCATCGGCGGGAAACAGCACGCCTTCGTGCTCACGCCCACGCCCTGAGCCGTGACGGGCCGCGCGACGCGAAGGCCCGACCGACGCTGACCCCGGGGCCACTCGAGGGACGACCGATGGCGATCAAGCCGTCGCGCGGCGCCGGCACAACGTGATCAGCCGCTCGGCGTTCGCGCGGAACGGCGCGAAGTTCCAGTCGCCGTATTGCGCGACGATGTCGAAGCCGGCGGCGTCGAGCAGGTCCTCGATCTCGTCGGGGCTCGTGAAGCGGCAGGCGATGTCGGTGCAGCGCTCGTGCGGCCTGCCGGCGGCGTCCGTCCAGCGGCGGAAGGTCGTCCAGTGGATCACCTGCGTGGCGGCGTCCCAGCGTTGGCTCGACGTGACCTGCACGCGCTGCCCGGCGACGTCGACGTAGTCGATCTCCGGCGGGCCTTCGGGCTCGTCGCGCAAGTGGTGGCCGGCGGGGTTGCGCGTCTCGAAGCCGAACACGCCCTCGGGGGCGAGGTGGCGGTGCACGGTGGCCAGCAGCGCACGCTGGTCGTCGGCGCCCAGGAAGGCCTGGAACGCGTTGCCGGTGAGGATGACGAAGCCGAAACGGCGCGGCAGGACGAGAGTGCGCGCGTCGGCCTCGATCCAGTGCGTGTCGACATCCGCGCGTTCGGCCTTCGCCTGCGCGTGCGCCAGCATGGGCGCGGCGAGGTCGACGCCCGTCACCGACAGCCCCATGGCCGCCACGGGGATCGCCACCAGCCCGGTGCCGCAGCACAGGTCCAGCACCGGCCCGCCGAACTGCGCGGCCATGCGGCGCCAGAACTCGATGCGCGCCTGCGACAGCGGGCCCTGCTCGAGGTCGTAGTTGGCGGGGTCGGTGAACTCTTCGAGGTTGTCGGTCATCGCATCGAGAACGAGACGTTCGACAGCAGGTGGCAGCGATCGCACTTGAAGTCGAACAGGTGCAGGCGTTCGGCCAGCTTCCAGTCGCCGCCGCAGCCGGGGCACGGGCCTTCCGCCTTCGCGCGGCGGCTGCGTCCCCGGTTGCGGTACAGGTAGTAATAGAACGGGCGCCCCGACGACGCCGCGAGCGCGTCGCACAGCGCGCGGCCGGAACGGCTGAGGGCGCTGTCGATCGCGGACATCTCGCGCGTGGCGGCGCGCTCCAGCACCGTGCAGTTCATCTGCAGGCGATCGCAGGACTGGTAGTCCGACTGCCACCCGATGAGGTCGGCATGCTCATCGCCGTTCGCAGGTTCGAAGCGATGCAGGGCGACCGGGCGGTCGCAGTCCAGGCAGCGCACGGACGATTCGAGGGACACGAACGTCGTGAACAGCACGAAGGCGCTCGGCGACGGGCATTCGCAGGCGTCGGCCGACGCCTGATCCTTGCCCTTGGCCTCGACGCGCATGGCGAGGCCGACGTTCGCGACGTGCGCCAGCGCCTCCGTCACGTAGCGCCGGTTCCAGCGCGCCTCGAGCGAATCGGGCTCGGGCGTGAGCACGTGGACCGAGTACCCGTGGGCCTCCGGCGCGATCGGCCATTCGCCGCCGCAGACCTGGCCGTTCCTGCGCCACGTACCCAGCAGCCGGTCGATGGCCTCGGACTCGGCAGCGCCGTCCGCCGTCGCGGCGTGGCGCTCGAAGAAGACGCGGTGGACGTGCATCTCATGCCTCCTCGGCGATCCTGCCGGTGAGCGTCGCAAGCATGAGCGTGTGCGTTTCCATCCGGGCAAGTGTAGGCGGGGCGCGGGTCGCCTCGATCGCGTGGGCGGGCCGAACTCCGGGACTGTCGGCACCGCGTCAGGCGACGGACCGCATAATCGGCCTTCCACCGGCACCCCATGTCCATCCCGCTGCCTCCCATCGACCCGCCCCGAGCTCCGGAGGCGCCGGGGCGCGTCGCCGGCGCCGACGGGTGGCTGGGGCGGCTGGTGTTCGGCGATGTCCACGAACGCCGCGGGCCGCTGGCGCTGACGCTGCTGGCGGTGCTGGTCTACGCGCTGTTCGGGCTGGTCACCGCCTGGCAGGTGGCGCTGGGGCTCATGACCGTCGCCGACTGGGCGGCGTGGACGTCGGTCAGCCTGAGCGGCATCTTCGGCTTCTACCTGCTCATTCGCCTGGGCATCAGCGCGCGCCTGGGCAGCGACGCGTCGATGACGCTGGCGCAGACGGCGTTCGGCACCGCGTCCACGGTGTTCGGCTATGCGATCGACCCGCCCCTGCGCGGCGCGATCATCGCCATCATGATGCTCAACCTGGTGTGGGGCATGTTCGTGCTGAAGCAGCGGCAGGCGCAGGGGCTGTGCGTGTACGCGCTCGCGCTGCTGGGGGCGACGATGGTGTGGAAGTCGACGACGCAGCCGGCGCTGTTCCCGCCGCACATCGAGGCGCTGCATTTCGCGTTCGCGGCCATCCTGCTGACGGCCACGTCGGTGCTGTCGATCCGCATGGGCGAGCTGCGCATGCGGCTGGCGTCGCGCAAGCTCGAACTGCAGGACGCGCTGGCGACGATCCGCGCGCTGGCGCAGGTCGACGAGCTGACGCGCCTGAGCAACCGGCGCCACGTGTTCGAGCTGCTGAAGGCCGAACAGGCGCGCTGCATCCGTTCGACGGAGCCGCTGAGCGTCGTGCTGGTCGACCTCGACCACTTCAAGTCCGTCAACGACCACCACGGCCACGCGGTGGGCGACGCGGTGCTGCGCGGGTTCGCGCAGGCGCTGCGCGAGGGCCTGCGCGAGACCGACGGCGCCGGGCGCTGGGGCGGCGAGGAGTTCCTGCTGGTGCTGCCGCACATGACGGCGGCCGCGGCGGCGACGCTGGTGGACCGGCTGCGCGGCGTGATGGCCGAGCGCGTGCTCGAGCCGACCGTGCCGGCGCTGCGCGTGAGCTTCTCGGCGGGCATCTCCGAATGCGGCGGCGGCGAGGTGGCGCAGGACGCCATCGCGCGCGCCGACAACGCGCTCTACGAAGCCAAGAACGCGGGCCGCGGCCGCACTGTAGTGCACGGCCGCGGCGGCGCCTGACTCAGGCGAGGATCAGAGCCGCGGCTCGCCGTTGCCGTTGACCACGATGGTCTGGCCGGGAGGCTGGGTCGTCTGCACGTGGTGCTGCACGCCGTGGTACCAGTACGCGATGTCGTAGTGGTCGGGCGCCTGGGACGGCACGCTGGTGCAGCGCGTGATCTGCTGCGGCTGGTCGGCGCCGCGCGCCAGTTGCGAGCCGATCACCGCGCCGGCGACGGCGCCGCCCGCGGTGGTGGCGGTGCGATCGCCGTTGCCGCCGATCTGGTGGCCCAGGATGCCGCCGATCAGGCCGCCGACGATCGCGCCGCCCGTGCGCGCGTTCGCGGGCGCGGCCGACTGCTCGACCCAGCACTGCTGCTGCGGTGCGGCATAGACGACGTGCACCGACTCGATCGGCACCGCCTCGACATATTCCTGCGGGCGACGGCGCCAGTCGTAGGCCGGCTGCGGCTGCGGCGCATAGCGGTTGTCCTCGAAGTTGTCCTCGTGGCGGACGCGGCGCACGGAGGTGATCAGGTCGTTCATGCCCATCGAGCGCAGGTCGGGATAGCGGCCGGGGCGCAGGATCATGCAGCGTCCGCCGAAGTCGCCGTGCTCGCAGATCTCCCAGCGGTGCTCGAACACCACCACCGACGACGCGCGGTCGTTGAAGCCGTACTGCACCAGGTTGTCGATCTGGCTGGAGGTGCCCAGGCTGCGGCCGCGGAAGCCGGGGTGCTCGAAGAAGACGACGTCGCCGGTGGCCTGCGGCGGCGGCAGCACGGGCGGCGGCGGCGGCGGCTCGCGGTGGGCAGGGCGCGCCGAGGACAGCGTGTCGCCCAGGCCCACGGCGGCGAGGTTGGGGTAGTCGCCCGGCACCAGGATGGCGCAGCGGTTGCGGAAACCCACGTCCTGGCAGACTTCCCACGGCTCGCCCTCGACGACGATGGACGAGGCGCGGTCGTTGAAGTTGAAGTCGCGGAAGTCGGGCGCGGGCTGCACGAGCGTGACGCGCTTGCCATGGAAGCCGTCGTGGCTGTACAGGGTGATGGCGGCGGACGCGTGGCCCGCGACCACGATGGCGGCCAGGGCGAGCGCGCGGGGCAGAAGGTGTTTCATGGGTCTCCTCGTTGGATGCGTGGATTGTCGATGCACTGCGGCACATCGCCTCACCCATCCAACGCACGAGTCGCCTTTGCGCATGACAAGTCGGCAGTAACTTGACGTTTCGGCAACAAATCGACCCCGCCAGCTCCCGCCCACCTTTCGATGTCCCACGCCGTCTCCCGCCTGCGCGACCAGCGCCTCGCCCGCAGCGCCAAGCCCTTCCTGGCCCGCGGCGGCTCGACGCGCCCGCGCTGCGACGGCTGCCGGCTGCCCCTCGCGCATTGCGCCTGCGCGGCGCAGCCGTCGGCGCCCGCGCGCGCCGGCGTGTGCCTGCTGATGGCCGACATCGAGCCGCTCAAGCCGACCAACACGGGCTGGCTGGTGGCCGACGTGGTCGGCGACACCTTCGCGTTCGGCTGGACGCGTACCGAGGTCGATCCGGCGCTGCTGGCGCTGCTGGCCGACCCGGCCTGGCAGCCGCTCGTGGTCTTCCCGGGCGAATACGCCGAGCCGGCGCGCGTCGTCCATGACGTGCCGCGCGACGACGCCAGGCGTCCGCTGTTCGTGCTGCTGGACGGCACCTGGAGCGAGGCGCGCAAGATGTTCCGCAAGAGCCCGTACCTGGATCGCTTCCCGGTGCTGAGCCTGCGGCCGGAGCAGGTGTCGGGCTATGCGCTGCGACGCGCGCGGCGCGACGACCACTTCTGCACCAGCGAGGTCGCCTCGCTGTGCCTGGAGGCCGCCGGCGATGTGCACGCGTCCCGCGTCCTCGACGCGTGGCTGGACGTCTTCACGCACCACTACCTGCAGGCGCGCCACCAGTTGCCGGCGGCGTGGGACGGCGAGGCGCACGCGCGCCTGCGGGCCCTGGCGTCGCCCCAGGCAGGGGAGCGGGCGGGCCGGAACCGGGCCAGCGCCTTCGGATAGTCCGGAACCATTCCGCGCGGGGCATTTTCAGCGCGCGGTGGCCTGGCGCACCGCGTGCTCCCAGTCGGCCATCAGCGTGCCGGCCTGCTCGCGCGACATCGTCGGCAGGAAGCGGCGCTCGACCTGCCATTGCGCGGCCAGCTCGTCGAGGTCGCGGTACAGGCCGCACGACAGGCCCGCGAGGTAGGCCGCGCCGAGGGCCGTCGTCTCGATGACCCGCGGCCGCACCACCGGGATGCCCAGCAGGTCGGCCTGGAACTGCATCAGCAGGTCGTTGACGCAGGCGCCGCCGTCCACGCGCAGTTCGGCCACGGGGGCGCCGCCGGCGGCCACCGCATCGCGGCTCATCGCCTGCAGCAGCGCCGCGCTCTGGAACGCGATGCTCTCGAGCGCGGCGCGCGCGATGTGCGCCACGGTGCTGCCGCGCGTCAGGCCGACGATCGCGCCGCGCGCGTCGGCGTCCCAGTAGGGCGCGCCCAGGCCCGTGAAGGCCGGCACGAACATGACGCCGCCGGAACTGGGCACGCTCTCCGCGAGCTTCTGCACCTCGCCGCTGGCAGAGATGGCGCGCAGGCCGTCGCGCAGCCACTGCACCACGGCGCCGCCGATGAACACGCTGCCCTCGAGCGCGTACTCCGTGCGGTCGCCAATCTTCCAGGCAACGGTCGTGACCAGCCGATTGGCCGAGGGAACCGGTCGCGTTCCCGTGTTCTGCAGCAGGAAGCACCCGGTGCCATAGGTATTCTTCGTGAGGCCCGGACTGACGCACATCTGCCCGAACAGCGCCGCTTGCTGATCGCCCGCGATCCCCGCGATCGGAACATCCGCCAGCCCCAGGCTGGTAGACACGCGTGCGTACACCTCACTCGACGCCCGCACTTCCGGAAGCATGCTCTCCGGCACGTTCATCAGCCGGAGCAGATCCGTGTCCCACTTGAGCGTGTTG
>JBJMWE010000348.1:0-27295 GCA_045810285.1 Vitreoscilla sp. | reverse complement strand
GGCGATGGTTGCGGTCTGGGTTGTCGGCTTCGCGCTGCCCTACATGCGGCCTGACAGCCTGTGGGGACGGGCATTGACCCAACCATAGGCACTCGCATGCCTGGTCGCCTGGTCAATGCTTGTCGGGGTCGTACTGCTTACTCTAGTACGGGTGATTCGATCCCGGCGAAGCGATCAGAATTCCTAAACGCCCGTAGCCGGCCAGAAGCAGTCTGTCACTGGTGACCGGTTTCGGGTAGCCTAGCTCCATGAATCTGACTGCCGCCGAACGGCAAACCTTCCGGCCCGCTGCTAGTCGGAAGCGTCATGGGCGCATTCGTCGGGCTCGCAAGCTGGGGCTTCGACAGCGAATATGCACACATTGATCGTTGGCACATGGCCATCCATGCTTTCGTGGCGTTCCTCGCATCTATTTCGATTGCCGCAGTACCTCTCGCGGTTCTGCCGATTGCGATCCAACGCCTAAGACGGGCGCGAGGATCTACTCAAGATGAATGACGGATGTTCGACTCATGTCGGCCAGAAGCGGGCGTAGGCCAGGGGCCGCTTCCGGGTTGGCTCGTGGCCTGGGCACGGGTGCAGTCGAGGGCGGACTCCGAGTGCCCTTCGATCGGTCGGGCTGCATAATTCCCGTGCTCATCAACGCGACACCCGCGCATGCCCAGACGTCCCGCCGGCTCCTCGACGCTACTGCCGCCCGAACTCGATGCCACCGGCAACGCCGCGGTGGCCTGCGCATCCGCACCGCGCTGACTCGAGACGGTATCGCATGAATCTTGACCTTCGTCTCTGGGACGTCGACCTGGGTCGCCCCACCTCACTCGAAGAAGCCTACGAGATGGCCGAGCGCCTCGCTACGCAGGCGATGCCCGCGCGGCGCGCCCTGCAACGGTTGGCGATCGCGCTGGAACTGGCACCGGTTGAACTGGATCGTGCCTGGCGCGACGCCCTGATGGCCGACGCCGCGCGTCCCGGTCCGGCGGGGTATGAGATGAGGCTGTGCACCGTGGCGCCCGGCGCGGCGATGCCGACGCTGCGCGCGGTAGTCGAGCGTGCCGTGCGCGTCGGCCTGGTCGCGTTGTCCCAGCCGCTGGAACTGTGCTTCCTGCCCGATGGCGAGGTGCTGCCGTGGAAAGGCTCTTGGGCCGCCATGGCGTCGCGCCATGACGCCTGCTTCTCGTCTTCGGACTCGGACGCGCGCGGCGATATGGCGGCACGGCTGCAGGCCGTGCTGGCGCCGCATGGCTTCGTGTCCATACACCCGGACACCAGCTGGGACACGGTCTTCGAGCGTACACACGCGGGTGGTCGTCAGCGCGTGACGATGAGCGTGTCGACGCGCTGGGACCGTCCGCAGTGTGCGATCCAGGCGCTGCACCGCGACGACGCACTGGAGGCAGTCTTCGCGGCGGTCTTCGGCGACGACCCGCTGCGCCATTGGTCCCTCGAGTTCGCACCTGCCACGTTCCTTGAGGATCGTGCCATCGGGCTCGTCATCGAGACTGCCGCGGAGCGCGAGCGGCTGCTGGCTGCCGTCGAGCGCCACGGGCTCGCCGTGCTGGACCTAGTGCGCCAGGCCGATGGTCTCGATGCTGCATGGAACGATCCGTCGCGCTTGCGCTTCGAAATCCCCGAGCTCCCTCCGCGCGCGCCGCAGCGCCTGTCGGAAGTGTGGCGGCTGGTCGGCCGCACGCAGTGCCTGAAGCCGCTGATTGCCGCGTGGCAAGCGGGCTCGCCGCAGTTCGACGAGCTCTTGCTCCAGGCGCGATCGTTCGTGCGAGGGCGGGTGGATGTCGGGGAGGCGGAGGTGGACCGGCTGGTGGGACATCTGCGGATGATGCCGGCGCGTGGCGGTTGACACGCCACGAGGCCGGAGTACGGGGTGCCCATCCCTCGCCGCCTCGCGGTCTCGATGCCCGGTCCCAATCGTCGCCGCCCGGTCGTCCACGAACCACCGCCTGGACCCTCACGACACAAGTAGCCGCGTGCTCACGCTGGGCCTGGGCCAATCAAGAAGGCCGTACTGCTGCTGTCGGCCACTTCCGGTCGTTCGCTAGGGACGGCTTTCATGTAGGCGTGCGCGTCAATACGGCGGGTAGAACGACCAGGGACTTCGATGGCTGGACTGAGCTTCCCATCGGCAGTGTTCAATTGCCTTGGTGCGACGCGCATCGAAATCTGGCTCGAGTTCAAATAGCGAAATGAGCAGGCAATACCCGAGCACCGTGCCGCCGATGGTTTCAAAGCTGGTGGATCCATGAAGCGATTGGTTTCGCCAGCGATAGAGAACATCGAACGGATCTCCGCTGGTGTCTAGTGAGCCGAGGTGCAGCCGAAAGCGATCCAGGAGAAGCTTTTGCTTTGAGTCAGCGACGCTCGTTCTATGCAAAAAAAGAAGGTCACGCAAGCTGCTGCATTGCTGGTCTCGGTAAGATCCATTTGGGTCGTATGTCCGAACGTTGCCCGATCTGCTTGGCACCGAGAACGTTGCGACAACTTGGCCGTCGAATGCGACGTAGGCCGCACATGCCCGCTTCAAGACGGCCTCTAGCAGCGGGAAGCTGATGTAAGCGAGGATGCTGCTTGAACTAGAGAGAAGTTGCTTGGCGTGGTGCGGTTGCAGGTCTCGAATGCGTCCTTGTTCGCGCCACTCGTCCTTTGAGGCTGGTGGCTTTGTGCAGCTTGCAAGTGCCGCGTGGATTGCAGTTTCGTAAGTTGCCTTGATTTCATGTTGTGCTTGCGCAAAGACTGATGGACGGGAAGCGAGGATCAGCTCAGCGCACCACGACCACAGTGTGAAGTGATCGAAGTCCACAATCGTATTGAGTCCCGGACGAAGCAGCGCCTTAGAAAGCCCGATTACTGCTGCGCAAAGCGATGCAAAATCCAGTTCGTGAAAGACGACTCCGTTCGCTCGGAGTCGAAATTTCTCCGTTTCGCTGCCGATCTGCAAGCCACCGCCCGGCGGGGTCGATGCGGTGCACCAGTCGTCACAAAGCTGCTCGATTTGTTTGGCACTCGGTTGCGTCATAGCCGGAATCGCCTTGGCTGGTAGTGGCCTTGCTCAGTCGCAAGCGAGGTGCATGCATCTTGCCATTGCGGTCGGCCTGCCAGGTCAGCACGCTGTGCCGAACTAGGTGCATGTCGGCTGCTGCGGTAGGTACCAGACGCCGACGCCCCTTCCGAACGCCGGGTTTCGGGTCGGCGGCAGCAAACGTTGACCGACTCCTTTGGGTCGGCAACTGCCACCCGGCTCCGGCCGCGGGCGGCCGCAATGCGCCCGCCAGCGGTCATCGAACGAATCGAAGTCCTCGTCTCGAGATGTCGGAGCCGTTCGCTTGTGCTCGTGGCTCGCGGCCAGCAGTCGCGTCACGCGAGCGCCCCGCGGACGGCGACGCAACATGCCATCCACGTGTCATCCTGCGCGAATCCACGCTGCAAGGCCATGTCGCATCAGGGGGAGACGGATGGCGAGTGCGCGCAGGATGACAACCGCCTGCGCGCGGCAGCGGCCAACGGCCTGTGCCCGTGCGGCCTCATCCGCGGCCGGCGACACGCCTTCAGTCCGCGCCCGGCCGGTTCCACCAGAGGGCGCCGCACAGCGCGATGCCCACGCCGTACAGCAGCCAGGTCGGCCCCGTGGCATACGAATAGAACATCAGTCCCACGCCCAGCCAGCGGATGCGCGGGCGCTGCACGACCTTGCCCCAGCGCCAGGCGGCGAGGCCGACCAGGCTGAACAGGATGCAGCCGAAGATCCAGGCCGGGCTGGGCAGGACGAGGCCGGTGGACTTGGCGAGTTCGAGGGCATCCATGGGACCAGTGTGCACGCAGCGGCTGAACGGCGGATGTCGTCGGCGACCGCGCGCTCGCGGCCTGCGGCGTTCCGCGTCGCGTCATGAGGCATCCGGTTTGCCCGCAAGCGTCCGCGCCGACCCGCGCGCGCCACCTGGAGCCCGCCATGCCGCCCGCCCTCGAGAATCCCAGCGCCCACGACCCCGCCTTGTCGCGCGACCACGCGGCCGGCCCACGGCGCGACCGGCTCAGCCCGTCCGAGCGCGCCCTCGCGCCCGAAGGCGACGCCCCGATGCAGAGCGCCAACGCGACCGCCGACGATGGCACTTACGTGGGCCAGGCCGGCGGCTACATGGGTGGCGAATCGCCCGCGGTGGAAAGCGGCCAGGCCCAGGTCAACGACGCCAACCGGCGCGGCGACGGCGCCTACGGGTTCCCGTCCGGACCGGGCGTGGGCGTGCCCGGCGGCGAGCACCAGCCGGTGGCACAGAAACCGGACGTCCTGCCGCCCCAGTACCCGGAACGCTGAGGCAGAAAGGCAGCCCGGCGCCGAGGCCGGGCTGCGAAGCCGGCAGCCAGGGAGGAAAGAGGAAGCTTGCACTGCCGGAATACCTGTCAAAGGTACCCATGCAGTGGAACGCCGTCGCGTGTCGCGGGTTTGGCCGATTTGCGTCACGGCGGACACAACCGTCGCGTAGCAACTTCTCACCGAACCGGGGGCCGGCCAGCGGGGCGAAGCGTGAAATCCGGCCGGTTTCCACGTCGTTGGTCGCTCGATATCGCTCCCATTGCAGCGGCGCGCCCGCGCGCCACGAATAATGCGGGCATGGAGACGAGAACGAGATCGGGGCCGGAGGGCGGCCATCCGAACCGACGCCTTGCGGCGGGCGGTTTCACGTTCATCGAGTTGATGATCGTCGTCCTGCTGATCGGCATCCTGGCGGCGATCGCCATGCCCTACTACGGCGACTGGCGCAACCGCGTCAAGACGGCGCAGGCCACGAGCGAGATCATCGGCAACGAGGCGATCGTCGAGACCTACGTCGCCCTCAACAAGACGCTGCCCAACTCCTGGGCCGACCTACCCCAGGCCAAGACAGTCGACCCCTGGGGCCGGGCCTATGTCTACTACAACATCCAGGCCAACGGCAAAGGCGGCGCGCGCAAGGACCACGCGCTCAATCCGCTGAACAGCGACTACGACATGTACAGCCTCGGCGCGGACGGTGTCAGCCAGTCGCAGATCACGCAGAGGGACAGCGTCGACGACGTGATCCGCGCCAGCGACGGCGGCTACGTCGGCCTCGCGTCGGGCTTCTGACGCCATGCTGCTGCGTCGCGTGCGAGCGCTGCTGGATCGACGCCTCGAATGGCGCCTGCTGGCCGTGTTCCTCGCGGCGGCGCTGGTGCCGCTGGCCACTTCGGACTGGATCGCCACCTCCGTCCTCGACGGCATCGTCCAGCGCATGGCGCACGACCGCGACAACCTCGCGGCGCGCACCGTCGCCCGCCAGGTGCTCGACCGCCTGCTCGTCTCGCGCACCCTGCTGGCGGCGGTGGACGAGGCGCCGGCGGCAGCGCGCTCGCGCCTGGCAGCGAGCATGACAGGGCCAGTGGGGGCGTTCTCGCGCCTGGCCTGCGCCGACTCCGTCGACGCGGGCTGGAACGAACTGAAGCGCCAGTGGACCGACGCCCGCAGCGGTGCCGTCGCGACCGCGCGTGCGAGCCTGGGCGCGGGCCCGGGTGCGACCCTGCGCACGGGCACCGGCACCGATGCCGATCACGCCGCCGCCCTGCTCCTGGCCACGGGCCGACCCGGCGACCCGCGCTGCGTGGGCGTCCTGAACCCGGATCACGTCTGGGAGTCCGTGTACGACCAGCCCGACGACAGCGCCTGGCTGGTGCGCAGCGACGACGGCCACACCGTGCTGGCGAGGGTCGGGACCGAGGCGCCGACCATCGATGCGGCCCGCGCGGCCCGCTTCAGCGCGCACCTGTTCCTCGCCTCCGAGTTCGGCGCGGGCAACTGGACGCTGGAACAGCGCACGCCGCCGCCGTCGGTCGGCTGGAACGGCATGCCCGTGGGCGTGTGGCTGGCCTGCGTCGCGGCGGCCACGCTGCTGCTGATCGGCCTGCTGGCGCGACGCACCATCCGGCGCGCCCTGGCGCCGTTGGCCAGCCTGGCCGCCGGCGCGCGGCGCCTGGCCGAGGGCGTCGAACCGGCGCGCGTGGAGATCGGCCGCGGCGACGAACTCGGCAAGCTCGCGGCCTCGTTCAACGACATGGCCTCGCAGCTCGAACAGCGCATCGCGTCGCTGCGCGCGCTGGGCCGGATCGACGCCGGCATCCTGCAGGGCACGCCCTTCACGGATCTCGCGTGCGGCGTGCTGGAGCGCCTCGCGCACAGGCAGCCGCAGGCGCGCGTGGCGGTCGCGTGGCCGGTGTCGGCGACCTGGATGGCCGCCGTGCGCCATCCGGCGTCCGACGGCCCGGCATCGGCGCAGGACGAGATCTGCGAGCTGCGCCCCGACGCGATGGCGCGCTTCACCGACCTGGACGACGGCGTGCTGCCCGCGTCGGCGCTGCAGGGCCTGGAGGCCGTCGTCGCCTGCGGCCCGGCCGCACCCGGCGCCGGCCCGTGCCTGGTGCTGGGCGTGCGCGACGGCGAGGTCAACCGCGCGCTGATCACGATCCAGGGCGTCGACCTCGAGGCGATGCGCGACGAGGCGCAGTCGCTGCGCGACCGGCTGGCGGTGGCGGTGGTCGCGCGCGATCGCCAGGACCGGCTCGAGCACCGCGCCACGCACGACCCGCTCACCGGCCTGCACAACACCGACGGCCTGCAGCGCGCGTTGGCGCCGCTGCTGGAGGGCGACGACGACGTCGCCGTGCTGTTCATCGACCTGGACCACTTCAAGGACGTCAACGACTGCTACGGCCACGCCACCGGCGACCGCCTCCTGCAGGCCGCGGCGCGCCGGCTGCGGCGCAGCACCACGGAAGGCGCGTTGATCGGGCGCAGCGGCGGAGACGAGTTCGTGGTCGTCCTGCCCTCCAGCGATGCGGAGCGCGCCCGCGCGACGGCCGAACGCATCCTCGAATCGCTGAACCAGCCCTTCATCATCGCGGCCACCGAGCACCGCACGGGCGCCAGCATCGGCATCGCGATGTACCCGGAGCACGCGCTCGACCGCGAGGACCTGCTGCGCTGCGCCGACATCGCGATGTACGAATCCAAGCGCCTCGGACGCAACCGCGCCACGGTGTTCGCAGCCGCGCTCGACACGCAGGTGCGCGAGCGCAACGAGCTGCTGTCGGCCCTGGCGCGGGCGCTGGAGCGTTCGGAGTTCGTCCTGTACTACCAGCCGCGCCTGGACGCCGCCACCGGCCGCGTGGTGGCCGCCGAGGCGCTGGTGCGCTGGCAGCACCCGGAGCGCGGACTGCTGCTGCCGGGCGTGTTCATCGATCTTGCGGAAACCTCCGGCCACATCGACGCGCTGGGCCGCATCGTGATGGCCAGCGCGATCGCCCGCATTGCCCAGTGGCACAGCGATGGCCGCGGGATCGAGCGGGTGTCGGTCAACGTGTCGCAGCACCAGTTCGCCAGCGGCCGGCTCGTCGAACACGTGGAGGCGCTGCTGCACCAGCACGGCGTGCCGGGCAGCCGCCTCGAGATCGAGGTGACCGAGAGCGTGCTGGGCGGCGACGTCGACAGCGTGCGGCGCCAGTTGCACCAGCTGCGCGAACTGGGCGTCACGGTGGCGATGGACGACTTCGGCACGGGCTACTCGTCGCTGGCGCAGCTGCGCACGCTGCCCATCGACGTCATGAAGGTCGACCGCGCGTTCGTCAAGGACCTGGAGGCCGACCCGGCCGCCGTGGCCATCGTGCGCACCATCGTGACGCTGGCGCGCGCGCTGGGGCTGCAGATCGTGGCCGAGGGCATCGAGACGCCGGCCCAGGCCGTGCTGCTGGCCGCCATCGGCTGCGACCAGTTCCAGGGTTTCCTGTACTCCGTGCCGGTACCGCCCGACCAGTGCGCCGCCATGGGCCCGTTCGAGATCGCCCCCCTCGCCGTCGCCTGACGCCGCGCCGCGCCGCGGCCACACACGGATACAACGGACATCGAAATCCCACCATACTCCCGGCTTGCGCCCGCGACGCGGCGCTCAGGAGCGAGATGGTGAAGGGCAAGTGGATGCGGCGGCTGGCCATCGCGGTGGCCTGCGTGCTGGGGCTGTGGGTGCTGGCCTGGCTGGTCGTGCCGCCGCTGGTGAAGTGGCAGGCGCCCAGGCAGCTGTCGGCCGCGCTCGGGCGCGACGTGACGCTCGGCGGCGTCGACTTCCATCCCTGGGCGCTGGAGATCGTGCTGCACGACCTCGCCGTCGCCGCGGCGCCTGCCGGGCCGGCCGCCTCGGGCGCCGCGGCGCCGGCCACCGCCGCCTCCACCGCCCCGCTGCTGCAGCTGTCGCGCGTGCGCGCCAACGTGGCGCTGTCGTCGATCTTCCGGCGTGCGCCCGTCATCGAGGCGATCGACGTCGACCAGGCGCGCATCCGCCTGGCGCGCACGGCGCCCGGCCACTACGACATCGACGACCTGATCAAGCGCTTCGCGCCCAGGCCCGATGCCAAGCCGTCGGAGCCGGCGCGCTTCGCGCTGTACAACCTGCGGGTGCACGACCTGGGCCTGGTCTTCGACGACGGACCCGCGAAGAAGGTGCACCGGATCGACCAGTTCGAACTCTCCCTGCCCTTCCTGTCGAACCTGCCCGCCAACGTCGACATCACGGTGCAGCCGCACCTGGCGTTCCGCCTGAACGGCGCGCCCTTCGACAGCGCCGCGCAGGCCACGCCCTTCGCCGCCACCGACCACGGCACGCTCAAGCTGACCCTGTCGGACCTCGACGTCCGCCCCTACGTCGGCTACCTGCCCGACTCGCTGCCGCTGCGCCTGACCGGCGGCGCGCTGTCGGCCGACCTGTCGCTCGCCTTCACGCAGCCGGCGCAGGGTGCGACCAGCCTGACGCTCACCGGCTGGGTCGCCGCGCACGACGTCGTGGCCAGCAGCGTGGGCGGCCAGCCCCTGCTGGCGTGGAAGCAGGTGCGCGTGGGCCTGGCCGACGTGCAGCCGCTCGCGCACAAGCTGGCTTTCGACAGCGTGAAGCTGGAGGGCGTGCAGTGGACGCTCGATCGCGACGCGAGCGGGGCGGTCGATCCGCTGCGCGAAGGCATGTCGGCCAGGCCCGCGCCGCCCAGGACCGCCTCCGCCGCCAGCACCCCCGCGAGCGCGGCCGAGGCGGCGCCGCCGTTGCCGTGGGAGCTGCGCATCGCGGCGCTTGACGTCGCCGACAGCCGCATCGTCTGGAACGACGCGTCCACGAAGCCGGCGGCGTCGCTCGTGCTCGATGGCCTGGCACTGGACGCCAAGGCACTCGCCTGGCCGTCGACGGCCCCGGCCGCGTTCACAGCGTCGGCCCGGGTCGCGACGACCGTGGCCTCCGCCGCCTCGGCCCCCGGCACGGCGCGGCTCGCGCTCGAAGGAAAGGCCAGCGCGTCGGACGCGCAGGTCGCGATCACGCTGTCCGATCTCTCGCTGCAGGCGCTGGCGCCCTACCTGGCGCAGGCGCTGGTGCCGCGCGTCGACGGCAAGCTCGATGCGAAGGCGTCCGTCACGTGGTCTGGCAAGCCGGGCGCGCCGGTGCTGAAGCTTGCGCTCGCCGAGGCCTCGCTGGCCGGGTTGCGCGTGCTGCCGCCCGGCGCCGCACCGGCCGCGAGCTGGGACCGGCTGGCCGTCAGCGACCTGCAGGTCGACGTGAATGCGCGCACCGTGGCCCTCGGCAGCGTCAGGCTCGTGCATCCGCACGTGGCCGTGGCGCGCGACGCCAACGGCCAGGTCGACGCCGCGCAGTGGCTGCGCGCGAGCGAGGCCGCGCCGGCGCCGGCGCCGGCCGCATCGTCGGCAGCGGCGGCGCCCCCCTGGCACGTGCAGGTGCGCAGCGCGCGCCTGGACGACGGGCTGGTGCAGTTCTCCGATGCGTCGCTGCACCCCGGGCAGCAGTTGCCGCCGCTGCGCGCCGAGCTGCGGCAGCTGCAGCTGGAAGTCGAGGACTTCGCCTGGTTCGGCGACCATCCGGTGCCGGTCGCCAGGGTGACCCTCGACGCGCGCATCGGCCGGCCGCCGAAGCCGGGCCACGCCGCCAACCCGGCGCGCGGCGGCCAGCTGAGCTGGAAGGGCACGCTCGGCGCAAGTCCGCTGCAGGCGCGCGGCGACCTGCGCATCGCGCGCTTCCCCGTCGCCCTCGCCACGCCGTGGGTGGCCGACAAGCTGCCCGTGGCACTGCTGCGCGCGGAGGCCGGCTACACGGGCCACGTCGACCTGCAGTCGGCGCCGGCCGGCCTGGCGGTGGCCGCCAGCGGCGACGCACTGCTGGACGACGTGCACCTGACGACGCTGTCGGCGGCGAAGCCCGCGGCCGCGGCCGCGGCCGCGGCATCGGCCCCGTCGACGGCGGGCGGGCCGCCAGACGAGCTGATCGGCTGGGAGTCCCTGTCGCTCAAGGGCGTCAAGTTCGCGCTGAAACCGTCGATGCGCCCGCGCCTGGACATCGACCAGGTGGAGCTCGACGACCTGTTCGCCCGCGTGCTCGTCACCGAACAGGGGCGGCTGAACCTGCAGGACATCGGCGGCAACGACGCCGCCGCCACGTCGCCAGGCGCGGCCTCGACACCGGCGTCCGCGGCGGTCGCGGCGGCATCGGCGCCCGCGCCGGCATCGTCGGCGCCGCTGCCCGTCGACATCGCCATCGGCGGCATCAAGCTCGTCAACGCGCGCGTCGACTACGCCGACCACTTCGTCAAGCCCAACTACAGCGCCGCGCTGACGGAGCTGAACGGCTCGCTCGGCGCCTTCAGCACGCTGGCACGCGACATGGCGCCGCTGCAGCTGCACGGCCGCGCGGAAGGCACCGCGATCCTGGCCATCACCGGCCAGGTGAACCCGCTCGCGCGCCCCCTGGCGCTCGACATCGAGGCCAAGGCCACCGACCTCGAGCTCGCGCCGCTGACGCCGTACGCCGGCAAGTACGCGGGCTACGCCATCGAGCGCGGCAAGCTGAGCATGGACGTCGCGTACAAGATCGATGCCGATGGCCACCTGGAAGCGCGCAACCAGGTGACCCTCAACCAGCTGACCTTCGGCGACCCGATCGCCTCGCCCGACGCCACCAAGCTGCCCGTGCGCCTGGCCGTCGCGCTGCTGAAGGACCGCAACGGCGTCATCGACATCAACCTGCCGATCAGCGGCAGCCTCAACGATCCGCAGTTCAGCGTGGGCGGCATCGTGGTCAAGCTGATCGGCAACCTGCTGCTGAAGGCCGTGACCTCGCCGTTCTCGCTGATCGCCGGCGCGGCGGGCGGCGGCAGCGGTCCCGACCTGAGCGCGGTCGAGTTCCGGCCCGGCACCACGTCGATGACCGACGCCAGCGCGGCCGGGCTCGACAAGGTCGCCAAGGCGCTGGCCGACCGCCCCGCGCTGCAGATGACGATCACCGGCAGCGCCGACCCGCAGGCCGAGGGCGACGCGTGGCAGCGCGAGCAGGTCGAGGCGCAGCTGCGCACGATGGCGCGCGACGACGCGCTGCATGCCGGCGCATCGGGCGCCGCCGCGGCAAGCGCGCCGGCGCTGCCGTCCGGGACGCGCTCGGCGCTGCTCAGGAAGCTCTATGCGCAGACCCGGATGCCGGGCAAGCCGCGCAACGCGATCGGCCTGGCCAAGGAGCTGCCGGATGCCGAGATGGAGGCCCTGCTGGCCAGGAACATGCCCGTCAGCGACGAGGCGATGCGGCAGGAAGCGCTGGCGCGCGCGATCGCCGTGCGTGACGCGCTCGTGGCCAAGGGCATCTCCAGCGACCGCCTGTTCCTGGCCGCCCCCTCGCTGCACGCGCCCGGTGCCGACGCGTGGACGCCGCGGGCGTCGCTCGCGCTGGCGACACCATGAGCCCGGCCACCCGCTACGACCTCGTCATGCTGTTGCACGTGACGGCGGACATCGTCTTCATCGCCGGCCTGCTGGCGGCGGCGCTGCTGCTGGCCGCACTCAGCACGCACGACGCGGGCCAGCTCGCGCGCGAGCACCGCCTCGTCGCCGCGATGCGTCGCCTGCAACGAATGGTGACGACTCCGGCGCTGGTCATCGCCTGGGCGTGCGGCGTGTGGCTCGCGCTGCAGGCGGGCTGGTTCCACAGCGGCTGGCTGCACGTGAAGCTGGCGCTGGTATTGGCGCTCAGCGCGCTGCATGGCGTGCTGTCGGGCGCGCTGCGCCGCGCGGGCGCGGACGTGCCCGCGCGCGCGTGGCGCGCGGTGCCGCTGGTGGCCGTGGGCGCGATCGTTGCCGTCGCATGGCTGGCGTTGCTGAAACCGTTCTGAGCCTTGGCGACGCACCGCCGCGTGGCCGGTCGCGCGGCGCCCACCGAAGCGAAAGGATGACCATGAGCGACCTGAAACCAGCGGCCGAGCTGGCCGCCGCCGCCAGCAAGCCCTACCCGAACGACAGCGCCGACTACCGGCGGGCGCGCACCGCCCTGCTCGCCGAGGAGATCGAGCTGCGCCGGCACATCGAGCGCGTGGCGGCGCAACGGCGCGCGATGCCGCTCGGCGGCCAGGCGCGCGGCGACACGTTCCGCGACGCCAACGACGCGACGCTGCAATTGGCCGACCTCTTCGGCCCGCACGACACGCTGGTCACCTACGTCTGGATGTTCGGGCCGCAGCGCCCGCGCCCGTGCCCGATGTGCACCGCGTTCCTGGACGCGTTGGACGGCGCGTTGCGCGCCATCACGCAGCGCGTGAGCTTCGCCGTGCTCGGTCGCTCGCCGGTCGCGCGCCAGCTGGCGGCAGCGCGCGAGCGCGGATGGCAGCACCTGCCGTTCTTCCAGATCGTCGGTGACGACTTCGCACGCGACTATCGCGCGCTGAGTCCGCAGGGCGATGAGTGGGCAGCGCTCGACGTCTGGGTCAAGCGCGACGGCCGTGTCCACCACTTCTGGGCCGTCGAACTCGCCGGCACGGAGGATCCCGGCCAGGATCCGCGAGGCGCCCCCGATCCGACGCCGCTGTGGAACATCCTCGACCTCACGCCGGGCGGCCGCGGCACGGACTGGTATCCCAGCCTCGACGCAGGTCGGGGCGCTTGACCCGCGAGCCGCTGGTGTCCAGACGCGTCGCTGAGGTTTCGGCGCGGCGACCGAAGGGGGCGTCGATCGACGCCGCCCAAGGGCAAACGGCGGCCGCGCATGAATGCGGGGCCGCCGGGGTACCAGGGAGAGGCGACGCTCAGTTGCGATCGGCCTTGGGCGCCAGCGCCGGCGCGTTGTCGACCGGGGCGGCGGCCGTCGATGTGTCGGTGCTCGTTTCCGTGTTGCTGGTGGCGTTGGCGGCGGGCATCGCGGTCGTCACGGCGTCGTTGTCGGTCGTCGTGTTCTGCGCCACGGTGGTGGTCGTCGTGGTGGTCTCGGCCACCGGCACCGTCTCGGACTGGTGCTTGATCAGCAGCAGGTGGGCCGCGGGATCGGTCTCGGGCGAGTTGCCCTGGTCACGGAAGAAATAGATCTCCTGGCCCGAACCGTTGACCTCGACCTTCTGCGACTGGTTCTGCATGTCGGTTTCGGTGGGGTCGTTGCTTTGCGCAACGGAGGCGCCGATGGCGCCGACCAGCGCGGTGGCCGTCGCGGCGATCGCGAGCCTCTTGTTGAGATGACGCATGGTGTGCACTCCTTGGGTGTGGGATCCGTACTTCGGGGAGTCGAAGCTCGGTAGCAACCCTGATCCAGCAACACCGGTGCCCTGTCGAGCGCCCGTCCTGTCGGACAACGCCTCGTCGACGCGCGCGTGGCCGCTCGCGCCAGCGTCGCTCATCCCTCGAACTGCACCAGCCGCAGCGCCATCCTCTCCACGTACAGGTCGACCGTGAAGCGGTACAGCGCGTCGCTGCCGTCGGCCGCGGGCAACTGCGAGAAGCGCTTGAAGCCGACGTTGTCGAGCACGATCTCGCCGAGCGGTGTCTGCAGATCGGGCGTCAGCAGCGTGATGACGCCGTCCATCTCGTCGCCGTCCTCGTGGCGGCCGTCGATGAACCAGGCCCGCGCGGCGTGCGCCCAGGCGTCGTAGTCGGCCAGCGAGATGGAGATGCGCAGGTCGGGCACCACGGCGGCCACCGGATGCTGCGTCGGCGGCGACACGACGCCCATCGAATCCGCCGTGGCCGCGCAGCGCCACGTGAACGACTCGATGCTGGCCACGCGCGCGCACGGCAGCGTGCCGAGCGAGAAGCGGAAGTTGGAGCACACCCAGGGCTGCTGCTTGCTGCCGTGCGCGTGGCGGATGTCCGAGCCGTCGCCCGGGGCCAGGCGCACGCGCGCCGGTTCGAACTCGATGTCGAACGCGCCCGATTCCTTGCTCGCCGCGTCGAGCCGCGGCAGGGTGACCGCCGTCAGCAGCGCGTCCTCGAAGGCCAGCAGCGAGCGCTGCCGGAAGTTGACGTCGGCTGTCGCGAGCGTGCCGTCCGCGCGCGACGCGCCCTGCGCGAAGGCGTTCTTCAGCCACGCGTACATCGCCTGGCCCATGCCCATGCCGATGCTCGCGCGGCCGGGGGTCCACGACACGCTCGCCACGTGCTTCTTCGGCGCCAGCCCGGCGCCCGGCAGGTCGGTGGCGATGTCGGCCTGCAGGTCGAGGCCGCTGATGGTGCGGAGCGATTCGACGGGCAGGCCGTCGATGTCGAGCGCATAGTGCGCGCCGGCATGGTTGTTCTGGACGATGGGCATGCGAGACCTCCACGATGCGTTGTCGGATGCAGCGGACATGCTAGGTCCCGCGCCCCGCTCCGGAGCACCGTCCCCCCAGTTCTTGGATTTGCCCTATCCTCGCGCCACCATGACGCGCGCCGCCCTCGTCCTCGCCTTCGCCCTGGCCGCGACGCTCGCGCAGGCCGCGGATCCCGCATTCAAGTGGCCGCACGGCGAGAAGGCCGCGGTCAGCCTGGCCTACGACGACGCCATCGACAGCCAGCTCGACAACGCCATCCCGGCGCTCGATCGCGCCGGACTGCGTGGCAGCTTCTACCTGACGCTGTCGAACGCGTCGATCGCCAGGCGCCTGCCCGAGTGGCGCGCGGCGGCCGCGCATGGCCACGAACCGGGCAACCACACCTTGTTCCACGATTGCTCGGGCAAGGCCGCCGGCCACGAATGGGTGACGCCCGAGCTCGACCTCGACACCGTGAGCCCCGCACGCATGGCGGCGCAGGTCAAGCTGGCCAACACGATGCTGCACGCCATCGACGGCCGGACGACGCGCACGTTCACGGTGCCCTGCGGCGACCGCCTGGCCCAGGGCGGGGTCGACTACGTCGACCTCGTCAAGGACGAGTTCGTCGCGATCAAGTCCGGCGGCGGCGGCGTCATTCCCGACATGGCCGCGCTCGACCCGCTGGCCGTGGGCGTCACGGCGCCCGAGGGCCTCAGCGGCGCGCAGTTGATCCAGGGCGTCAAGGACGCGGCGGCCCGGGGCACGATGATCAACTTCACCTTCCACGGCATCGGTGGCGACTACATCACCACGTCGACGCAGGCACACGAGGAACTGCTGGCCTTCCTCGCCGCGCACCGCGACGTCTACTGGACCGACACGTTCCTGAACATCATGACGTATGTGAAGGCGCAGCAGGCCGCGCGCCGCGCCGGCGTGGCGCGCTGAGATCGCCGCCGGCGGCGGGCGCCGGCCGCGCCGGGCCGCCGCCCGTCAGTCCATGTGCTGCCCGCCATTGATGGCGATGTTGGCGCCGTTGACGTAGCCGCCGCCGTCCGACACCAGGTACGCGACCAGTCGCGCCACCTCGTCGGGCTCGCCCAGGCGGCCGGACGGGATCTGCGGCAGGATGCGGCTGCGCAGGATTTCCTCGGGCACCTTCTCCACCATCGACGTGCGCAGGTACCCCGGCGACACGGTGTTGACGGTGACGCCCTTGCTCGCGAACTCGATGGCCAGCGACTTCGTGAACCCGTGGACGCCGGCCTTGGACGCCGCGTAGTTCGCCTGCCCGAACGCCCCGCGCTGGCCGTTGACCGACGAGATGTTGACGACGCGGCCCCAGCCGGCGGCGAGCATGTCCTCGATCACGGGCTTGGTCATGTTGAACATGGAGTCGAGGTTGACGCGCAGCACCTGCCGCCACTGCTCGACGCTCATCTTGCGAAAGCTCGCGTCCTGCGTGATGCCGGCGTTGTTGACCAGCACGGCGACCGGCCCGTAGAGCCCGCGGATCTTCGCGACGACCCGTGCGCAGGCGTCGAAATCGCCGACGTCCACGGCTTCCGCCGCGAACGCGTGGCCCTCGCGCTCGCACCCGGCGAGCCAGGCGCCGACGTGGGCGTTGCCCGGCGTGTGCAGCGCGACGACCGCGAAGCCGTCGCCGGAAAGACGCTTGCAGATGGCCTGGCCGAGGCCGCCGGTACCGCCCGTGACGAGGGCGAGACGCTTGTCATTGCTCATCCATGGACTCCTGGGTTGCGCGCTGCGCCCGGCGCGCCGCGCTCCGCGATGCGAAATCGTGGCGCCGGGCCAGCGCACTGTCGCTCCAAGGCCTGCGAACGACAAGGCCCTTCTGCAGTACGGGTCTGGGTATGGACCGGCGGACGCGGGTCAGCCGGCGTCGCGATCATCGAGGCTGACGATCAACTGGCTTCGTCAGGACCGGTTCCGCGCCCACCTGAAACTCGATGGTTTGACGTTCAGCCTTCGGAGCTTGCTCGTCCAGCGACTGGCGGTAGCGTACGCAGCCACGCATGAACTGCGGCCACTCCGGCACAGCGATGTCAGCCGCGATGGTCTCGGGAAGCAAGTTCCACAGTGACGGTTGATGCCAGCAGAGATCGTGTCCGGTTGAGTCGCGATGCACGCGGATGCCAGCGCGCAACTTCCGAACTTCGTCCAGAAGCTCGTCTCGCGAGAACGACTCGAGATCTTCATCCATTTGCTCACCTGCTGTCGCGGCCGGAAGAAGCCGGCGCGGGCGTATTCCCGACAATCCAAAATCGCTCTGGTCGATTCACATGGCCTCTCCTTCGTGCCGACGATGGTCGGGCGACACGGGAAGCGGCGCGCGGGCCCAGGCGCGCGGCAAGGAGCACGGTGAGCAAGCCCAGTCCGAAGGACGCTGCCGCGGACGCCTCGGGCACCGGAAGGAACCGAATTTCGTCGATGTAGAGCGGCGAGAAGTCCGTGGGCGGTAGCGCGTCCGTGATTCTCAGGTCGACCACCTGGCCGGCGAAGGCGGACACATCGCCGGTCCATTCGCCCACGTAGGCCAGGACGTCTTCGGCGTAGGTGGGGCTTGCGGGATCCAGGTGCACCGGGTGCATCTCGATCGCCTGGCCGTTCAGCGAGAGTCCAAAAAATGGACTGCTCGTCAGCACGCTCACTGAAGTCACCGCCGGACCCAGGCTGCCAGTCTGCGACAAGAAGGCCTCGACGAACTCGCCTCGGGGCTCTGCCTCGTGAAAGGTCCCGCTGCGCAGGCCAAAGCCGTACAGGCCCGATGCGGAACCGAAGGGAGACGATGCCAGCACATAGTACTGGCTGTACCCGAGGTGACTGAAATTGTAGTAGACGTACCCGGTGCTGTCGCCGTCGCTGTGACCCCATCCTGGAGCCCCCTCGTCCCACGTCAGCGTGACGAGGCCCGGGTCCTGTGCGGGTAGTTGCGCTTCGTCGAAATCGAGGTTGACGAAGTTCTGCGCCGAGACGCCCATTGCCGCGCTCGACAGTACGGCGACCAGGCATGCAGCAGGTTTCATGATCAACCTCGCGGGCAGTTACCGCGCGATATTCATGCTGGAGAGCGTGGCTGTCAACAACAGCCAATCGCGTATTTTCCCGCTGACGCGAACGGCGATGAATTCCGATGCATGCACGCATCCGGATTCGATCTTTCCAAGCCTCACGTTCGGGGAGCCGACATCACTGCCGCTCTTCGCGCCGACCGTGACCAACGCTGGGGAACGCCAGAGCGGACATCGCGGCGGCAGGTCGGGAGGACGGCAGACGCTGCAAAGCGGAAGGCACACGGGACGTCGAACGGACCCCATGTAGAGTGAGGCATGCGGCCGTTTGGTGGACGCAGCCCGGCCGCCCCCGGCCGCCGGCGTGTCGAGGTGCGCAATGGACAGATTGGAAGCGATGGCGATGTTGGTTTCCTCCGTCGAGGAGGGAAGCCTGTCGGCTGCCGCCAGGAAACTGCGAATTCCCGTCGCCACGCTCACGCGCAATGTCAACGACCTGGAGGCGACGGTTGGTACGAAGCTTCTCGTTCGAACGACGCGCAAGCTGTTGCTGACGGATGCCGGCGCCGACTACGTTGCCGCTGCAAGGCGGATTCTCGAACAGGTCGACGAGCAGGAGCGTCGCGCCGCCGGCGAATTCACCAATCCACGCGGCGAGCTCGTCGTGACGACACCGGTGCAGGTGGCGCGCCTGCGGGTGCTGCCGGTCATCAACCAGTTCCTCACGCAGTTTCCCGAGATCCGCATCCAGCTCCTGCAGTCCGACCGCAACATCGATCTCGTCGATTCGCATGCGGACGTCGCCATCCGGATCGGCCGCCTGCGCGACAGCAGCCTGGTCGCAACGCGGCTCGGCATGTTGCGAGCCGTCGTGGTGGCGAGCCCGCAACTTCTGAAGAAGCACGGTGTGCCGCACAGCCCCGAGGATCTTCACGCCTTCCCACGCGTCGTGTTCAACAGCCCGTTGCTGTCGCCATGGCGCTTTCGCCATCCGGATGCGAACGAGATTCACACGGTTTCTGACACCCCGCGATTGCTGGTGTCGTCGCCGGACGCAGCAGCCGATGCCGCCATCGATGGCGTGGGCGCGACGCTGCTGCTCGAGCACGACGTGGCGGAGGCGGTGCGCGCCAGGAAGCTCCGATTGATCCTGCAGGAGTTCGAGGTCGATCCGATACCGGTGCATCTCGTGCACCTGTCCCGGGACATGATGCCGGTCAAGCTCCGCCGATTCATCGACTTCGCCGCGCCGAGACTTCGCAAGGCGCTCGCGGACTTCGGACGCCCCCCATCGCGTTGAAGAAAGAGGCCCGCCGCGCTCGATCGGTCTCGAAGCGGCAGGCGCCGCAACTTTCAATGTTCCTGTGCGCGATCAGAACTGGGTCAGGCCGCCGTCGACCACGAGTTCCGCGCCGGTCGTGTACGAGGAGTCGTCGCTGGCAAGGAACAGCGCGGTCTTCGCGAGTTCCAATGCCTCGCCGAAGCGCCTCAGCCCGACCTTCTGCGTGATGCCGGCGGCGATCTCCGACAGCACGTCGTCGGGCAGGCCGATCTTGCTGTAGAAAGGCGTCGCGATCGCCCCCGGGCTGAGCGCGTTCACGCGGATGCCGCGCGGCGCCAGCTCCGCGCCCAGCGTGCGCACGAGAGAGCGCGCCGCCGCCTTGGTCGCCGCCAGGATCGAGAGGCCCGGGTAGCCGATCGTGTTCAGGAACGACGTCGTCACGATGATGCTGCCGCCCTGAGCCATGACCTGAGCCGCCTTCTGGATCGTGAAGAACGTGCCGGTGAAGTTGAGCGCCAGGTTGTCGGCGACATACGCTTCCGTCACCGCCTCCAGCGGAGCGACCGTCGTGGCGCCGGCGTTGGCGAACAGGACGTCGATGCGACCGAACTTGACACGCGTCTCTTCGACGGCACGCTCGATGTCGGCCACCTTGCGGATATCGGCGCGAACCAGGAGAGCCTCGCCGCCGAGTTCGTCGCCGGCCGCGGCCAGGCGCTCTGCGTTCGTGCCGAGCAGCACTACCTGGGCGCCCTCGGCCTGGAACAGCTTCGCGGTTTCCAGTCCGATGCCCGACGTGCCGCCAGTGACGAATGCAACTTTGTTCTTGAGCTTCATTTCAGGGTCTTCACATTGGTTAAGTCGCTTGACGAACGAGCCGTCAAACAGGAGATGCGTCCCGAGCTTCCCGAACCTGCCGACCCGGCTGGTGACTTGGTTTCGGTCGATCGCTTCGCATGGGATGAATGATGTGGTTGACCAATCGAAAGCGGAATCGACGAAATTTGATCAATATCTACTCACGAAGTGGTTAGATGCGGCATGCAAAGCGGACTTGGATGGCAGGTGCATCCAAGCAGCGCAACCAGGGACACCTGCAGGACTCAGGGCGGCTCCGCGCATGTGCAGGGGTGGATCAGCGCCTATCCTCAGGGCATGGCGTCATCAGGCCGCCAGTGCCCGAGCAATGGTTCCCACCGTCTTGAGCGCCGCATGGAAGCTCGTGTGATCGGGATGCCCGAAATTGATCCGCACGTGGTGCCTGAAGCGATGGTCGGCCGAGAACAGGTGGCCCGGCGCCAGGCTGATGCCCTGTGAAAGAGCCAGCCGGTGGAGCTCCAGCGCGTCGACTTTCGAGGGCAGTTCCACCCAGATGAAGTAGCCGCCTTCGGGCTGCGTCGCCCGCGTGCCGGGCGGAAAGTACTTCGCAATGTCGCGCAGCGTCGTATGGCGATGCTGCGCCAGCGTCGCCCGCAGCTGACGCAGGTGCCGGTCGTAACCACCATGCTCAAGGTATTCGCTCAAGCCTTCCTGCGACGGCAAGGGCGCGGCGATGGAACTCATCAGCTTGCGCTGCGCGACCTCGCCAGCGTAGCGGCCCGCGGCAGCCCAGCCGACGCGGTAGCCCGGCGCCAGCGACTTGGAGAAGGAACTACAGTGCATGACTCGGCCCGCGCGATCCCACGCTTTTGCAGGCCGGGGCTTGCTGGCGCCGAAATACAGTTCGCCATAGACGTCATCCTCTATCAGCGGCACGTCGTGCTTGGCGAGCAGTTCCACCAGGGCTTGCTTGGCGTCGTCCGGCATCAGGCTGCCAAGGGGATTCTGAAAGTTGGGCATGAGCCAACATGCCTTGACCTGATGCCGGTCCATGACCGCGGCCAGCGCGGCCACGTCTATGCCCGTCCGCGGATGGGTGGCGATCTCGACGGCGCGCAGGCTGCGGCGTTCCAGCGCTTGCAGCGCGGCATAGAAGGTCGGCGACTCGACGGCCACCAGGTCGCCGGGCTGGGTGACGCTCTCCAGGCAGAGATTCAGCGCTTCCATTGCGCCGTTGGTGATGACCAGTTCCTCGGCATCGACGCCGCAGCCCATGCCGAGATAGCGCAGGCCAATCTGGCGGCGCAGCGCGGCGCTGCCGGGCGAAAGGTCTTCCACCGTGCGCCAGGGGTCCAGCCGGCGTAGCGCCTTGCCCGTGGCGAGTGCGAGCTTGGGCAACGGGAACAGCAGTGGACTGGGAAAGGCCGAACCCATCGGCACGAGCGCCCGATTCTTGGCGTGGCCCAGCACCTGGAAGACCAGTTCGGATACCTCGACGGCACGCTCTTTCGTCACCGGCCTGGAGCTCTCCGGCTCCTGTTGCCAGTTCACGGTGTGGCTGACGAAGTAGCCGGAACGGGGGCGGGCCTCGATCAGACCACGCGCTTCCAGCAGGTAGTACGCCTCGAAGACGGTGGACGGGCTCACGCCCCTGCTGCGGCTCGCCTCCCGCACCGAAGGCACGCGCTCGCCGGGCCGCAACCGGCCGTGCGCAATGGACTCGGCGATTTCTTGTGCCAGGGCTTCATAGCGCTTCATGGTGCTTGGTCATCGTGTGCATCTGATATGCACGAGCAGCGGATTCATCACCACTGTACTTTCACAAGAAGTTTCCTGGAAAAGTCCCCACGCCGTTCATCTGATCCGCTGTTTCTTGGCGAATCTGAGCCTGTGATCTCAACGAGTTTCCTGACACAGTAACGGCTACAAGCAACCGGATCGGAATGAGGATCTCATGCAGCATCCAGCTCGGCTTGAACCATTGTCTAGGCCGCTGATGCAGCCGTTGAGGAAATCATGGATTGGATTCCTATCGTTCTTATTGCGTTCAAGTTGCTCGTGTTAGGCACGGCCATGTTCTTCTCCATCAAGTCTCATCACGACAAACAGAAGGAAGAGCAAGAAGAAGAACGACAGAGGCACGCGCGTGCATCCCGAACTGGCAGCACCATCCAACCTGGGCAAGTTCAACAACACGTTGAGGCTTCGCAGTGCGCAAGGGAAAGTGGCCCCGGCTGATGAGGTACGCGTCGCCAACGAGGTACGCCGCTCTGGCAAGCCCAAGCCAGGCGTCGAGAGCGGGCCGCGAAGCTCGTCAGGTTCATCGTCGCATCCCGTCTGGCAATCGAAGCCTGACCCTGGGCGAGTCGCCGCAGGGGATGCGGAGACCACGGGCTGCCAGCGAACGCAACCTGGCAAATGGCGCCAATGCAGCCCTGGGGTCGTCAAAGCGGCTTGCGAGTGCGAGTGACTTCGTAGGTCTGCCATTGGAGCGAGATCGTCGATACATTGGCACCTCCAACGACCAACCCCAAGGAGAAGCAATGACCCCAATCCGATTCGTGGCCACCGTCGCCGTCGCCGCGCTGGTGCCCTCCGCGCAGGTGACGGCCGCCACCTGGTCCTGGGACTACAACGCCGCCGGCATCGCCGCCGCTGGCACCTTCACCACGACGGACGCGCCCGACTCGAACGGCTTCTACACGATCACCGCCATAGGCGGCTTGCGCAACGGGGTTGCCATTACTGGACTGGAAGCCGCAGGCAGCGCGATCCCGGGCAATGATCCCTATGCTGTCGACAACCTGGTGTCGATCGCCGGCGCGCAGCTGACCTGGGACGGCTTCGGCTATGCGTTGGCCGATGGCAGCTGGGCGAACGCCTTCTCGGACGGTTCGAGCGCCTGGGAGTACCTGTCTGTGCCGCCGTACCCGGAAGGCGCGGGTCAAGAGGTGGCGGTCGCCTTCAGCGCGGCGCCGGTACCCGAGCCCGCTGCAGGCGTCCTCGTCCTACTTGGCGTGGTCGGCCTCGCTGGCGCGAGCCGCTCGCGGCGCGTGCGCTGAGCGCGACGACCACGGCCCACGGCCCATCGACATGGGCCTCTTCTTCCGTCAAGGCTCGCGGGAGCTGAGTGGGCAGTCGCTGGATGCATCGCTGACAGCCGCCCGCGCCACGCCAACGCGGCACGACCAGCCAGCGGGCAGCATGAGGCGGATGCCCGCGACAGGCGAACCTCGCGGGCCGACGGGCGCTCTGGCTCGCTGGCGACCGAACCCGCCGAGCGGTGCATTGGCGATCGTGAACGCCGTCACGGAACGGGACACCACGACACATCGGCGGCGCAAAAATGACGAAAGGGTTAGCAACTGCTTCGTTGCTAACCCTTGAATCTCTTGGTCGGGGCGGCGGGATTCGAACTCGCGACCCCTTGCACCCCATGCAAGTGCGCTACCAGGCTGCGCTACGCCCCGACTGAGCCTCACAGTATAGCGTGAAAATCGCGCCTGTCAGAAGAGGCACAAAGAAAGTTGTCAGCCGACGAGAAGCGCGCGGATCGCGAGGAGCTCCGCGCGCAGTTGCTCGGGGGTGGCCGCGACGCCGGGCGAGGCGATCGGGCTGCTGCTGGCGGCGGGCGATGTGCGGCGCGTCTGCAGCGCGGCGGCGCGCACGCCGGCGTTGCCCGCGGGAATGCTGGCCAGCGCGTGCACGTGCGGTGCGCTCACGGCGAATTCGCCCACGCCGCGCTGGGCGCGTTCGATGATGGCGAGGTCCTCGCGCGCCATCGCCTCCAGCGCGGCGTCGTCGAGCTGCGTGAAGTCGGCGCGAGGGTCCGTCGCGCGCGTGCGTGCCGCGGGGTCGCGCGCGGGCGCGGTGGCGCCTGCGTCGTCCGCGAGCTCGTCGTCGAGTCCTTCGTCCGCCGGCGCCACGGTCGGCGCGTGGCTGGGCGCGGCGTCGGCGAGCTGGTTGCGCGCGCCGCTGATCGTGAAGCCCTGCTCGTACAGCAGGTCGCGGATGCGGCGGATCAGCAGCACCTCGTGGTGCTGGTAGTAGCGGCGGTTGCCGCGGCGCTTCATGGGCTTGAGCTGCGTGAACTCCTGCTCCCAGTAGCGCAGCACGTAGGCCTTGACGCCGCACAGCTCGCTGACTTCGCCGATGGTGAAGTAGCGCTTGGCGGGGATGGCGGGCAACGGCTTGGTGTTGTCCAGGCTCATCGGCTGACCTCTGTGGAATTCGTCATGTCCGCTCCCCCTCCTGATGCCCGGCGCCTGCGCCGTCGAGTCGTCGTTCAACGGTCTTCAGGGCGGGGCTCAGACTTTACTCGAACTCCTCGGGCGGGGGGATGTCGCCCTGGACGATCGCCTTGAGCTTGTGGCTGGAGTGGAAGGTGACCACGTTGCGGGCCTTGATGGGCACCGCCTCGCCGGTGCGCGGGTTGCGCCCCGGGCGCGAGCCCTTCTCGCGGATCGAGAAGTTGCCGAAGCCCGACAGCTTGACCTCGGTGCCCTTGACGAGGGCCTCGTGGAGCAGCTCGAAGAAGGCCTCGACGATGTCCTTGGACTCGCGCTTGTTCAGGCCGATGCGGTCGAACAGGAGCTCGGCCAGCTCCGCCTTCGTGAGCGTGGGCGTCTCCAGCGAAGGCAGGATCACGGGATCGGGGCGCGTCGGTTCGGTCATGTCGCCGGTGGGTCGCTTCTCGAGGGTCGGGTCGTCCATGGGCTTGATCATCGCAGATGCGCCCGGGCGCTCAGGCGCGCAGCCGGGCGCCGACCGCGGCGCCGGCACGCGCGATGGCGGCGGCGACGGCCGCGTCGATGACCTCGTCGGTCAGCGTCGCATCGTCGGACAGCAGCTCCAGGCGCACGGCCAGGCTGCGCTCGCCCGGCGCGAAGTCGGCGGCGTCGGCCTTCGGACGGTAGACGTCGAAGAGCGTGGCCGAACGCACCAGGCCCGAGGCGTCGGCGCGCAGCGCGGACATCAGCGCGTCGTGCCGGACGCTTTCCTGCACCACCAGCGCGAGGTCGCGGCGGGCGGCCTGCTGGCGCGGCAGGGGCTGCGCCTGCGGGACGCCGCGCGCCTGCACGGCCGCGAGATCGAGCTCGAACACGACAGGCGCGCTCGGCAGGTCGTAGGCCTGGCGCCAGCGCGGGTGGAATTCGCCGACGTGGCCGATGGCCTGGCCGTCGACGACGACCGCCGCGCAGCGTCCCGGATGCATGGCTGGATGCTCCGCGGCCACGAACGTCACGGCACGCGGCGCGAGCAGTTGCTCCACGTCGCCCTTGACGTCGAAGAAGTCGACATGGCGCTCGGGCACGCCCCACTGCAGCTGCTCGACCGGGCCCCAGGCCAGGCCGCAGACGCGCAGCGGCTGCGCCACCCCGGCCACGCTGGCAAGCGTGGACTGCACCGACGCGTCGCGCGCGAACACGCGGCCGATCTCGAAGATGCGCACGCGCGGCGCCTTGCGCGCCAGGTTGTTGCGCAGGATCTGCACGAGGCTGCCGACGAGGCTCGAGCGCATCACGGCCAGCGGCGCGGCGATCGGGTTGAGCACCTTGATCGGGTCGGGGTTGCCGGCCAGCTCCTGCTCCCAGCGCGCCTCGACGAACGAGAAGTTGATCGTCTCCTGGTAGTCGAGCGCGGCCACGGCGCGGCGCACCGCGTGGGTCGAACGGCTCTCCTCGCGGCGCACGCGCGCGGTCACGGGCGCGACCGGCGGCGTGTCGGGCAGCGTGCCGAAGCCCAGCACGCGGATCACTTCCTCGATCAGGTCTTCCTCGATCTGCAGGTCGAAGCGCCACGACGGCGGCGTGACGGTGATCGTGCCCTCGCCCTGCGTGAACGACAGGCCGAGGCGCTGCATCACGCCGGCGCATTCCTGCTGCGTGACGGGCATGCCGATCACCTTGGCCGCGCGCGCGACGCGCAGCGTGACGGGCTTGCGCCCCGGCAGCTTCGCGACGACGTCGTCGAGCGGGCCGGCCTGGCCGCCGCAGATCTCGAGAATCAGCTGCGTGATGCGCTCCATGTGCTGCGGGATGGTCTGCGCGTCGACGCCGCGCTCGAAGCGGTGACCCGCGTCGGTCGAGAAGTTGAAGCGGCGCGAGCGGCCCGCGACGGCGGTGGGCCACCAGAACGCGGCCTCGACGTAGACACTCTTCGTGGCGTCGGACACCGCCGAGGCGTCGCCGCCCATGATGCCGGCCAGCGACTCGGGGCCGGCCTTGTCGGCCACGACGCCGACGGTCTCGTCCAGCGTCACGGTGTTGCCGTTCAGGAGCTTGAGCGTCTCGCCCTTGGTGGCCCAGCGGATCACGAGCTCGTCGTGGATCTTGTCGCGGTCGAAGATGTGCGATGGGCGGCCCAGCTCGAACATCACGTAGTTGGAGATGTCCACCAGCGCCGTCACCGAGCGCTGGCCGCAGCGTGCCAGGCGCTCGACCATCCAGGCCGGCGTGGCCGCCTTCTGGTCCACGCCGTGGATCACCCGGCCGCTCCAGCGACCGCACAGGTCGGGCGCCTGGATGCGCACCGGCACCCGGTCGTCGTGCGACGGCGTGACCGGCGTGAACGTGGGCGCCTTCAGCGGCGAGCCCGTCAGCGCCGAGACCTCGCGCGCGATGCCCAGCACCGACAGGTTGTGCGCCAGGTTGGGCGTGAGCTTGAGCGTGAACAGGGTGTCGTCGAGCTTGAGCACGTCGCGGATGTTCGTGCCGACCGGGGTGCCGGCGGGCAGCTCCAGCAATCCGCCATGGTCTTCCGAGAGCTTGAGCTCGCGCGCCGAGCACAGCATGCCGAAGCTCTCGACGCCACGCAGCTTGCCCACGCCGATCCTGAACGGCTTGCCGTCCTCGCCCGGGGGCAGCTCGGCGCCCACCATCGCCAGCGGCACGCGGATGCCCGCGCGCGCGTTGGGCGCGCCGCAGACGATCTGCAGCGGGCCGTCCGGCGACAGCGCGCCCGCGTCCACCTTGCACACGCGCAGCTTGTCGGCATTGGGGTGCTGCACCGCCTCGAGGATCTCGCCGACGACGATGCCCGAGAACGGCGGGGCCACGGGGTGCATCTCCTCGACCTCGAGGCCGGCCATGGTCAGCAGGTCGGCCAGTTGCTCGGTGGAGATGGGCGGGTTGCAGAACTCGCGCAGCCAGGATTCCGGGAATTGCATGATGGGGACTCGGATTCGTATTCGGGGAGACGGGTCGACGCGGCGCGCGCTCAGCGGAACTGCGACAGGAAGCGCAGGTCGCCGTCGAAGAACAGGCGCAGGTCGTTGACGCCGTAGCGCAGCATGGTCAGGCGGTCCGGACCCATGCCGAACGCGAAGCCGATGTAGCGCTCGGGGTCCAGCCCGAAGTTCCTCACGACGTTCGGGTGCACCTGGCCGGAGCCGGCCACCTCCAGCCAGCGGCCCTTGAGCGGACCGCTTGAAAACGCGATGTCCACTTCGGCCGACGGTTCGGTGAACGGGAAGAACGACGGGCGGAAGCGGATCTGCAGGTCGTCCGTCTCGAAGAACGTGCGGAAGAAGTCGGCGAACACCGAGCGCAGGTCCTTGAAGCTG
>JBJMWE010000347.1:0-5185 GCA_045810285.1 Vitreoscilla sp. | reverse complement strand
TGGGACAAGCGCGGCACCGGGGGCTCGGGCGGCGTCTACACGCAGGACTTCATCGCGCTCGCCGACGACGCCGCGAACGCCGGCCGCGAGGCGCGGCGGCTCGCGGGCACGCGCGTCGGCCGCTTCGGCTTCCTGGGTGGCAGCCAGGGCGGCTGGGTCGCGCCGCTGGCCGCGTTGAAGGCGGGTGCCGATTTCCTGGAAGTCGGCTTCGGCGTCGTCGGCACGGCCATCGAGCAGGACCAGTGGCAGGTCGACTACCAGCTCGTGCACGAACGCGGCCACGATCCCGCGATCCTGCCGCGGGTGCACGCGCTGACCGCCGCGACCGCCGCCGTCGCGCGCGCCGACTTCCGGTCCGGCATGGACCAGGTCGACGCGTTGAAGAAGGCCTTCGCGGGCGAGCCGTGGCTCGAGGATGTCGACGGGCAGTACTCCGGCGGCCTGCTGGCCGGCGACGTGGAGCGCATGCGCGCCGAGAGCCCGCATGTCACCTGGACGTACGCGGGGCTGGACGTCATCCGCGCGCTGCGCGTCCCGCAGCTGTGGGCGTTCGCGGCAGACGACGACGTCGCGCCGAGTGCACCGTCCATCGAGCGCCTGGCCGCCATCCGGCGCGAAGGCACGCCGATCCGCACGATCGTGTTTCCCGGCACCACGCACGGCATCCTGCGCATCGCGCGCAATGCCGACGGGTCGCGCCGCAACCTCGGCGATTTCGCGCCCGGATACTTCCAGCTGCTGGCCGACTTCGCCAAGGGCCGGCCGCGGGCGGCGTACGGCGACGCCCGCTGGCTCGACGCGCCCTGAGCGCGCGCGAACGCCTCGCGCCCGGGCGCGGCGCGTGCGATTGCGCACGCTGCCATGCCGCCGCACGCATTTGTCCCAGGACACCCGTCGCGCGTCGTGCCTTATGCTGCCGGGGCCAGGGAGGAGCCCGGCACATTCGAACCAGGACGAGGGCAGGACATGAAGGACAAGAAGGCAAGCGCGAAGTTCATCGCGGGGGCAGCCGTTGCCGTGGCCGTGGCGGCGTACGGCGGGTGGCAGTGGTACCAGTCGCCCGACCAGGTGGCCGGGCGCCAGCTGAAGCAGGCGGCGCAGGCGCGCGCCGCCGGGCACGTGCTGGAGGCGGCGGCGCTCTACGGCGAGGTGGCGCGGTCGCAGTCGGACGTCGCCCAGCAGGGCGCCACCGGCCTGGGCGGGCTGCTGGACGCAGCCACGCTGCGGGGCCTGTCGGCCACTGACGCCGCCAAGGTGCTGGATCAGGCGCAGCGGGCCCGCGCGGCCGGCCATTCGCCGCGGCTGCCCAAGGAGCTGCTCGCCCTCGGCTGGTCGCTCGTCGACCCGTCCTCGACCAAGGATGCGGCGGGCGCCAAGGCCGTGCTCGACGCCATCAAGCCCCTGGAGACCGACCAGGCCAAGTGGGCCGCCGCCGCCGAGCCGCTGCTCGCCCGCATCGTCGAAGCCGACCCGAAGAACGCCGCGGCGGCGATCGAATACGCGGTGCTCCTCGACCAGCGCCGTGCCTGCGAACGCTGCGAGGCGCTGCTGGCGCCGCACGCCGCCGCGCTGGGCCAGGGCGAGGGCGCGCGCATCCTCGGGCAGGTCTATGCCGCCAAGGGCCGCCTGGACGAGAGCTACGCGCTGCTGCAGCCCTACACCGAGGAGAAGCTCAAGGTCTTCGTCAAGCAGCAGGACGACTACGAGACGACGCTCAAGGCCATCGAGCAGTCCGCGCTCGAGGCGCTGCGCCACAACCAGGCGCCGGCCGATTTCTACACGCGCTACGACGCCGCCGACGAGGCCGGCAAGCGCGAGATGGTCACCCGCTTCGTCAACGAGCGCATGACCGCCAGCGGCGAGCTGAAGTCGACGCTGCGCGCCCTGCGCGAATCGGCCGCGATCGTGCCGGTGGCGCTCGACCTCGGCGTCGTGACCGTGCAGCGCGCGCAGACGCTGCACGACGCGGCGGCGCGCAACGCGCAGTTCCAGGCCGCCGAGAAGGTGTTCCTGTCGATCCGCGGCGTGGCGGGCAACACCGACGGCTACCGGCTCTATCTCGGCCAGGTGGACTACTGGCTCGGCAAGCAGGCGCAGGGTCGCAAGCTGTTCGACGAGCTGGTGGCGGCGCACGACCACGACCCCGCCGTGGTGCTGCGCGTGGCCGCCGTGCTGCGCTCCGTGGGCAGCGTCGAGGAATCGCGCGGCCTGGCCGAGGAATCCTTCGCGAAGGCCAAGGAAAAGGAAGTGAAGTGGGCCGCCGCGTCGCTGCGCTCGCTCATGTCGATCGACCCGGAGGACGAGCTGGCGTGGCTCGAGCGCTCCGACAGCACGGAAGGCCAGGTTCGGGCCTCGATCCACAGCGGCCGGGCCCGCATCGCGGAGCGCAAGGGCCAGCGCGCGGCGGCCAGGCGCGAATACCAGCTGGCGATCGACGACTACGCGAAGATGCCCGAGAGCGCCTCGCAGCTGAACAACTCGGCGCTGGTGCACCTGGCGCTGTACTCGCTCGATGGCGACACCCGCGAGCGCGACACGGGCATCGCCCAGCTGGACCAGGCCCTCGCGCTGATGCCCACCGACAGCGTGCTGGTGTTCAACAACGAGGCCGCCGTCAGCGAGGCCGCGGCGGCGGCGCTGCTGTCCGACAAGATCGACCTGGCGCTGTTGCACCGCGGCGCCGACTATTCGCTCACCGAGTTCCTGTACGACGACGAGGCCTCGCGCCGGCGCGTGGGCGAGGCCGTCCGCGCGGACGCGGCCATGAAGAAGGGCCTGGCGTACAGCGAGAAGGCCATCCTGCTCGCGCCGCGCAGCCCGCGCACGTACGAGTTCCCGGGCGCCATCGCGGTGATGCTGGACGACGTGGCGGCCATGAAGGCCATCGCCGCGCGCGCCGCCGCGGCCCGGCTCGACCACTCGGACAGCAAGGAAGCGACGCGCAAGCTGCTCGACCCGGCGGAGCTGCCCAGGCAACTGGAGGCGGCCCGTGCCAGCGCCAGGGAGGCGGCCGCGCTCATGGCGCAGCCGGCGGTGCAACGCAACCCCGCCACCTGGGCGGTGGCCGCCCAGGCCTGGATCGAGGGCGAGCTGTCCCTGGCGCGCCTGGGGCAGCCCTTCGACGCGGACGGCATCGTCAAGGCCGCGCGCAAGGCCCGCGCGGGCAGTCCCAGCGCGGCCACGCTGGAGATGTTGCTGGACGCGCTCGAGGCGCGCGCCGCGCAACGCCTGGCCAAGGCCGACGCGGCGTTCGCCGACGCGATGGCGCGGCACCAGCGGCAGGTCACCCTGGCCACGCTGATGAGCGTGCAGATGGACGGTGACCCGGAGTTCCGCCGCCGGATGCTGGCCGATCCCGACATCGTCGAGACGCTGGCGCTCCTGCGCGCCCGCGAGGCCCGCTTCCCGACCCGGACGACCCCGTTGGCCTGGATGCTGTTCCACTACGCCGACCCGGCCTATGGCGACACGCTGGCCGCGCGCCTGAAGCAGGACGCGACCTACGACGCCTATTTCCAGATGACGGCCGCGGTCGAGCCGCCGCAGCCCGAAGGCGTCATCAAGCACTACCAGTACGCGCGGGCCACCGGCGACGGCGCCGGTGCGCAGCGCCTGCTGGACGCCGCGCGCAAGGACGGCGTCGCGCTGCCCGAGGTGCTGGGGCGGCCGGTCAAGAGCTGACCTGCGAAGGGCGCACCGGCCAATGGCGGATGGGTCCGGCCTTTCCTCGGATCGCGCCGTGTCGCCGTCAGAAGTTTCGACGTCCGACGCGATCCGAGGCAAGCCAGACCCCGATCCCGCCTGGGGACAGCGGCGTCAGGCCTGTCCATCGTCCGCGGCGGCGCATCTCGCTGCGCTTGACGCCGTGGCGCGGACTCCGGAAAGGCCAGACCCCTCGCTTCCGGGCGCGGCCGCGTTTTCGGTGCAGACTGCGGGGATGGACAAGCACTACCTGCAGCCGCTGCTCGAGCCCGAAGCCATCGTCGCGTTCACCGCCCGCCGCGGCGATGCGCTGCAGCAGACGGCGCAGGGGCGGGCGCTCACCGAGGCGATCCGCGCGCAGCGCTTCGCGGGCACGATCCGGTTCCTGGAGATCGGGACGACGGGCACGCTGGCCGAGCTGTCGCAGACACGCGCCGATCTGGCCATCATCGCGTTGCCTCCCAAGGACATCGCCGCCGCGCTGGAGGTGGCGGGCCGCATCACCTGCAAGGCGGCGGTCATCGTGTCCAGTGGCGTCACGGCCGACCACGCCGCCGAACTGCGCCGGATCGCGCACCGCGAGGGCGTGCTGCTGCTGGGCCCGAACAGCCTGGGCTTCCAGCGGCCCAGGGCCAACCTCAACGCCAGCGCCGCCGGCCCGCTGGCGCGCACGGGCTCCCTCGGGCTCGTGTGCCAGTCGGGCGCGCTCACGGCCGCGATGCTGGACTGGGCGCGCTCCAACGGCGTCGGGTTCTCGCTGGTGGCGTCGATCGGCCCCCACACCGACGTCGACATCGCGCAGGTGCTCGACTTCCTGGCCAGCGACCCGCAGACGCAGAGCATCCTCGTCTACCTCGAAGGCATCGTCAGCGCGCGGCGCTTCATGAGCGCGCTGCGGTCGGCGGCCATCGCCAAGCCGGTGGTGGTGCTCAAGGCCGGCCGCAAGCGGGGCGGCAACGAGGCCGCGCAGACGCACAGCGCCGCCATCGTGGGCTCGGACGACGTGTTCGACGCCGCGCTGCGCCGCGCCGGCGCGGTGCGCGTGCGCTCGTTCGTTGAGCTGTTCTCGGCGGCCAAGTGCCTGGCCTCGCGCTACCGGCCGGTGGGCACGCGCCTGGCCATCGTCACCAACGGCGGCGGCCCGGGCGTGCTGGCCGCCGACTGGGTCAACGAGATCGGCCTGACGCTGGGCAAGCTGTCCGGCACGACGATCGCGGCGCTCAAGCCGATGCTGCCGGAGACGGCGGCCATCGCCGACCTGATCGACGTCTCCGAGGACGCGACGCCCGAGCACTACGCAGCCGCGATCCGTGCCGCCGCGGCCGACAAGGAGGTCGACGGCGTGCTCGCGATCCATTCTCCGAAGGCGGGCGTCGAGGCGGGCGCCGTCGCGAAGGCGGTGGCGGGGCTGCTGCCCACCACCTACAAGCCGCTGCTCTCGTGCTGGATGGGCGACGCGTCGATGGCCGCCGCGCGCGTGCTG
>JBJMWE010000346.1:0-7018 GCA_045810285.1 Vitreoscilla sp. | reverse complement strand
CTTGGAGACGCTGCCGAAGCCGATGACCGCGCACACCACGGCCACCATCAGCACCCAGTTGACCCGCGGCAGGTAGATCTGGCCGGCCTCGCGCACCGAGGTGTAGACGACCTCCATGCGCGGCAGGAAGCCGAGCTGGATGGCCTGCTTGGTCATGGAGAACGCACCCGAGATCACCGCTTGCGACGCGATCACCGCGGCCACCGCGGCGAACGCCACCATCGGCAGCACCCAGGTCGACGGGAACAGGCGGAAGAACGGGTTCTCGATGGCCGTCGGATCGTGGATCAGCAGCGCGCCCTGGCCCATGTAGTTCAGCGCCAGCGCCGGCAGCACCAGCGCGCTCCAGGCCAGGCGGATGGGCGTCTTGCCGAAGTGGCCCATGTCGGCGTACAGGGCCTCGGCGCCGGTCAGCGCCAGCACGATGGCGCCGAGCGCCGCGAGCACGTGCCAGCCGCGATCGAGCAGGAACTCGACGGCGTACAGCGGGTTCAGCGCGGACAGGATCTCCGGCGCCTGGAAGATGTGCAGTGCCCCGACCACGGCCAGCAGGCCGAACCACACCACCAGGATGGGCCCGAACGCCTTGCCGAACGCGCCGGTGCCGAAGCGCTGGGCCGAGAACAGCACCACCAGGATCACGACCGACAGCGGCACGATGTAGGCCTTGAGCGCCGGCGTGACCACCTCCAGCCCCTCGACCGCCCCCATCACCGTGACGGCCGGGGTGATGACGCTGTCGCCGAAGAACAGCGTGGCGCCGAACATCCCCACCAGCATGATCAGCGTGCGCCGCCGCGGCGTGCCGCCGGCCGCGTGCGCGGCCAGCGCCGTCAGCGCCATCGCGCCGCCTTCGCCGTTGTTGTCGGCGCGCAGGATCAGGATCACGTACTTGAGCGTGACGACCAGCATCAGGCCCCAGAAGATGGTCGACACCGCCCCGACGATGTGGTGCGCGTCGAGCGGCACGCCCACGCCCGTGACCGGCACGAAGATCTCGTGCAGCGTGTACAAGGGGCTGGTGCCGATGTCTCCGTAGACGACGCCCAAGGCGCCCAGCGTCATGGCCGCGAGGCCGGCGCCGTGTTGCTGCTTGCCCATGAATCGTCTCTGACGGAACCGTCGGGTTGGTCGATCGGGCATTGTGGCCCAGCGCTCCCGCAGTTGCTACCGCAGTGCAGCAAAATCGTCGTTTCGACGCCCACGCCACGCCTTGACGCGCTCTTCGTTACAGTGTCGTGACTCCGACCCGCCATCCCCATGCTGATCAACTGCGTCGCCTACGAGAACGGCAGCAAGCTCGCCGACATTCCGATCGCGGAGATCAGCGAGTACCTGGCGCGTCCGGGCTGCTTCGTGTGGGTCGCGCTGAAGGACGCCACCGAAGAGGAACTGCACACGATGCAGGACGAGTTCGGCCTGCACGAACTGGCGGTGGAGGATGCGCTGCACGGCCACCAGCGGCCCAAGGTCGAGGAATACGGCGACACGCTGTTCGCCGTGCTGCACACCGTGGAGCTGACGCCCACCGACGAACTGGCCACCGGCGAGGTCGACATCTTCGTGGGCCGCAACTTCGTGCTGTCCGTGCGCAACCGCAGCCGCCAGAACCTGCTGCAGGTGCGCGAGCGCTCCGAGCGCGAACCGCACATGCTGCGCCACGGGCCGGCGTTCGTGTTCTATGCGCTGATGGACGCGGTGGTCGACCGCTACTTCCCCATCATCGATCGCCTCGAGACGGAGCTCGAGCAGGTCGAGGACCAGATGTTCGAGCCCGGCACCTCGCAGGCCAACATCCAGCGGCTGTACGAGCTCAAGCGCGAGATCGGCACCGTGCGCCACGCGGTGACGCCGCTGATCGACGCGGTGCACAAGCTGTTCAGCGGCCGCGTGCCCGCCGTCTGCGAGAACAACCGCGAATACTTCCGCGACGTCTTCGACCACCTGCTGCGCATGCAGGGCTCGCTGGACAACCTGCGCGACACCATCGGCACCGCCATCCAGGTCAACCTGGCCAACGTGGCGATCGAGGAATCCGTCGTCAACAAGCGGCTGGCCGCCTGGGCCGGGATCTTCGCCGTCATCAGCGCGTTCGCCGGCATCTGGGGCATGAACTTCAAGTACATGCCCGAGCTCGAATGGCACTTCGGCTACCCGCTGGCGCTGGCGACGATCGCCATCGTGTGCATCGTCCTCTACCGGCAGTTCAAGAAGTCCGGCTGGCTATAGGACGGCCTGGGCTCGCGTCCGCTCGCCGCCCCCGAGGGGCTCAGCCGGCTGAGCGAAGGGCGGCCGAGCGCTCGCCGGCCGGTCGAACCCGTGCGGGCGAAGCGACAACCACCACGTGCTACGCGGGCTGGGAATCGCGCACGTCGCGCGCATCGAGTTCGATCTCGACGCGGTCGCGGCCCTGCTGCTTGGCGCGGTACATCGCCTCGTCGGCGCGCTTGATGCCCTCGGTCAGGTCCTCGCCGCGGTGCCATTCGGCCACGCCGAAGCTGCAGGTGACCGCCAGGCCCTCGGGCCAGCCGGCGCCGGCGATGCGCTCGCGCAGGCGCTCGGCGATGGCGCGGCCCTTCATGCCCGGGGTGTCGCGGAAGACGAGCAGGAATTCCTCGCCGCCCCAGCGCGCGAACAGGTCGTCATGCTGCACGGCGGAACGCACGAGCTCGACCAACCCGCGGATGACCTGGTCGCCGGTGTCGTGGCCCAGGCTGTCGTTGATGCGCTTGAAGTGGTCGATGTCGATGAAGGCGAGCGTCATCGGGAACGCCTTGTCCTCGTTCATGCGCACGATGCGCATCAGCTCGTCGGCCAGGCCCTTGCGGTTGAGCGCACCGGTCAGCGGGTCGGTGCGCGCGATCTCGGCCAGGCTGCGGGTCTCCAGGCGCAGCGACTCGTTCAGGCGCTGCAGCGAGTGCTGGCTCGCCGCGGACAGCCGCAGCTGCCGGCGGTTGAGCACGCTGTCGACGACCAGGTAGCCGAGCACCGACAGCATCCACACCGCGATGACACCGAGGCGGAACGTCGACGTGGGAATCAGCTTGCCGCTGAGCTCGACGCGCTGGATGCGGATCGTGTGCGGACCCGGCTCGACCTTCGGCCCGGTGGAGAACGTGAGCTGCGTGGCATTGCGGAAATCGGGCGCCTCGAGGTCGAGCGTCATCGGATGCTCGTCGATCCACCACTGCGCAACCTGGAAGCGGGCGAGCGGCACGGCGTAGCCCTGCGGGTAGTCCGAGGGCTGGTAGATCATCTGGTTGACCTTCTCGGACTCCGTCACGCCGGGCCTGGAGTAGGCCGGGTCGTAGTTGCGCACGTAGACGCGCACGCGCTGCTGCGCCTCGGGGCCGGTGGCCGTGACCCACAGGCGCATCGAGTCGTAGCGGCTCAGGTCGATGCCCGCAGGGCCGGAGCCGAACTGGATCGCCAGCTCGCAGAAGGCCCACTCGTAGCCGGGGCGCAGGTCGCAGTCCATGCCGAGGGCGCCGCCGTCGCGGGTGGCGCCGGCCACGCTGCGGCCGCCGGCGTTGGCGCGGTCGTCCACCGCCGTCACCTTGTACGGCGAGCGCGCGTCGATGACCAGCGACGAGGTCATGCCGAACTGGTTCCACGCCAGCGCGATGCCGGTGAGGGCAAGCAGGACGATCAGCAGGCGACGGAGGACGCGGGCGTGCATGGCGGAAGGCGCCGACGGAAAGACGGCGCTCAGGACGGACATCGGCAGCCGCGCCGCCATCTTGAGGCCGCTCCGCGGAACACTACACGCGCGTCGCCCGGGCGGGGGGCCGGGGCTGCCCTCGAACTCGGGGCAAGTGCGACATGTTGAACGCCGGCGGCGCAGGAACGGATGTTCAGCGGCGCAGGACGGGCGTCTCCAGCTCGCGCACGGCCCCCGCGCCGACGGACGCGCCGAAGCGCTTGGCCAGCCGCTCGGCCACGTTCTCGGTGGGCGTGTAGTCGACCACGTCCTCGGCCTTGACGACGTCGCGGGCGACGGAGTCGAGGCTGCCGAAGCGGTCGGCCAGGCCCTGCCGGACGGCTTCCTCGCCGTTCCAGAACAGGCCGGAGAAGGTGTCGGACGTCTCGTGCAGGCGCGTGCCGCGGCCTTCTCGCACCACCGCGATGAACTGCTGGTGCACCCGGTCGATCATCGCCTGCGCCAGTGCGCGCTGCTCGGGCTTGAGCGGCGAGAACGGGTCGAGCATGCCCTTGTTGGCCCCGGCCGTGATCAGGCGGCGCTCGATGCCCAGCTTGTCCATCGCGCCGGTGAAGCCGAAGCCGTCCATCAGCACGCCGATCGAGCCGACGATGCTGGCCTTGTCGACGAAGATCTCGTCCGCGCCCACGGCCATGTAGTAGGCACCCGAGGCGCACATCTCCTCGCACACCGCGTAGATCTTCTTCTTGTGCAGGGCCTTCAGGCGCTTGATCTCGTCGTAGACGATGCCGGCCTGCACCGGGCTGCCGCCGGGCGAGTTGAAGCGGATCACCACGGCGACGGCGTTCTTCTCCTCGAACGCGCTGCGCAACGCCGACACGATGTTCTCGGCGCTCGCGCTGCCTTCGGACGCGATCTCGCCGCGCACCTCCACCAGCGCGGTGTGCGGGCCGTTGGGCGTGCTGGCCTTGCCGCGCTGCGAGGCCACCAGGCCCCAGATCACGGCCAGCGCCAGCAGGAACCAGGCGACGCGGCCGAACAGCCGCCAGCGGCGCTCGGTGCGGCGCTCGCGCATCAGCTCGCCCGTGACCTGCGCCAGCACCGCCTCCAGGCGCGACAGGTCCGGGCTGATGTTGACAGTGGTGGACGCCGCGGGCGCGGGGGCGATCGCGGGCGCCGGCGCGATCGCGGGCGCGGTGGCCGCCCCGGTGTCGGGCGCGGCGGGCTGCCCGTCCTCGGGCGACTGCGTGGGTTCGAAATCAGGCGTCATGGTTGTCGTGTGGTTTGGGCGGATTGTCGAACACGACAGGGCCGATGTCCGCGGAAGGATACCAATACACGCGGCCGTCCCGCTCGACGACGTCGAGCGGCATCAGCCGCTGGCCCGCGCACGGGCCGGCGATGCAGCGGCCGTTGGTGGGCTCGTAGACGGCGCCGTGCATCGAGCACACGATGAAGCGGCGCGCCTCGTCGAGGAACTCGCCGGGCCGCCAGTCCATCTCGGTGGGCACGTGCGCGCAGCGGTTCAGGTAGGCGACGACGCGGCCTTCGAAGCGCAGCGCGAAGGCGCGCGCCGGACGGCGCCACAGCAGCACGTCGAACACGACGGCCTTGCCCGATTCCGCCAGGTCGTCGCTCGCGCACAGCGGCAGCCCGCCCTCGCTGGGCAGCGGCGCGGGCGCGCGGTCAGGCATGCGCGTCCAGCCACGCCGCCAGTTCGGCCACGCTGGCGGCCACCATGAGCGGCGAATGCGTCGCGAACTCCGACGGCGAGTGCGCCCCGTACGCCACCGCGATGCCGGGCGTGCCGGCGTTGGCGGCCAGCTGCAGGTCATGCGTGGTGTCGCCGATCATCAACGTGCGCTCGGGGTCGGTGCCGAAATGCCGCATGAGCTCCTGCAGCATCTGCGGGTCGGGCTTGGACCGCGTCTCGTCGGCGGTGCGCGTGCCGTCGAACACGCCCCGCAGTTCCACCGCCTGCAGCGCCTCGTCCAGCCCCGCGCGGCTCTTGCCGGTGGCCACCGCGAGCCAGTGGTTGCGGCGCTTGAGGGCCTGCAGCATGTCCAGCACGCCGGGGAACAGCGCGAGGTCGTGCTGGCGCGCCAGGTAGTGGAAGCGGTAGCGATCGATCATCTGCGGCAGCTGCGCCTCGGTGATCGTCGGCGCGGCGTGCGCCATCGCGGCGCGCAGGCTCAGGCCGATCACCCACGACGCGCGCTCGTCGTCGGGCACCGGCAGCCCGAGGTCGGCGCACGCGGCCTGGATGCTGTGCACGATCAGGGCGGTGGAGTCGAACAGCGTGCCGTCCCAGTCGAACACGACGAGGTCGAAGCGGCGCGGGCGGTCGGGGGAGGCGGTCATGTCTGTTTCGCGAGGGCGTCGACGAGCTGCGCGCACTCGGGTGGCAGCGGCGCCTCCAGCTCGAGGCGCGCGCCGGTGGCGGGATGGTCGAAGGCGAGGCGGCGCGCGTGCAGGAACATGCGCTCGAAGCGCACGCCCGGCACCGCGTCGCCGCGGGCGAAGCGGCGGTTGAGCGCGAAATCGCCGTACCGGTCGTCGCCGACGATCACGTGCCCGGAATGCTGCAGGTGGACGCGGATCTGGTGCGTGCGGCCCGTCTTGATCGTGACGTCCAGCAAGGTGGTGTCGGCGAACTGGCGCGCGATGCGCACCAGCGAGATGGAGCGCTGGCCGTCGGGGTGGTCGTCGGCCACGGGGTAGACCCGCCGTTCGCCGGAAGCGTCCTCGGTCTTGTGCAGCGCGACGTCGATCACCTTGAGCCTGGCCGGCCAGCGGCCCACCACCAGCGCGGCATAGGTCTTGCCCGTCTCGCGGGCGCGGAACTGGTCCTGCAGCGCCACCAGCGCGCTGCGCTTCTTGGCCAGCAGCAGGATGCCGGAGGTCTCGCGGTCGAGGCGGTGCACGAGCTCCAGGGTCTTTTGCTGCGGCCGCGCGCGGCGCAGCTGCTCGATGACGCCGAAGCTCACGCCCGAGCCGCCGTGCACGGCGGTGCCGGCGGGCTTGTCGATGGCCAGCAGGTACTCGTCCTCGAACAGGATGGGGAACTCGCGCGGCGGCGCGGCCTCCGCCGGCGCCGCGGGCGTGGCCATGCGCACCGGCGGCACGCGCACGACGTCGTCGGCGGCGAGCTTGGTGTCGGCCGACGCGCGACCCTTGTTCACGCGCACCTCGCCCGAGCGGATGATGCGGTAGACGTGCGTCTTGGGCACGCCCTTGAGCTCGCGCAGCAGGAAGTTGTCCAGGCGCTGGCCCGCGAATTCGGCGTCGACCGTGAGGTTGCGGACCACCGGCGCCGTCTCGGCAGCCGATGCCACCGGCGCGGCGGGCGCCGGGCGG
>JBJMWE010000345.1:0-7782 GCA_045810285.1 Vitreoscilla sp. | reverse complement strand
GTCAACGTGCCGTTGATGGTGACGCTCACCTACGCCGGCGGCGCCGCGCTGGCCGGGCTGGCCGGCGTGCTGGCCGCGCCGGTCATCCAGGTGACCCCGCTGATGGGCAGCAACCTGATCATCGTCGTGTTCGCCGTGGTGGTGATCGGCGGCATGGGCTCGATCATCGGCTCCATCGTCACCGGCCTCGTGCTGGGGCTGGTGGAAGGCCTCACGCGCGTCTTCTATCCCGAGGCGTCCAACGTCGTCGTGTTCTTCATCATGGCCATCGTGCTGATGGTGCGGCCCGCCGGGCTGTTCGGGAAGGAAAAATGATGGACTGGCTGGGCCAAGGCACGCAGCGCGCCGGCAAGATCGTCTGGATCGTCGCGCTCGTCTTCCTCATCGTCGCGCCGTTCATCGGCGTGTATCCGATCTTCATCGCCCAGGCGCTGTGCTTCGCGATCTTCGCGATGGCGTTCAACCTGCTGCTGGGCTACACCGGGCTGCTGTCGTTCGGGCATGCGGCGTTCTTCGGCGGTGCGGCCTACATCACGGCCTGGCTGCTGCAGGAACGGCACCTCACGCCCGAGCTGGCCGTGCTGGGCGGGGTGGCCGCGGCCGCCGCGACCGGGCTCGTCTTCGGCGCGATCGCGATCCGCCGCCAGGGCATCTACTTCGCGATGGTGACGCTGGCGCTGGCGTACATGCTGTCGTTCTTCTTCCTGCAGGCCTCGTTCACCGGCGGCGAGAACGGGCTGCAGGGCGTGCCGCGCGGCAAGCTGCTCGGCCTCGTCTCGCTCGAGGACGACCTGGCGCTGTACTTCTTCGTGCTGGCCATCTTCGTGGCCGTGTTCCTGTTCGTGCTGCGCATCGTGCACTCGCCCTACGGCCAGGTGCTGAAGGCGATCCGCGAGAACGAGCCCCGCGCGATCTCGCTGGGCTACAACGTCGACCGCTACAAGCTGCTCGCATTCGTGCTGTCGGCCTCGCTGGCCGGCCTGGGCGGCTCGCTCAAGGTGCTGGTGCTGCACCTGGCCACGCTGCAGGACGTGCGCTGGGAGCAGTCGGGCGAAGTCATCCTGATGACGCTGCTGGGCGGCCTGGGCACGTTCGCCGGGCCCGTCGTCGGCGCGTTCACGGTCATCGGCCTGCAGAACTACCTGTCCGACCGCGCCGGCTCTTGGACCAACGTGATCATCGGCTGCATCTTCGTGCTGTGCGTGGTGGCGTTCCGCAAGGGCATCGTCGGGGAACTGCTGGCGTGGCAGAAGCGCCGGGCGAACAAGGCCTGAGGGTCGTCCGGAACGGCGCCGGATGTCGCGCCGGCGCCAACTCGTGTCCAATACGGCCATGAGTTTCGAATCCCTTGGCCTGGCAGCCCCGTTCCTCGCCGCCGCGAAGCAGCGCGGCTACCTCGGGCCCACGCCCATCCAGTCCGCCGCCATCCCGCCCGCGCTCGCCGGGCGGGACGTGCAGGGCGCTGCCCGCACGGGCTCGGGCAAGACGCAGGCGTTCGGCTGGCCGGTGCTGCAGCGCCTGGCCGCGGCCGGCGTGCCGCCGGAAGGGCGCAAGCGCCCCGTGCGCGCGCTGGTGCTCGCGCCCACGCGCGAACTCGCGGCGCAGATCGGCGAATCGCTGCGCGAGGACGCGCAACACCTGCCCGAGGCGCTGAAGATCGCCATCGCGTACGGCGGCGTGTCGATCAATCCGCAGATGATGCGGCTGCGCGGCGGCGCCGACATCGTCGTCGCCACGCCCGGCCGCCTGCTCGATCTCGTCGACCACAACGCCGTCTCGCTCTCCGACGTGCAGGTGCTGGTGCTCGACGAGGCCGACCGCCTGCTGGACCTCGGCTTCGCCGACGAGCTGCAGCGCGTGCTCGCCCTGCTGCCGCCGCGGCGCCAGACGCTGCTGTTCTCGGCCACCTTCCCGAGCGCCGTCACGGCGCTCGCGCAGGCGCTGCTGCACGATCCCGTGCACATCGCCCTGGCCGGCGCGGCCGAAGCGAGCGCGGCGGCGGCCGAGGCCATCGCGTCGGCCACGGCGCACATCCACCAGCGCGCGATCGCCGTCGACACGGCCCCTCGCACGCAGCTGCTGCTCAAGCTGACGCGCGACCATGGCTGGAAGCGCGTGCTCGTCTTCGTGGCGACGCAGTACGCGGCGAGCCACGTCGCGTCCAAGCTCCACATCGGCGGGCTGAAGGCCGAGGCCTTCCACGGCGACCTGAGCCAGGGCCGGCGCACCCAGTTGCTGGACGACTTCAAGGCCTCGCGCCTGCAGGTGCTGGTGGCCACCGACCTGGCCGCGCGCGGCATCGACATCGAGCAGCTGCCCGTGGTCGTCAACTACGACCTGCCACGCGCCGCCGACGACTACGTGCACCGCATCGGCCGCACCGGCCGCGCCGGCGAGTCCGGACTCGCGGTGAGCTTCGTGACGGCCGCCGGCGAGGCGCATTTCCGCCTGATCGAGAAGCGCCAGGGCCTGCGCATCCCGCGCGAGGTCGTCGCCGGATTCGAGCCGAAGGAAGCCGCGCCGGCCAAGGGTGCCGCCGAGGCACCGCACGGCACGGGCGGCCTCAAGGGCAAGCGCCCGAGCAAGAAGGACAAGCTGCGGGCCGCCGAAGCGGCGCGCGCCGCCGAGCGCACGGCGCGCGCGGCGAAGCGGCGGTAGCGCGAGCGGCCACGCGCTGCGGACGCGACTCACCCGCCGTCGTGGCGCGAGCGGGGGAACGTCTTCAGTCCATCGCCGAACTTCACCCACGCGACGTCGTGGCTGAGCCAGGAGTGGTGCGTCGGGGGCACCGCGGACGGGTCGTCCAGGCTGCACGTGGCCACCTCCACCCAGCCCGGCTCGTCGGCGTGCTCGTAGGCCACGTGCGTGCCGCAGCGGCCGCAGAACCAGCGCGTGACCGGCGGCGTCGTCGAGAACGTGGCGGGCGTGCCCTGCGTGAACGCGAACGCGGCCTTGGGCACCGACAGCCACGCCACCACCGGCGCCGCGAACAGCCCGCGGCAGGTGCGGCAATGGCAGACCATGCTGCCGTGCGGCGCGCCGGCCAGGCGGTAGCGGATCGCGCGGCAGAAGCAACCGCCTTCCAGGTGCTGGGCTTGCATGACGACGTCCCGTCGGTGATCGGAAGCGGCAGTGTACGAACCGGCTGCCGGGCAGCGAGCGGGGGCTGTTACGTGAAGGCGAGGTAAATGCCATGTCGATGTCGACATCCGAAGCCGTGGTTGGCGCGTTGAGAGCCAAGACACTTTCCCGGAGCGATCGATGCGCAAGTGCAATCTCCCCTTCTTCGCCGTGCTGGCCGCCGGCCTGCTGCTGTCGGCCTGCGGCGGCGGCGTCGAGGTCGGCGTCGAGATCCCTCCGCCACCGCCGAGCGCCGCCTTCGACCTCGGCGCCAAGCTCAACGGCCAGTGGCTGACCAACGTCGATGTCTTCCCCGATGAGGAGCAGACGATCCAGGTCCGCGTCGGCGACGTGCTGGAACTCGACGCATCGGGGCCGGTGTCGTGGGAGATCGTCGCCGGCACGACCGCGGGGATCCCGACGCAGGCCGGCACGACCGTGCTCTACGGCGGCGCGGCGTTCACGGAGACCGTCTCGACACCGGACCAGCTCGTCTTCGCGATCTCGTCGACCCAGCCGCTCGTCGCGCCGGTGCCGCTGACGATCTATGCGACCTCGCTCGACGACAGCTACCAGACCGCGCGCATCGACCTCGTGGTGACGAACTGAGCCGCGCGCCCGGCCCTCACTCGCGTCCCGCCGCCGGGCAGCCCACGAGCTCGACGCGCCAGACGTTGTACTTGCCGTTGTTCCAGGCCGCGTCCCGGTCGGACGCCGCCGGCGAGTGGCGCTCGCTCGAGAAGTACAGCGTGCGGGCATCGGGCGACAGGCGCGCCTCGGCGTCGGAGCCCGGGCTGTTGACGAGGCCGCCGAGGTGGCGCGGCGCGCTCCACGCGGGGCCGTCGCGGAACGCGATGAACAGGTCCATGTCGCGCGCCGGCGGACGGCTCGAGCCGAAGATGACGAAGGACTCGTCGGGCGCGACGGCGGGGTCGACATCGTTGGTCGAGCCGTCGCTGAACGGCAGTGGCTGCGGCGGCTCGAAGCGGCCGTCGTGCCAGGGCGCGCGGTAGAGACGGAAGCGGCGCCCGCCGTCGACTGGACGCATGAACCAGAGGCTGCCGTCGGCCGCCACGCTGGGCGCGAAGGTCGATGGGTCGGCATTGACGATCTCGGGCAGGCGCACCGGCGCGCCCCAGCCGTCGGCCGTGCGCTCGACACGCCACAGGTTGCCGCCGCCGCCCGGAAAGGACTTGCCCATGAAGAAGCCGTCGAGCGGCGCGCCCTCGCCATCGGCGGGGCGGTTCGACACGAACACGAGGAAGCGCCCGTCCGGCGACATCGCCGGCTCCATGTCCTTCCAGCGGCCCGAGAAGGACGCCGGGCTCGGCGTCGACCAGCGCTCGCCATCGCGATGCGATTCCAGGATCGTCGAGCGCGCGGCGTCGCTGCGCGAGAACCAGACGCTGCGACCGTCGGGGGAGAACGCCGGCGCGGCGTCGTGGTCCGGTCCCGAGATCACGTCGGGCGCGAACACGCGCGGCGTGCAAGCGGCGAGCGCCACGGCCGGCACGCCAGGCTCGGCGGCGCCCGCGACGCAGGCGGCAGACAACATCAGCAACAGCAGGGGGATACGCATGCGGGGCCGGACGTCCATGACGATGCCGTCGATTCTGGCCAGCCTGGCAGCGACGGCCGAGGCCGATGTGACGAGCGACGGATTGGCGGGCGTCGGTGACGATGGCCACCGGATGCGGTGCGGTGCGGCGTGGTGCGCGGCGCGGCGCGCTGTGATGACGCTGCGGATTCCAGGCGACGCCTTGGCCGGCCGCCGTGGACCCTGCGAGTGCGCGCAGGATGACGGGGTTTTCAGGGGGCCTGCTCGCATCGACGAACGGCCGGAGCCGATGATGCACGGCCGCGCAGCGGCACCACGCGAGGACGGCGCCACGGACGGCGCCGGGTACGAGGGTGGCACGTGGATGGTTGAACCACCAAGCCACGTGCCACGCCAGCCGAAGCTACACCGGTAGAAGGACGCGACCCGATCTCAGGAGAAAGATGGGTTGATTCAACCCGCGCCTTGCCACTAGGCCACCTGCCCCTTAAGCGCACGCGCGCTCGCATGCGCTTAGGTGGGCAGGGCAGGAATCGAACCTGCGTGTCGGGTCCGGGCGACCTTTGCAAGTCGCCCAGTGCGGGCCCGCCTTCGGATGACCGATGCTCGAGAAGATAAGACTATGGAGGCGAAACGAGAACGCGAAGGATCGTGTGTCGACGAGTCAATGTCCTGCAGCCGTCTACCAATTCCGGCACGTCCTTGCCAAGCGAACGCGACAGCGGTCGGCCGCCGCGGCTGGATTCGCTTGGTAAGGACGGGTGGATTCGAACCACCAGAAACTGCAAGCCTGTGTCCGACGACACGCTCACGATAAGGATAAGGATGCCTCGTTGCCCCCGTTGCCAGGGGCGGTTCCGATCATAGCCGCAAGGGCCTCACCTGAACGCCTGCATCAGGTACGCCGTGATCGCGGCGCCGACCTTGCCGTCGATCACCTCGACCGTGTTCGCGCGCATGCGGGCCTGCTTGGTCGCCGCGATCAGGTCGTCGACCAGCTCGATGGCCTGCGCCTTCTGCAGTGTGGTGGCCGCGCCCGAGAGCTTGATGTTGGTGAAGGTGCCGACGACGATGTCCTTCTCGACCACGTCGACCTGCGCCGGGTGCTTGTCGGTGGCGGGCGCCTTGATGAACGGCTCCTTGGTGCGCTCGGTCTTGGTGGTGATGTCGGCGTCGACCGCCGTCCACGAGCCCTTGCGGCCGTCGTCGGACGCTGCGTACTTCGTGTCGGCCCGGTTGGTGGGCATGGCGTGGAAGACCTTGCGCAGTTCTTCCAGCCGGTTTTCCAGGCCCAGCAGCTCGTCCACCGGCACGTTGCCGGCCAGCACGTGGCCGTCGGCCAGCACGATGTCGGCCCGGGCCACCTGGTTGGTGAGGGATTTCTGCAGCAGCACGTCCTCGGCGTTCGCCCAGTGCTTGAACAGGTAGTCCAGCGTCTCGACCACCGTGGTGGGCAACTGGCGATGTTCGCGCGCGGCCGCCTCGATGGCGGCGTTGGCGGGGTCGTCCCTGATCAGCTTCAGGGACTTCAGGTGGCCCGAGAAGTAGTCGGCGGCCTTGTTGAACTTGCGCGAGGTGTCCTCGAGCAAGGTCTTGACCTGACCGGTGCGCGCCTTCTCGACGGCGAGGATCTCGTGCAGCTTGGGCATGTTGGCCATGTCGTCTACTTCCCTGTGTGATTCGTCTTGTGGATGGATCGGGTCGCGCACCGCTCGGCGCAAGGCGCGGCGCATCGCCTCGATCGATGCCGGCGGCGAGCGGCCGGGGCCGCGCGCCGAAAACCGGAGACCGCAGTCTAGGGCGGGCCGAACCGCCCTGCCCGGCGCCATTTGGGCAGTTGACGGCCCGGATTACACCGGCGGCACGGCGCCGCCGTCTGCGCCCTCACGCCGCCGCGGCGTTCAACGCCTGCGCCGCCAGCCCCACGCGGCGCGCGGCGCGCGTGGCCAGTTGCAGGCGGCGGCGCAGCCAGGGCAGCACGGCGCTGTCGGGCAAGGCGGCGGGCACGGCGGTGTGGTCGACGTCCTCGCTGGGCACGGTGCCGGCGACGACCACCGGGGCGCCGGCTGCGCCGGGCGCGCCGCGCTGGGGCGACGTGCCCACGCCGGGGTTGTCGAGCGCCTGGTGCAGCGCGGCGCAGGCATCGGACAGCACCTTGCCGGCGGTGGCGGCATCGAGCTGCGCGCCGCGGCGCGCGAGCAGCAGCCGCACCGCCACCAGCTGCGCCATCAGCACGTGGCAGCGCGTGAGCATCTCGGCGAGCGCGTACATCGGCACCTGCACGCGCTCGGGTTCCGCGCCGGTGCGCTGGGCGGCGGACGCGATCGCGCCGACGGCTTCGTAGACCTCGCGCCGCGCCAGCCGCAGCTTCAGGTCGGGCTTGCCTGCATCCGGCAGGCGCATCACTTCGCTCGTGAGCGTGCGCAGGCTCCTGAGCACGCGGTCGGTGAGCTTGGCGATGCCGCGCCGCTCCCACCACGGCCACAGGTAGCTGAAGGCCCAGGCGAGCGCGGCGCCCATCACGGTGTCGGCGATGCGTTCGAACACGCCGAAGCTCTCGGCGTCCGGCGCGGCCATGTGGGCCTGCATCAGCGCCATCACGCTGGCGGCCGCGGCGGTGACGAGGTAGCGCGCGGTGACGAACGAGTGCGCGATGCCCACGGCCACGAGGAACGCCAGGGTCGACAGCCACGGCGCCCCGAACTGCGCGAGCACCAGCACCAGCAGGCAGCCGATCATCGTGCCGAGCACGCGGTCGTTGCGGCGCGACAGCGTCTGCTCGAGGTTGCCGCGCAGCACCACGCCCACGCTCAGCACCAGCCAGTGCGGGTGCGAGGCCCACGGCAGCACCAGGCCGATGAAGTACGCGCTGCCGAGCGCCAGGCTCATGCGCACGGCGTGGCGAAAGGTGGGCGAGCGCGTGTTCAGCTGGGCGCGCAGCGCGGCCAGCGGCCAGCCCTCGGTGGAGATGAACACCTGCAGCTCGTCGGCTGCCAGCGGCAGCGGCGTGGGCTCGCCGCGGAGCGCGGCCTGCATGCGTGCCAGCACCGCCACCATCTGGCGCGCGCGGCCGTAGAACGCGACCGCCAGCGGATAGCGCGGAT
>JBJMWE010000344.1:0-7226 GCA_045810285.1 Vitreoscilla sp. | reverse complement strand
TCGAACGCGACTCTTTCGATGCCGGCGGCCTTGGCCTTCTCGGCGATGCGCTTGCCGATCACCGCGGCGGCGGCGACGTTGGCGCCCTTGCCTGCGCCCTTCGAGTCGCCGGCGAGGTCCTTCCTGACGTCGGCTTCGGCGGTCGAGGCGCTGGCGAGGACGTGCGCGCCGTCGTCGGAGATGACGGCGGCGTAGATGTGCAGGTTGGTCCGGTGCACCGTGAGCCGCGGCGCGCGCTGCAGCGCAATGCGCTTCCTCGTCTGCCGCGAGCGGCGGACGCGCTGGTCCTTCTTGGTGAGCATCTCGGTCCCCTTACTTCTTCTTCGTTTCCTTGATCGTCACCTTCTCGTCGCTGTAGCGGATGCCCTTGCCCTTGTAGGGCTCGGGCGGACGCAGCGCGCGAACTTCGGCGGCGACCTGGCCGACCGCCTGGCGATCGAAGCCGGAGATCACGATCTCGGTCTGGGTCGGGCAGACGACCTTCACGCCGGCGGGCATTTCCTTGGCCACCGGATGCGAGAAGCCGATCTGCAGGTTGAGCTTGGTGCCCTGGGCGGTGGCGCGGTAGCCGACGCCGACCAGGTTGAGCTTCTTCTCGAAGCCCTTGGTGACGCCGCCGACCATGTTGTTGACGAGCGCACGCATCGTCCCCGACATCGCGTCGGCTTCGGGCGAGTCGTTGGCCGGCGTGAACATCAGCTTGCCGTCTTCGTTCTTCACGGTGACGAGCGGGCTGAGCGGACGCGCGAGCGTGCCGAGCGAGCCCTTGACGCTGATCGATTCCTGTCCCGCCGTCACGTCCACTCCCTTGGGAATGGCGATCGGCATCTTTCCTACGCGTGACATGTGAGCCTCTTCTATCTCTCGTCGGTCAGGAGACGTAGACCAGCACTTCGCCGCCGATGCCGGCCTGGCGCGCCTTGCGGTCGGTCATCACGCCCTTGGGCGTGGTGACGATGGCGACGCCGAGGCCGTTCATCACGTTCGGGATGTCGTGCCGGCCCTTGTAGACCCGCAGGCCCGGGCGGCTGACGCGCTCGATCTTCTCGATCACCGGATGGCCCGCGTAGTACTTCAACGAGATCTCGAGTTCGGCCTTGACGCCCTCGCTCTTGACCGCGAAGGAATCGATGTAGCCCTCGTCCTTCAGGACTTGGGCGATTGCCACCTTGAGCTTCGACGAAGGCATGCTGACGACCGGCTTCTCAACGCTCTGCGCGTTGCGGATGCGGGTCAGCATGTCGGCGATAGGATCACTCATGCTCATGCTGTTTTCTCCTGATTCGCCTGATTACCAGCTGGCCTTGATCACGCCCGGGATGTCGCCCTTGAAGGCGAGCTCACGGATCTTGGAACGGGCCAGACCGAACTTGCGGAACGTGCCGCGGGGGCGGCCGGTGAGGTTGCAACGGTTGCGCAGACGCACCGGCGCGGCATTGCGCGGGAGCTTCTGGAACTCGAGGCGCGCGATGTAGCGCTCTTCGTCGCTGCGCTTGGCGTCGTTGATGGTCTCGAGCAGCTCGGCACGCTTCTTCGCGTACTTGGCCACCGTCGCTTCACGCTTCAGTTCGCGCTGGATGAGGGAAAGCTTTGCCATTGGGGCGCCTCAGTTCTTGAACGGGAACTTGAACGCCGCCAGCAGTGCCTTGCACTCGTCGTCGTTCTTGGCCGTCGTGGTGATCGAGATGTTCATGCCACGGATCGCGTCGATCTTGTCGTACTCGATTTCCGGGAAGATGATCTGCTCTTTCACGCCGATGTTGTAGTTGCCGCGGCCGTCGAACGAACGGCCGGAGATACCACGGAAGTCGCGCACGCGCGGCAGGGCGATCGTGACGAAGCGATCCAGGAATTCGTACATCTGGATGCCGCGCAGCGTGACCATGCAGCCGATGGGCACGCCGTCACGGATCTTGAAGCCGGCGATGGCCTTCTTCGACTTGGTGACCACGGGCTTCTGGCCGGCGATCTTGGTCAGGTCGCCCACGGCGTGATCCATGACCTTCTTGTCGGCGACGGCTTCGGACACACCCATGTTGAGCGTGATCTTGGTCAGACGCGGCACTTCCATCACGGACTTGTAGCCGAACTTGGCCGTGAGGTCCGGGACGATCTTTTCGCGGTAAATGGTTTGGAGACGAGCCATGTCGGACCTCTTATGCCTTGACTTCTTCGCCGCTGGACTTGAAGACGCGAACCTTCTTGCCGTCGGCCAGAATCTTGAAGCCCACGCGATCGGCCTTGCCGGTCGCCGGGTTGAATAGCGCGACGTTGGACTGCTGGATGGGCATCGTCTTCTCGATGACACCACCGGTCGTGCCCTTCAGCGGATTCGGCTTCACGTGCTTCTTGGCGACGTTGATGCCCTCGACGAGCAGCAGCTGCTCGCTGACGCGGTCGGCAACCGTGCCGCGCTTGCCCTTGTCGCGACCAGTGGTCACGATGACCTGGTCACCCTTGCGGATCTTGTTCATGGCGTTTCCTTGTACTGCGGGGCGCGCTTAGAGCACTTCCGGGGCCAGCGACACGATCTTCATGAAGCGCTCGGAGCGCAGTTCGCGCGTCACGGGGCCGAAGATGCGGGTGCCGATCGGCTCCAGCTTGGCGTTGAGCAGGACGGCGGCGTTGCCGTCGAACTTGATCAGCGAGCCATCCTGGCGGCGCACGCCCTTGGCGGTGCGCACGACGACGGCGTTGTAGACCTCGCCCTTCTTCACACGACCACGCGGCGCGGCTTCCTTGATGCTGACCTTGATCACGTCGCCAATGCCGGCGTAACGGCGCTTCGAGCCGCCGATCACCTTGATGCACTGGACGGACTTCGCACCGGTGTTGTCCGCGACGTCGAGTCGCGACTGCATTTGAATCATGGTTTATCCCCAACTTGCTCCCGCAGACGGCAACACCCGAGAGCGGTCAGTATTGGGCCCGTCGCGACGCTTCGTCCGCTGCAGGCAGGGCCTGCGGCTTCGGAAACACCCCGGTTGGGCTGAAATTCCTCCGAGACAAGCAGCGCAGCCTCCTGGTCACTCCAGGCGCCTCCAGTGTTGACTGAAAGCGGCATACGTTGCTCACGCCTCTTCGGCGAAGTCGGCCATTATGCACCGGATCGAGAGACCGTGTCAAATGGTTCTGGAGCCCGCGTCGGGGACGAGGAAGCCGGCGCCTCGGGGCTGCCCTGATGCGTCCGCCGCGAGGCCGTCCGTACACTGGCCCGACAACGATTTCCGGGAGGGGAAGCACATGACCTGGCTTGCACGATGCGCAGCCGGAGCGGGGCTGGCCATCGGCCTGGGCCTCGGCCCGATCCACGCGGCCGAGACGCCGCCCGGCCCACCGTCCTCGGTGCCGACCGCGGCCTTCTTCGGCTTCGACGACCTGAGCGGCCCCGTCATCTCGCCCGACGGCGACGCCCTGGCCATGCTGGTGCGCAACAAGGAAGGGCGGCGCCAGCTGGCCATCCTGCAGACAGCCGACCTGTCCAAGGCGAGCGTCATCGCGAGCTTCAACGACGCGGACGTGTCGCGCGTGCACTGGGTCAACAGCAAGCGCCTGGTGTTCAGCATCTTCCACGAGAACGAGGCGTATTTCGACCAGACCGGGGGTGCGCTCTACGCCGTCGACCGCAACGGCGACAACATGCGCACGCTCATCCGGCCGAGCTGGCAGCGGGAGCAGCAGACCGGGAAGCTGGTGACCGACCGTGCGCTCGACCCCGATACCGAGTTCGAACGCACGCTGTCGGACGGCTCCGACGACGTGGTGGTGCGCCGATGGACCTACGTCCACACGACCGGCGAGGTGAACGGCAGCATCCCGAGCCGACTGAACACCCGCAACGGCAGCGTGCATTCGCTGGTCGAGGGCAACCTGCCCGAGTTCACCTACGACTGGTTCGTCGGGCCGGCCGGCGAGCTGCTGGGCGGCATCGCCTCGAAGGAGGGCACCTCCACCGTCCTGACACGCACGGGCACGGAGTGGAAGGAGGTCCACCACTTCCCCAGCTACGCGGCCAGCGCGGACAGCCTCGACTTCCAGCAGGTGGGGGCGGACGGCGCCGTCTACGTGTCCAGGGCCTACGGCCCCGATTCGACGAGCGCACTGTTCAAGCTGGATCCGGCCAGCGGCCAGGCGACCGGCGAACCGCTGGTGCGCATCAAGGGCTTCGACTTCACCGGCACCCTGGTCTACGACGACCTGCACCGCAAGCTGCTGGGCGCCCACTACGACGCCGACGCGGACGGCACCGCCTGGTTCGATCCTGCGATGGCCGCGCTGCAGAAGGAAGTCGACGCCAGGCTGCCGGGAACGATCAACCGGATCGATCCGGCCAGTTGCGGCTGCGCGAACCGTGTGCTGGTGAGCAGCCATTCGGACCACCAGCCCGCCATCTATTACCTCTGCGACCGCAAGGCCACCCTGTTGATCCCGATCGGCAACTCGCGGCCGGCGATCGACGCGCGCCAGATGGCCGACACCGACTTCTACCGCATCAAGTCGCGCGACGGCCAGGACATCCCGGTGTACGTGACCAAGCCCAAGGGCAAGGGGCCGTTCCCGACGGTGGTGCTCGTGCACGGCGGCCCGTTCCTGCGTGGCTGGAACTGGGAATGGGACGACGAGTCGCAGTTCCTCGCGTCGCGCGGCTACCTCGTCGTCAAGCCCGAATACCGCGGCAGCAAGGGTTACGGCAGCGCCCTGTTCCTGTCCGGCTTCAAGCAGTGGGGCCTGAAGATGCAGGACGACATCGCCGACGCCACGCGCTGGGCGGCCGACAAGGGCCTGGCAGACGCCCGGCGCACGTGCATCGCGGGCGCCAGCTACGGCGGCTATGCCACGCTGATGGGATTGGTGCGCTACGGCGACCTGTACCAGTGCGGCGTCGCCTGGGCCGCGGTGTCGGACATCGCACTGATGCACGACACGCACTGGAGCGACATGAGCGAGGAATGGCGCTCGTACGGCATGCCCGTGATGGTGGGCGACCCCGCCAAGGACGCCGAGCAACTCGCGCAGACCTCGCCGCTGCAGCAGGCGGAGCGCATCACGCGCCCGCTGCTGCTGGCCCACGGCGGTGCCGACCGTCGCGTGACGCTGGAACACGCGACCCGGCTGCGCCGCGTGCTGCAGGCTCGCAAGGCGCCCGTGACCTGGATCGAGTACCGCGAGGAAGGCCATGGCTGGTACCTGCCCGCCAACCGCATCGACTTCTACGACCGCATGGTCAAGTTCCTGGACGCCAGCATCGGCCCCGGCAAGTGAGTCCGCTCCGTATGCGCCTCGTGCGCTTGCGGCCGTCCGCGACCCCGTGCCCCGACCGCCTCAGTGTCGGCTGAGCACGGACAGGAGCAGGAACAGGCCCACCGTCACGCCCCAGCCCTTCCACAGGTGGGGCATGTGCAGCGGCACCTTGATGGAGCGGTATTGCTGGCCGCTGCGCTTGTACCAGGGCAGGTGATCCTGGCTGACCGGCAGCACGCGCATCGAGCCCAGCGGGATCAGCGGGATGTAGGCGAGGACGACCCAGGTCGTGACGACGCAGGAGCCGTCGGGATGCGGGTCGGCGCTGCCGTAGAACGTGGTGCCGCAGCCGTTGATCGTGAAAGCCATGTCGCGTGCCCTCCCTGGGTCATCCGTGGATGGCCGATTCTGCGGGGCCGGTGCCGGGGCATGCCGGACGGGGCGCGGCGACGGCGCGCAATCCTTCACGCTCGCGCGGCGCAAATGCAAAGGGCCGCACGCGCGCGATGCGCGGGCGGCCCGGCGTGCGCGCGTCGTGCGCGCGAAGCGATCAACCCTTCAGGGCTTGCGCTTGCTTGACCATCGTCTCGGCGTCGCTCACCTCGAACTTGCCCGGCGCCTCGACGTTGAGCTTCTTGACGACGCCGTCGACCACCAGCATCGAGTAGCGCTGCGAGCGCACGCCCATGCCGTTGGCCGTGAGGTCCAGCGGCAGGCCCACGGCCTGGGTGAACGCGGCCGAGCCGTCGCCCAGCATGCGGACCTTGCCGGCCGTCTTCTGGTCGCGCGCCCAGGCGCCCATCACGAAGGCGTCGTTGACGGACACGCACCAGATCTCGTCGACGCCAGCGGCGCGCAGCGCGTCGAACCGGGCGACGTAGCCGGGCACGTGCTTGGCCGAGCAGGTGGGCGTGAAGGCACCGGGCAGCGCGAACAGCGCGATGGTCTTGCCCGCCGTGGCCGCACCGACCTCGACGTTGTTCGGCCCGAGCGAGCAGCCCTCGGTCTCGACTTCGATGAATTCCTTGAGGGTGCCCGCGGGCAGCTTGTCGCCAACCTGGATGGTCATGTCTCGCTCCTGAATGAAATTGGCGTGGCGACGCGTTCGGTGCGCCACAAATGAGAACGGCCGGGACGCCAGTATTCCAGCGTTCCGGCCGCGTTGTGCGGCAGCGGGCTTTGCGGCCCACGCAGCGCGTCGATCAGGCCAGGCGGGCCTTCTCGAGCAGCTTGGTCACGACCCAGCTCTTGGTCTTGGAGATGGGACGCGTTTCCGCGATCTCGACCAGGTCGCCCATCTTGTACTCGCCCTTTTCGTCATGGGCGTGGTACTTGCGCGAGCGGCCGACGATCTTGCCGTACAGCTCGTGCGTGTGGCGACGCTCGACGAGGACCGTGATGGTCTTCGCGCGCTTGTCGCTGACGACGCGGCCCACCAGGGTACGCGTGTTGGTTTGCGGCTTTTCGGTCGCGGCGGTTTGGGCTTGCGTCACTTCGCGGCTCCCTTCTTCTCGGCCAGGATGGTCTTGGCACGAGCGATGTCACGGCGGGTGTTCTTCAGCTGCGAGTGGTTCGTCAGCTGTTGAGTACCCTTCTGCATGCGCAGGCCGAAGTGGGCGCGCAGGAGGTCGGTGACTTCCTTTTCGAGCGCCGGGACGTCCTTGGTCCGCAGTTCAGATGCTTTCATTGATGGCTCCTGGTCACATGCCGACTTGGCGGGTGACGAAGGTGCAGCTCAGCGGCAGCTTGGCGGCCGCAAGCGTGAACGCTTCGCGGGCCAGTTGCTCGGGCACACCGTTGATCTCGTAGAGCACCTTGCCGGGCTGGATCTCAGCGACGTAGTACTCCGGATTGCCCTTGCCGTTACCCATCCGGACTTCGGCAGGCTTCTGCGAAATCGGCTTGTCCGGGAAGATGCGGATGAAGATGCGGCCACCGCGCTTGATGTGGCGCGAGATCGCACGACGGGCAGCTTCGATCTGGCG
>JBJMWE010000343.1:0-18334 GCA_045810285.1 Vitreoscilla sp. | reverse complement strand
GGGGCGTGTCGTCGCCCTCCCAGAAGTACAGGCCCTGCGGTGCCTGCGCGAACAGGCTGCAGAAGCGCACGGGGCCCAGGTCGCGGCGCCCGTGCAGCACCCAGTCCAGGCCCAGCGCGTCGAGCGCGGCCAGCACGGTGTCCAGCGGGAAGGCGGCGTCGTGCGCGACCATGGTCAGGCGATCGCGGGCTCGCGCGAGGGCAGCGCGAGGGGCGCGGTGGCGGGGTGCATGGCCAGCAGGCGCAGCCAGAACGGCCGCCATGCGACCACCAGCTGCTCCAGGTCGCCGCCGTGCTTCTGGATCAGGTCGAAGGATTCGTTGATCATGGCGTCGTCCTCGCCGAAACGCTCCAGGCACTGGCGCACGTTCCACTTGATGGCGGTGACGACGTCGGTCGCCGCGATGCGGCCCTCGCGCCAGGCGAGCAGCGCGGTCGTCACCCACGCCAGCGACGACACGCGGCCGATGCCGGTGTTCAGGCGGTGCGTGGTCTGCGACGGGTGCTGGCGGAAGATGCCCAGGTGGTCGCGCACGATCACGAGCGGCGCCACCTGCACGGCGGTCAGCGCGAAGCCGACGTCCAGCCAGCCGTAGTACGACAGGTCGTCCGCTGGTGGTCGCGGATAGGCCCGTGCGCCCTCGGCGGACATGACCATGTGGGTGAACTCGCCGATCCAGTTGTTGCAGGTGGGCACCATGGTGCGGAACAGCAGGTCCGCGTCAACGGGCACGTGCAGCAGCGGGCTCTGCGCCACCGGCGCGGGCTGGTTGATGCCCATCACCGGCATCAGGCTGCCGTGGGTCACCCAGCGGCGGCTCACCGACGCGCTGAAGCGGCCCGTGCGGTGCGCGGCCAGGTGGCTGCGGTAGAACTCGGGGAACACGACGTCGTCGTCCAGCTGCAGGTGCACGAACGGCGAGCTGCCGGCCCAGCGGTCCATCAGCGACTGGTGGTTCAGGCGGGCGTTCTTCGGGCCGCGGACGACCTCCAGATCCAGCGAGCGCGACAGGTCGCCGTAGTGGCCGGAGCGGATCAGGTGGGTGATCTCGTCGTCCGGGCTGTCGTCGGAGATCACGACGCGGAAATCGCGGAAGGTCTGGCGCGCGAGCCCGAGCAACGTCTCGCCCAGGTATTCCTTCTTGTAGGCGGGAATGAGGGTGGTGATCGTCGGCATGCGCGTGTCCAGGGCTTTCTCTGCGTATGCGCCGATGATCGATGCAGACCCGGCCGGGCGATCGCCGGAACTGCGGGCCCGATGGACGCCAGATCGCGCCTTCGGTGGCATGGCCCGCCGCGGCCGCTGGCTGCGTGCCGCCAATTGGCGCCCCGCGCACGGCCATTTCCGCGGATCGTCCGGGCGCTCGCCCGGCCATGATCAGGCCACGGACGCACGGCATGCCCATGCCGCCCCCGAACGAAGGACGCTCCATGGCCGCCAGCCGCAAGCCCATCTACGTGACCCAGCCCGAACTGCCTCCGCTCGAGGAGTTCATGCCCTACCTGCGGCAGATCTGGGACACGCGCGTGCTGAGCAACGGCGGCCCGTTCCACCAGATGCTGGAAGCGGCGCTGTGCGACTACCTGGGCGTGCGGCACATCAGCCTGTTCACCAACGCGACCATCGCGCTGGTCACCGCGCTGCAGTCGCTGCGCATCACGGGCGAGGTCATCACCACGCCGTACTCGTTCGTCGCCACCGCGCATTCGCTCATGTGGAACGGCATCAAGCCGGTGTTCGTGGACGTCGACCCGGTGACGCTGAACATGGACCCGGCCAGGATCGAGGCGGCGATCACCCCCCAGACGACGGCCATCATGCCGATCCACTGCTACGGCACGCCGTGCGACGTCGACGCCATCCAGCGCATCGCCGACGACTACAACCTGCGGGTGATCTACGACGCCGCGCACGCGTTCGGCGTGCGGCGCGAGGAGGCCGGCGAGCAGCGCAGCGTCCTCAACCACGGCGACCTGTCCGTGCTGAGCTTCCATGCCACCAAGGTCTTCAACACCTTCGAGGGCGGCGCGATCATCTGCCCCGACGCGAAGACCAAGCAGCGCATCGACCACCTGAAGAATTTCGGCTTCGTCAACGAGACGACCGTGGTGGCCACCGGCATCAACGGCAAGATGAGCGAGTTCAACGCTGCCCTCGGCCTGGTGCAGCTCAAGCACGTGGACGAGGCGATCGCCCGCCGTGGCGCCATCGCCAACCGCTACCGCGAGCTGCTGGCCGGCGTCCCGGGCGTACGCACGCTCGCGCCCGCCGCCGGCGCCACGCCCAACCATTCGTACTTCCCGATCCTGGTGGACGCGGGCCACGCGCTCGGCCGCGATGGCCTCTACCAGCACCTGCGCGGCGAGGGCATCGTGGCGCGGCGCTACTTCCACCCGCTGATCTCCGACTTCCCGATGTACCGCGGCCTGCCCTCCGCCGACCCGACCCGGCTGCCGGTGGCGCGTGCCGCGGCCGACCAGGTGCTGTGCCTGCCGATCTATCCTGCGCTGCAGGACGCCGACGTCGTGCGCATCGCCGAGCTGGTGCGCGCGTCGGCGACGGCGACGGCGCGGGAAGTGCCGCTGCTGCTGGCGGCCTGACACCGCCCGGGCGCGGGCCACCGCGCGACGGGCGACCCTGTGGCCGTCGACGCGCGATCGTGGTCGCGCCTCGTCCGCGATGGATGTCGATTGATCGAGCCGCACCCGCGCGCGGATGCGGGAAAGGCCAGCCCCGCGGGCCGGCCTGCGCCTTTCAGGCGGCTTCCAGCTCGAGCGCCGGCTTGGAGAACGCGAAGAATGGCTCGTTGCCATTGCACCCGAATTCGAACGGATCGAACTCGGCCAGCATCTGGCGATGCGGCACCAGCGAGCCGCTCAAGCCCGCGCCATTGAACAGCACGGCGATGTCGCCGCCGAACAGGCGGACGTGGTCGACCTGGCCGTAGTAGACCGCGGCGAAGTCCTCGGTGGGCGGCGTGTCCAGCTCGAACGTGTGCTTGAGCGCGGGCGCATAGGGCGTCTGTGCGATCAGCAGGCCGCCGGGCGCGAGGCAGCGCGCGAACTCGGAGACGGCGCGCTCGGGATGGCGCACGTGCTCCAGCAGGTGGTTGGCGATGATCAGGTCGAAGCTGCCGTCGGGAAAGTCGATGGCCTCCGCATCCACGCGCCGGATGCCCGCGCGCGCTGGGAACAGGTCGCCGCGCACGTACTCCGCGAGGCCGCACGCCTGCAGCCGCGGCTCCAGCGACGCCTCCGGCGCCAGGTGCAGCACGCGCTTGCCGGCCAGCTGTTCGGGGAGCGCGCAGGCCGCCATGTACATCCACAGGTGGCGGTCGCGGTCGTTGCAGCCGCAGTGCGGGCAGCCATAGACGGCGAGGTCGGAACCGACGGTGCCCATCAGCGCCATGAAGGGGCTGCGCCGGGCGCGCCCCGGATGGGGAACCCAGGTGTCGACGTTGCGTTCGCAGAGGCAGCAGAAGGCCATGTTGGTCGTCCTCGTGTTCGGAAGGGATGTCGAGTCAGGCCGCCAGGGCCTGGATCTGCAGGTCCTGCATCGGATGCAGCACGCGCTTGGGCACCGCCAGCGCGGGCAGGGCGGCGGGGGTGGGCGCGCACAGCAGCTGGCGCACCGCCGCGGCGCGCTCGGCGCGCTCCGGCGGCGCCGGGTGCAGGACGATCGCGCCCAGGCGCAGCTCGGGGAAGGCCGACAGCGCGCGGTAGGCCATCGTCTGCATCAGTTGCGGCTCCCAGCCGGCCGCGTACCAGGCGAGCAGGGCGCCGTGCAGGGCCTGCGGGTCGGCAGGCGTCGACGGCCACCAGACGATGCAGCGGCTCGGGTGCGTGGCGGCGTCGGACGCCAGCGCGGCGAAGCCGGCCACCGGCAGGTCGGCCGCGAGCAGCAGGTCGGCCTCGCCGTGCGGCGCCTCCTGCCAGCCCGGGTTCGCGCACGCCAGCTCCATCACCCACGTCGGGCCTTCGCTGCCGGCGGCACCGCGCAGTCGCACGGCGTCCGACTGGCGCAGCACTTCCAGCAGGCCGGCGATGTCGCGCCGCGGCGCCGCCGTCTCGTTGGTCTCGGGCTTCCAGCTGCCATCCCCGTTGAGGATGTAGGACTCCATGTTCATCGCCACCTTGGCCAGCAGGTCGTTGCGGGCGAGGTGCAGGTAGCGCAGCACGCCGTAGCGGGCGGGCACCGGCTCGCGCACCATGTCGTCGTGCCGGTTGCGGCCCGGGCGCGCGCCCTGGGCGTAGTCGAGCGCCACCTCCGTCAGCGTGCCGGCGTCGATGCCCTGGCCGTAGACGATGCGCTCGTAGAGCTGCTGCCACTGGAAGCCGGCGGTGGGCACCGCGGCGTGGCGGTTCTTGACCAGGTAGGCGTGCCAGCCGTTGACCACCTTGGCGGACAGCTGCGCCACGCTGCGCACCGGCAGGTGGACGACGCTGACGCCCTCCATGACGCGCTGCGGCGGCCGCGTGCCGTCGGTGAAGTGCACGTTGTGGTTGCCCTGTTCGATCACCAGGCGGGCGTCGTCGCGCGGATCGCGCCGGACGACGGCCTTGTAGTAGGTGGGCTCCTCGCGCCTGCGGCGATCGGGCATCGCACCCAGCGGATCGGCCAGCACGCGCACGGGGTCGACCTGCGCGTCGGGCAGGTGGGTGCGCCAGGGCAGCAGCACCACGTCGCCGGAAGGCAGCACCGAGAAGGCCGCGTCGAGCGCGGCGCGCGAGGGCGCGTGGATGAACTCGTCGGCGTCCAGGAACCAGACGAGGTCCGGGTTGAAGACGGGCACGACCTTGCGGTAGACGTGCGTCACCTTCTCCGATTGGTAGTAGCCGAAGATCGGGTCGTCGAACACGACCACCGGCAGGCCTTCGCGCTGCAACGACGTCAGGATCTCGCGCGTGCCGTCGGTCGAGCCGTTGTCGATGACGACCATCAGGTCCATCAGCGCGAGGTTGTGGCGGACGAAGGCCTCGACGATGTCGGCCTCGTTCTTGATCATCGCGATCGCGAGGGTGTTCATGGGCGGGCTGGCGTTTCGGTGGTCGTTGTCGGCGCGGCGTGCGGGGCGTGTCAGATCAGCGCGCAGGCGGCATCGTCGGCGAACTGGTCGTCGTCGGCCAGCCCGCCGAAGTCGGCGCGCATCGTGCGGGCAGTGGTGCGCTCGCGGGGCGTGGTGGCGATCTTGCGCAGCGTCACGCGCATGAATGCGGCCTGCTCCTTGGCGCAGGGCTGCACGCCGGCGTCCAGCCATTGCGACTTGGCGATCTCGAAGCGGTGCTCGAACCAACCGAGGTACCAGAACCAGTCGGTGTAGTACAGCCACGAGTTCTCGTTGAGCGCGCGCAGGTGCGTCGGGTCCTGCCAGGCGGTCAGCGCCTTCTCGTACGGCACCTCGATGGAGAACGCGCCGCCGGTCTTGAGCAGCTTCAGCGCGTTGGTCATCAGCATCGGCAGGTCGGGCACGTGCTCCAGCACGTTGTTGGCGTAGATCAGCTCCAGCGCGCCTTCCTCCAGCAGCACCTTGCCGCCCATCTGGGTGGGTGCCGCGTACGGCAGCGCGATCGGCTGGCCGAGGTCGAGCACCAGGTCGGGCTCGGCGCGGTCGAGGATGTCGATGTTGAGCCAGGTCGGCTTGTAGTCCTTGCCCGAGCCCAGGTTGATCGCGCGCGGACGCCACGGGCCCGGCGCGCGCACCTGCGCGAAGCCCTGGCGGAAGCCGTCGGCGAAGGCCAGCAGGTCGGCGAACTGCTCCTGCGGGTCGTGGATGGCGTCGCCCGAACGGAACGTGGCCAGGCGCTTGCGCGACTCCTCGTAGAAGCCGGGCGTCTTGAAGTGCAGGCGGAACCACTCCTCGACCTGCTCGGGCAGCCACAGCACCGAGTCGCGGAACGCTGGCGCGGGGTCGGTGGTAGGGGTGTACTCGGAGATGACCGGGGTGCCCAGCGACAGGCAATGGAACGCGCGCGCCTGCTCGAAGCGATTGCTCTCGTAGAAGTGGCAGTTCAGCACGGCCTTGGCCTGGCGGATGTACTCGTCGCGCTCCGGGCCGTACACCGGCGCGTCGAAGGTGGCCACGTTGAAGCCGGCGGCCTCCACGCGGGCGATGAACTCCTGGCGGCGCGGGTTGGAGCTGCCGAAGAACAGCAGGTCGATCGGCCGCTCTTCCAGCGGCAGCGCAGGCTTGTCGAGGTAGCTGGCGTAGCCGAACGAGACGATGGGCACGTCGGCCGGATCCTGCGCATAGGCGCCGACGTTGGCCGCGTCGTAGTCCACCACCGCCGAACGGCGCAGCAGGTCGAGATAGTCGGCGTTGACCGCCGCGCCGCCCTGGCCCAGCTGCTCGAGGTTGACGAAGATGCAGGCGTGGCGTTCCTGCCAGTCGGCGGGAAAACCCAGGTGGGCGCCGAACACGAAGTTCACGGCGTCCTCGCGCAGGCGGTTCTTGGCCATCGTCACCACGGCGCCCTGGCGGCGGAACATGTGGCGGAAGTAGCGCGCCTGGTCCAGGAAGCCGAGCGAGTGCACGTAGCCGGCAGGCTGGATGATCGCCAGGTGGATCGCGGGGGCATTCTTCATGGAACCGGCTCCGGAAAAGGGGTCTTGACCGATGGATGGTCGCGAACCGATTCTGAAGACCGCCGCCTTCGCCCAAGGCCGGAAAAGGGCCGCTGGGGCCCGGCTATTCGGACGGGTGCAGGGGCCGGGGGGCCGAGGCGAGCGCTAGTGCGACTGCTTGAGCTTCATCGCCTTGAGCACCTGCCCCGTGCCTTCGTACAGCACGACGAGGTTGCGGGCGGCGAGCCGGGAGCCGCGGCCGGCGACGGAGCCCTCGAGGTCGGGGCGTTCGCCGATCTCCAGGCAGCGCAGCCAGGACGACTCGATCATCGGCAGCAGCTCGCCGGCGCGCGCCGGCTCCTCGGTGGCCCAGTCCAGCAGCAGGTCGCCGAGCGCGAAGAAGAAGTCCGGCGAGTGCTGCCAGTGCGGCATCGCGGCCTCGGCCAGCAGCACCGCGTCGGCGTGGCGCTTGCACTGCTTGAGCGCGTGCATCTCGCGCACCAGGCGGTCGTGGTGCCAGCCGGGCGTGGTGCCGGCCAGCGTGACGGTGGCGCCGCTGGCGGCCTCGCAGGCGCGCGAGCGGTCGAAGTGGAGCGCGGCATCGTTCCAGCGTTCGTAGACGTCGTGGTCCTTGCCGATCTGGTAATGCAGGTACGCGTCGTCGGGCGCCTGCGCGAGCGCGCGCGCGAGCAGGTCGGCATTGCGGCCGGCCTTGGCCTTGAGCGCCTCGGCGCGGTAGCCGTCGTGCGCGAGCACGGTCGCCAGGCGGCGCACCGGCAGCCTGTGCACGGGCTGTTCATGGACATGCCCCTCGTAGCGCACGCCGCGCGGCAGCACGCGCGGCAGCCAGCTGGGCGCCACCGACGTGCCGATCGGCGTGTCGAACTGGCTGTCGACGCGCAGCGTGCCGACGAAATCCGGCGCCGTGTGGCGCAGCGCCAGCAGCTCGACGCCGGCCTCCGCGATCCATTCGTCGGCGTCGACGATGACGTTCCAGTCGGCGTCGGCCAGCGCGAGCGCGGCGTTGCGCGCGGCGGCGAAGTCGTCGCACCACGGGAAATGGCTCACGCGCGCGCCCGCGGAACGCGCGAGGGCGACGGTGGCGTCGGCGGAGCCGGTGTCGAGCACCACGAGCTCGTCGACGCAGTTCGTGGCGCTCGCGAGCGCGCGCACGATGCGGGCGGACTCGTTGCGCGCGATCATCACGAGGGCGACCTTGTAGTTCGTCATGCCGGCTCCGCCGCGAGGGCCTGCGGTGCGAGGCCGGCGAGGTGGCGCTCGTGCATGCGCACGAACAGGGCGTCCATGTCGCGTGCCAGGCGCTCGGCATCGAACAGCGGCAGGGCGTGGCGGTTCGCGTCGAGATGCGCCTTGACGCCGCGCAGCGTCGCGGGCTCGTTGGCGAGCGCCGTGGCCAGCTCGACGTAGTCGTCCTCGCTGCGGCAGGCCAGGTCGCCCAGGCCGCACGCGCTCACCAGGCTGGCGGCCACGCGCGACGCGAAGGTCGCGCCCGGCACGGTGAGCACCGGCACGCCCGCCCACAGCGCCTCGCTGGCGGTGGTGTGGGCGTTGCAGGGCCAGGTGTCCAGGAACATGTCGGCCGCGCGCAGGCGGGCGATGTGGCTGGCCAGGTCGAGCTTGGCCGCGAAGAACACGCGCTCCGGCGCGACGCCGCGGGCGGCGAGCTCGCGCAGCAGGTTCTCCTTCGCGTGCGGGTTCCAGGCCAGCATCCACAGCACCGTCTTCGGCGCGCCGGCCAGGATGCGGGCCCACAGGTCCAGCATGCGCGGCGACAGCTTGTACGTCTGGTTGAAGCAGCACAACACGACGGCGTCCTCGGGCAGGCCGAGGGCGGCGCGGGGCGGGCAGGGCGGCAGCGGGCGCGCCGTGTCGTTGGGCTGGTAGCAGCCTTCGAGCTGCGCGATGTGCTCGGTGTAGTGCGCCGCGTGGTCCAGCGGCGTGACGACGCGGTCGCCGATCAGGTAGTCGATGAACGGCGCGCCGGTGGTGGCCGGGTAGCCGAGCCAGGCGGCCTGCACCGGCGCGGGCCGGTAGGCCATCAGCTCCATGCGGCTGTCGCGCGTGTGGCCCTTCAGGTCGATCAGGATGTCGATGCCGTCGGCCCGGATGCGCTGCGCGACGGCGCAGTTGCCGACGCCGCGCACGTCGACGTAGTGGTCGCAGGCGGCGCGCACGCGGCGGGCCGTGTCGGAGCCGTCGTCGCGGCTGTGGGAATACAGGAAGGTCTCGAAGCGGCTCGTGTCGCGGCGCTCGAGCAGCTCGGTCATCAGCACGGCCGTAGCGTGGTGGTAGAAGTCGGACGACAGCCAGCCCACGCGGATGCGCCCCGGCCTGCGCGGACCCGGCGCGGGCAGCGGCACGATGCTGCTGGTCAGCCCGGCGACCCGGCGCTCGTTGAGGCGGCGCTGCTGCTGCGGCGTCGAATCGATCGAGATCAGCGCGAACGGCAGCAGCAGGCGGGCGGTCTCGGGGTCGTCGCGGTCCACGGCTTCCAGCAGGGCGCGCGTGTCCTCGGCGTCCTGCGCCCACGCGCAGGCCTGGCGGTTGGTCTGCAGCACCAGGCTCAGCGCCAGCGCGCGCGTGCTGCCGTCGTCCAGCGAGATCGCGGTGCGGAAGCACTGGGCGGCCTCCAGGTCCATCGCCAGGTCCATGAAGCACAGCCCCAGCCGGTAGTGGACGATGGCCGAATCCACCTTGCTCGCCAGCGCCAGGAAATAGGCGTCGACCGCCTCGCGCGGGCGGCGCACCTGGAACAGGGCGTTGCCCAGCGCGTTGTAGTAGTCGTGGTCGCGCGGCGCGTCGGGGGCCAGCGCCTGCAGCACCTCCAGCGCCTCGGCCGGCCGGGCCATCTGCAGCGCCAGCTCGGCGGCCATGCGGCAGGCGACGGCGCTGCCGCGGTCGAGTTCGCAGGCCCGGCGGGCGGCGTCCAGCGCGGACGCCGGCCGGCCGTGTGCCATGCGCGAGCGCGCCAGGTTCATCCACATCAGGGCGTCCTGCGGCGCCAGTTCGGTGGCGCGCTCGAACTCCTGGACGGCCTCGTCCCAGCGGCGCGCCCGGTGCGCGAGCAGGCCGGCCTGGCGGTGGCTCTCGGCACGGCGGGCGCCGGAAGAGGCGTTGGGTGTGGAGTTCTTCATGATCGGGCCAGTCTAGGTTCAAGCCCGGCCGGACTGGCTCCGATAACAGGGCCAGTCACGGTGCAGTTCGCGGGAACGCCCGGGGCGGCCTCCCTGCCCGGCAGGAAGTGCCTGCCACTCGGGGTCGCGCGGCGGTCGTGAAAAGAACCGATCAAAAAGTCCTCAAGTTCTTGGATCGGTGTTCCGAAAACCAGCTCACGGCCCCTACCGTTTTTCGATTTTGGGGCGAACAACCCGGCAATCCCGCCGGATTTTGTCTCCCCAGGAGTGACCATCATGACTCTCTCGATCAACACCAACATCGCGTCGATCGACGCCCAGCGCAACCTCTCCTCGTCGCAATCGTCGCTGGCGACGTCGATGCAGCGCCTGTCCTCGGGCCTGCGCATCAACACCGCCAAGGACGACGCCGCCGGCCTGTCCATCGCCGAACGCATGAACGCGCAGGTGCGCGGCATGAACGTGGCCATCCGCAACAGCAACGACGGCATCTCGCTGGCCCAGACGGCCGACGGCGCGCTGGCGCAGGTCAGCAACTCGCTGCAGCGCATGCGTGAACTGGCGGTGCAGGCGCGCAATTCCACCAACAGCTCGTCGGACAAGGACTCGCTGAACAAGGAATTCGGCCAGCTGCAGGCGGAAATCACCCGCGTGCTCGGCGGCACGGCCTTCAACGGCAAGCACATCCTGGGCGCGGACGCCACGACCCTGAACTTCCAGGTCGGCGCCAACACCACGTCCGATGACACCGTGTCGATCACCACGACCGACATGGCCACCACCGACACGACGATGACGACGGTGACGAACACGAGCTCGGCCGTGATCGACTCGTCGGCCACGTCCGGCGCCATCGGCACCGTGATCGACAACATCGACAAGGCCATCGACGACGTCAACGACACGCGCGCCACCTTCGGTGCCGCCCAGAGCCGCTTCGACTCGATCATCTCGAACCTGCAGTCCAGCGTCGAGAACCAGACGGCCGCCCGCAGCCGCATCATGGACGCCGACTTCGCGACGGAAACCGCCAACATGAGCCGCGCCAACGTCCTGCAGCAGGCCGGCACCGCGATGATCGCCCAGGCCAACCAGCAGCCGTCCCAGGTGCTGTCGCTGCTGCGCTGATCCCGCAGCCCGGCGGGGCGACAGGCCCCGCCCGGACGAGTGATCGAAGCCCCGCCAGGCGCTCAGCCGGCGGGGCTTTCTTCATGTCGAGCGCCGGTTACAACTCCGGTGATCCCGGGGCCTGCGGACCCGAATTGAGGCGACTTGAGGCCTCATATCGGTGGTTTGCCCGGACTCAAGTATTCGCACAATCCAATCCAACGTCTCCTTCATCCCACGGGAAGCTGGGGACGCGGTCCGGAAGCACCGGCGATGAAGCGCAAGCGAAGTCGGGGTGACCAAGTACCGGGCTTGGAGGTGCGTGGCTCGAAAGGCCTGCCTGACAGCCACGCATCGAACTGAGTTCCGGCACTTTCGCCGGTTGTGCCTGAGTCCTGGAGTATCCACATGCCATTGACGATCAATACCAACATTGCTTCGCTGAATGCGCAGCGCAACCTCAACATGTCGCAGGGCTCCCTCGCGACGTCCATGCAGCGGCTGTCTTCCGGCCTGCGCGTGAACTCCGCCAAGGACGACGCCGCCGGCCTGGCCATCGCCGAACGCATGAATGCGCAGACGCGCGGCATGAACGTGGCGATCCGCAACGCCAACGACGGCATCTCGATGTCGCAGACGGCTGAAGGCGCGCTGTCGCAGGTCAGCAACTCGCTGCAGCGCATGCGCGAACTGGCGGTGCAGGCCCGCAACGCCACGAACAGCTCGTCGGACAAGGACTCGCTGAACAAGGAGTTCTCGCAGCTGCAGCAGGAAATCAGCCGCGTCCTGGCCGGCACGACCTTCAACGGCAAGCACATCCTCGGCGCGGACGCGACCTCGCTGACGTTCCAGATCGGCGCCAACACCACCGCCGACGACACGATCACGATCGCGACGACGGACATGTCGCAGGACACGACGATCACCGCCGTCACCAGCACGTCGACCGCCCTGATCGACGCCTCGGCCTCGCTCGGCGCCATCGGCACCGTGATCGACAACATCGACGCGGCGCTGGATTCGGTCAACGACACCCGCGCCACCTACGGCGCCACGCAGAGCCGCTTCGACGCCATCATCACGAACCTGCAGGTCGGCGTCGAGAACCAGTCGGCCGCCCGCAGCCGCATCATGGACGCCGACTTCGCGTCGGAAACCGCCAACATGAGCCGCTCGCAGGTGCTGCAGCAGGCCGGCACCGCCATGGTCGCCCAGGCCAACCAGCTGCCCCAGCAGGTGCTCAAGCTGCTGCAAGGCTGATCCTTCCGGCGCCCCCGTCAGGCGCGCCCCGCAAGCCCCCGCGACCTGGTCCCGGGGTTTGCGCGGCGCGCCTTTCCTTTTGGGGCAGCCGCCACGATCGCCTGAATTGACGGGTCATTGCGGACGTGCAATCGCGTTCGGGCGCGGCCACGCCCCTCAAGTTCGCCGGCGGACCGCCGATAGTCCGCTCAAGGACCGCCAAGGAATTCCATGACCACCACCACGAGCTCGACGACCGGCTCCATCAGTTCGGCCGGCATCGGCAGCGGACTCGATGTCAAGAGCATCATCACGTCGCTGATGGCGGTGGAATCGCAGCCGCTGACGCTGCTGCAGCAGAAGGCGTCCTCGGTGCAGACCGAGATCTCGGTGGTCGGCCAGATCCAGAGCCTGACCTCCACGCTCGGCGACAAGGCGCACGCGCTGTCGTCGTCCACGCTGTGGACCCAGACGACGTCGACCTCCGCCGACACCTCCGCGGTGACGGCCGACACGGCCAACGGCAGCGCCGCGCCGGGCGACTACTCGGTCAGCGTGCAGCAGCTGGCCCAGGGCCAGACGATCACCTCGCCGGCATCGGCGGGCTCGACCCTGAACGCCGGCACGATCTCGATCCAGCTGGGCACGTACAAGTCCGACGGCGCCACGCCGCCGACGCTCACGTTCCAGCCGGGCAGCACCGCGAAGGTGGACATCCCGATCGGCGCCGGCCAGGCCTCGCTGTCCGCGATCCGCGACCAGATCAACTCGTACAAGGCCGGCGTGCAGGCCTCGATCATCACCGACGCGAACGGCTCGCGACTGTCGCTGCGCTCGACCGACACGGGCGCGTCCAACGCGTTCCAGATCACCACGTCCGAGACCGTCGACGACGGCGTCGCCGGCACCGGCCTGTCGGCGCTCAACTTCGACGCCAGCACCGCCGCGACAGGCTCGCAGATGCTGCTGAACCAGTCCGCGGTCAACGCGAAGGCGACCGTCAACGGCATCGACATCGAGTCGGCCTCGAACAAGCTGAGCAACATCTCGGACGGCCTGAGCCTGACGCTGCTGCGCAAGACCACGGATCCGGTGGCCGTCAAGGTGTCCACGGACACGACGTCGATGCAGAAGGCGATCACCGACTTCGTCTCCGCGTATTCCGCGCTGCAGTCCTACATCTCGCTGCAGACCAAGTACGACGCGGGCACCGCGGTGGCCGCAGGCACCTCGCGCCACGACGGCCCGCTGCAGGGCGATCCTTCGGTCGTCGGCTTCCAGAACCAGCTGCGCGCGATCGTCACCACCACGTCGACCACGTCGTCGATGTTCGCGCGCCTGTCCGACATCGGCATCGCGGTGCAGAAGGACGGCACGTTGTCGATCGCCAACCAGAACAAGCTGACGTCGGCGCTGTCGCATCCCGACGAGTTGTCGAAGCTGTTCACCACCTTCGGCACGACCAACGAGAACACGGGCATCGCACAACGTTTCGCGACGCTGGCCGACAGGGCGAATGCCACGGACGGCTCCCTGTTCTCGCGCACCGCGGGCCTGAAGGGCGAGCTCTCGCGCAACCAGAAGCAGCAGGACGACATGCAGACGCACCTGGACGCCACCCAGGCCCGCCTGACCGCGCAATACCAGGCGCTCGACACGACGATGTCCAAGATGAATGCGTTGTCGAGCTATGTCTCGCAGCAGGTCGCGTTGATGCAGAAGGCGACGTGATCCGGCGGGCCGCGGGGAGTTCTCGAAAGAATTCGCGGACTCCCGGCTGGCGCGGACTTGACGGCTCAATCCGGACAGTTTCGCTTCAAGACCGGCCCGGACACTTCCGATAACAAGTCAAGACGAACACTTCACGGACACGGATCCCGCACCCACCATGTTCACCGCCACCCCTTCCGCATTCGGACGCTCCCACGGCTTCGCCAACGCGTACGCCCGTGTCGGCGTCGAGACCAGCGTCAACGCGGCCTCGGCCCACAAGCTGATCGAGCTGCTGTTCAACGGCTTCATGGACGCCCTTGCGACGGCGCGCGGCGCCATGCGCGCGGGCCAGATCGAGACCAAGGGCAAGGCCATCGGCCGCGCCGCGCGCATCGTCGAGGAAGGCCTCAAGGCCGGCCTGAACCTGGAAGGCGGCGGCCGCCTGGCCGCGGACCTCCATGCGCTGTATGCCTATGTCGGCCTGCGCCTGCTGCAGGCCAACCTGAGGAACGACGAATCGGCACTCGACGAATGTGCGCGCCTGCTCGGCCCCCTGCGGGACGCGTGGGTCGCCATCGGACCTCAAGTGGAAGCGGGCAAGCTGTGAACATCTCGAGCACTTTTACCCAAAAGAAGATCATGAGTACCAAGCTGCTCAATTACTATGAGGCCATCGAGAAGGCCAGTGCCGAGATGCTCGCCGCAGCTCGCGCGGGCAACTGGGACGAGGTGGTCAAGCTCGAAGGCGCCTGCGCCGTGCTGATCGCGCAGCTCAAGAACGCTGCCCAGTCGACGCAGCTGATGCAGAACGAGGCCAAGGAGAAGTCGCGCATCATGCAACGCATCCTGCTGAACGACGCCGAGATCCGCCACCTGGCCGAGCCCTGGCTGGAAGACCTGGACCAGATGATGGGCGGCGGCAGCCGTCCCGCCTTTCTTCATTGAACCCGGCCCGTCCCGGAGCGTCACCCTCGCTTTCCGAGAGCCTGTCCTGACCGGTCGTTGCGCGAAGAGCACGACACACCAACCTGCCAACGCATCATGTTCGAAGACACCCGCCCCGCCTCGCTCGACGCGCTGGGATCCGGCGACGGCCTCGCCGAGTTCCGCGTCAGCGCGCCCGGTGAGATTCGCGCGCTGCTCAAGCAGCTGATGGACGAGGTGGTGCCGCTGAACCTGAGCGCCTCCGACGGCAGCGCCTACACCACCACGCTGTGGACGATCGATTCGGCCAACGCCCGCATCTCGTTCACGGCCGACCTGCAGCAGCCCGCCGTGCACGACATCGTCGAGGCCGACGAGTGCGCGGCCGTCGCCTACCTCGACCGCGTCAAGGTGCAGTTCGACGTCACCGACCTGGTGCTGGTGCAGGGCGCCAAGGCCAGCGTGCTGCAGGCGCGCCTGCCGCGCGAGATGTTCCGGTTCCAGCGCCGCACCACCTTCCGCGTGCGCACCATCGAGCGCACCGCGCCCACTGCGTCGTTCCGCCATCCGGCCATTCCCGACATGAGCGTCGCGCTGCGCGTGCTCGACGTCAGCATCGGCGGCTGCGCATTGCTGCAGCCGTCCAACGTCCCCGGCCTGCAGCCCGGGGCGGTGATCAAGGGCGTGCGGCTGTCGCTCGACGCCGACACGCAGATCGATGCCGGACTCATGCTGCACCATGTCACCTCCACCGGCGCCGAGAACGGCTCCGTGCGGCTCGGGTGCGAGATCGTCGGCATGAACCCGACGGCGCAGCGTGCATTGCAGGTCTACATCGACCAGACGCAGAAGCGCCGGCGGATGATGTCGAACGAGTAGCGCGGCGCGCGATTCGAAGGACACCCGCGATGCGTGGTCTGCGCTATTTCGGCGGCTCGCTCAAGGCCAGGCTCGCGCTCGCGGGCCTCCTGCTCATCGCCGGCAGCGTCGCCCTCACCGTCGTGCTCGTGCTGCGCGCGATGGAGCAGCGCAGCCAGCGCTCGGCCCTCGATTCCGAGGTCGCCAACGTCGAACGCATCAGCCTGGTGCTGACCGCCAAGCTCGTGACGCTGCAGAACGCGCTGCGCGCCGCCACCGGCCAGCTGCCCGTGGCGCAGCTGGCCGACGGCGCAGCGGTGCGGCACTGGCTCGACGACCAGCGCGTGCTGGGCAGCCTGTTCGACGGCGTGTTCCTGGCCGATGCGCGCCTGCACGTCGTCGGCTTCGTCGAGGCCGGCGCCGTGCGCTCGACCGACGTCGACGCGTCCGACCGCGACTACCTGCGCCGCACGGTTCGCGAGCATCGCAGCATCGTCTCGCGCGTGGGCGTCAGCCGCGCCAGCGGCACGCCGATGGTCGCGATCACGATGCCCGTGCTCGACGCCGACGGCCACGTCGCCGCGGTGCTGATCGGCGGCATGAAGCTGTCGTCCAATGCGCTGCTCAACGACCTGACGCGCCCGGCGATGGACGACCACAGCCCCGTGGCCACGGTGATCGCCGATGCGGAGGGCAACGTCGTCTCCAGCGCCGATCCGTCGCGCGTGATGAGCAAGCTCTCGACCGACCCGCACTTCGCGGGCGTCGTCGCGCGATGGCAGGCCGAAGGTGCGCCGATCGAGCCGCAGGGTTCGGCACGCCATCTCGGCGAGGACATCGTCGCCGTCGCGGGCGTGCCCGCGGCCGACTGGGTGGTGTTCCGCAGCGCCCGCGCCGAAGTGCTGCTGGGCGGCCCGACCGAGGGCCGGCGGCAGGCGACCTGGATCGGTTCCGCGGTGGCGGTGGCCGGCGGCCTGATCATCCTGCTCGTGATGCTGGCGCTGCTGCGCCCGCTGCGCCAGCTCGAGCGGCGCGCGCTGCGCCTCATCAGCGAGGGCTTCTCCGCCGAGGAGCCGTGGCCCCGCGGCGGCGGCGAGCTGGGCGAGCTGGCGCGCGTGTTCCAGTACGTGCTGCGCCAGAAGGCCGAATGGCGCAAGGCGAGCGACGAACTTCTCGGCAAGATGCGCGCCGTGATGGCGACCGCGCCGGTGGGCATCGCCTTCACGCGCATGGGCCGCTTCGAGCTCGTGAGCGACGAGTTCGCGCGCATGTTCGGCTACGACAGCACACGCGTGCACGGCATGCAGAACCACGTGATCTGCCCGTCCGACGAGGCGCACCGCGAGTTCATGCGCATGGCCACGGAGACCTTCGCCGCCGGCGGCACCTGCGACCTCGAGCGCGAGCTCGTGCGTGCCGACTCCAGCCGCTTCTGGGCGCGGCTGCAGGGCGCGCCGGTGCGCGCGGGCGACGCCGGCGCCGGCACGATCTGGATCTTCACCGACATCACCGAGAGCCGCCGCCATCGCGAGCAGCTGTCGTGGTCGGCCTCGCACGACGAGCTCACCGGCCTCGTCAACCGCCGCGAATTCGAGCTGCGCCTGGCCGAGGAGATCGGCGCGCGCGCGGACGCCGAGCCGGCGGCTGCGCTGTTCATCGACCTGGACCGCTTCAAGGCCGTCAACGACAGCAGCGGCCACGCCGCGGGCGACGTGCTGCTCAAGGACATCGCCGCGATCCTGCTCGGCCGCGCGCGCGCGCACGACACCGTCGCGCGCATCGGCGGCGACGAGTTCGCGGTGCTGCTGCGCGGCTGCGACCCGCGCGCGGCCGAACGCATCGCCGCGGGCATCTGCATGCGCGTGGCCGAACACACGCTCGTCTGGACCAGCGGCGGGCAGTCGCAACTGCTGTCGGTGGGGGCGAGCATCGGCATCGTCGCGATCGATTCCGCCTTCGATGCGGTCGCCCAGGTGCTCGAGGCCGCCGACGAGGCGTGCTACGAGGCCAAGCGGGCAGGGCGGGGCACGGTGCGCACGTGGCGGCGCTCGGCGGGGTCGACGACGCTGGTCGCGGACTGACGGCGCGATCGAATCCGCCCGGGCGACGTGCCGGCGGCAGCGCGTCCCATCGATGCGCCAGCGCGCGCGCCGTCCACCGCGCTCCGCACACCCTGGCGGTTACGCGCCGATACGGTCCCGGGTACCGCGATACCTTGATCGCGGTATGCATTGGTACTAACCCGGTCATGACCAGTCGACGCGCCGCTTTACGCTTCGCACAAGTTATTAAAGCAAATTGACTTAATGACTTTGGAGGCCAACCGACTGACCCGGGCGGCCCCGACGACAGGCGAGAGGGCCGGTGCTCGCACCCGGCCACGACAGCGGTCTGCGGTCGCGATTCCTCCTGGAGCGCGGCCTTTCCCGAACTCCCAACCCGACTGAGGAATCCATGAAGACTCGTCCCGCCCTGCTGGCCGCCACGGCCGCGTTAGCGCTCACACAAGCCGCCTACGCGACCGAGGTCGCGCCGTACTTCGAGACCTGGGCGTATGGCGGCGGCTACACGCCGTCACGCTGATGCAGGCCAAGTCGGCCGGCGGCGTGACTGCGGCCACGATGGCGTTCGGCGTGTCGGGCGGGGGCTGTTCGATGGGCGGCGGCCTCGAAGCCAACCTGAGCGGCGCCGGCAAGACCGACATCCTCAACTTCCAGGCCGCCGGCGGCCGCGTGATCCTGTCGTTCGGCGGCGCCTCGGGCACCTACCTGGAAGGC
>JBJMWE010000342.1:0-13038 GCA_045810285.1 Vitreoscilla sp. | reverse complement strand
TCCTCGCCTCCATCGATCCCACAACTCGCGCCGCTCTGCAGCTGACGGATGAATTCTCTGACCTGTGCTTTTCAATGAACACCTCGATTCGTGATCCAAGTGTTGCATTGACGGTTTGAGCGCGCCGCAGGATCCACGCCCGAGGAAGCGGCACGGCAGGCGTGGATCCTGCGACTTCGCGCAGGATGACGCGTTGGGGAGGGTCGGCGCTCCGCTGGGTGTGGCCAATGGACTCGATGTGGCCAATGGACTTGGGGGGCCAACGCACCGGCCAGGCCCGATGGCCCCGGACGTGCCAATGGACAAGGGGCGCTCTCGCCGAGCGCCCCTTCCCTTGCAATCCGCCGCGGGGCACCGCCCCGCGGATCGCCCTCAGCCCAGGTTCACCGGGAAGAAGATGCGCGAGCCGTCGCGCCAGATCAGCAGTGCCACGCGCTTGGGCTTGGCCGCCAGGATGGCCTTGACGTCTTCGACGGAGCCCACCGGCCTGCCGTTGACGGCCAGCAGCACGTCGCCCTGTTCGACCCCGGCCTTGGCGGCGGCGCCGTCGGCGTTCTCCACCACCAGGCCGGCCGACCCGACCTCGCCCTTCTCGTCGCGATTGAGCGGACGCAGCGCCAGGCCCAGCTTCTCGCTGCTGCCGCCGTCGCCGCCCTTGGAGGCGACCTCGAGCTTGTCGGAGCTGGCACCCAGCGTGGCGACGATCGTCTCCATCTTCTTGTCGCGCCACACCTCCAGCGTGACCTTCTCGCCCGGCCGCGCCAGGCCGATGCGCGAGGACAGCTGTCCCGACTCCTGGATCGGCTCGCCGTTGATCTTGGTGATGACGTCGCCCGACTTCAGGCCCGCCTTGGCCGCGCCGCTGTTGGGCGCCACGGTGGAGACGAGCGCGCCGTCCGGGCGCTCGAGGCCGAAGCTCTCGGCGAGATCCTGGGTCAGCGGCTGGATCGTCACGCCCAGGCGCGCGTGCGTGGCATGGCCCGTGGCAACGATCTGGTCCTTGATGTTCAGCGCCACGTCGATCGGGATGGCGAAGCTCACGCCCTGGAAGCCGCCGGTGCGGCTGTAGATCTGGGAGTTGATGCCGATGACGTTGCCGGCCGCGTCGAACAGCGGGCCGCCCGAGTTGCCGGGGTTGACCGCAGCGTCCGTCTGCAGGAACGGCACGAAGTTGTCGCCGCTCTCGCTGGGCAGCGAGCGACCCTTGGCGCTGATGATGCCCGAGGTGGCCGTCTGGTCGAGGCCGTAGGGCGCGCCGATGGCCAGCACGTAGTCGCCCACCATCAGCTTGGACGGCTGGCCGAAGCGCACCGTGGGCAGGCCCTTGGCGTCGATCTTGAGCACGGCGATGTCGGTGGCGGTGTCCACGCCCAGCACCTTGGCGACGTACTCGCGCCGGTCCTGCAGCTTGACGGTGACGTCCTTGGCTTCCTTGACCACGTGCGCGTTGGTCAGGATCAGCCCGTCCGAGCCGATGATGAAGCCCGAGCCGAGGCCCTTGAACGGCTGCTCGGCACCCGGGCCGCCGCGCTGCACGCCGGGCATGCCGGGCATGCCGCGGAAGAATCGGAACAGCGGGTCGTCGGGACCGATGCCGCCCTGTTCCTGGATCTCCTCGCTGGTGGGCTTGTGCGTGCCCTCGACGCTGACGTGCACGACGGCCGGCCCGAACTCCTGCACGATGGCGCGGTAGTTCGGCGCGGTGCCCGGCGGCAGCGCAGGCAGCGGCGGCGTGATCGGCGTGGGCGCGACCTGCTGGCCGGTGGCCGCCGCGGCGATGCCGCCGGCCGCGCCCGGGGCGGCCACGGCGTTGGTGCTGCTGGAATGGCGCAGCCAGGACGGCAGGTCCAGCGCGCCGGCGGTGCCCATCACCGCCACGCCCGCGCCGAGCAGGGCCCACGCGAGCGGCTTCAGGTTGGTCTTGTTCATCATGTTCGACTCCTTGTCGGCTTCATTCGAGACAGCGCACCGGAACCGGAACCGCGTTCCAATCCCGGCGCATGCTGGCAATGTGCGCGCCGAGGATGAAGGCTCCATTAGCTCAACATGAGGCGAACATTAGGACGCGGCGGCGCGTGCGCCGGCGTCCCGACGCGGCCAGCGGGCGTGCCGGGTTCGTTCGCGGGTTCGTCAAGGCTTCCCGGGCCACGTGACGCGCACGCGCAGGCCGCCGGCGGGCGAGTCGCCCAGCGACACGTCGGCCCCCTGGCGCAGCGCCACTTGCCGCACGATCGCCAGGCCCAGGCCGGAACCCGTCTGGCCTTCGGCGCTGTCGCGGCGCACGAAGCGGTCGAACACGATCTCGCGATCGGCGACGGGGATGCCGGGGCCGTCGTCGTCCACCTGCAGCACCGGCGCGCCACGGCGCTCCGCGTCGATCCCCGCCCACACCGACACGTGTCCGCCCTGCGGGCTGTAGCGCACGGCGTTGTCGATCAGGTTGCGCGCCAGCACCGCGGCGTCGCCGTCGCCGGACACGGCTGCGCCTTCCGCGCCGTCGGCCACGTCGAGTTCCAAGGTCGTGCCGCGCGCGTCGGCGAACGGCGCGACGTCGGCCATCGCCTGGCGCACCAGCTCGGCGAGCGGCACCGCGGTGGCCTCGCGCGGCGGGCCGGCCTCGCTGCGGGCGAGCGCCAGCAGCTGCTCGACCAGGCGCGTGGCCCGGTCGACGCCCGCGGTGAGCGCGCGGGCGGCCTCGTCGCGCGTGGCCTCGTCGGGCGCGCGCCGCAGCACCTGCACCTGCAGCTTCAGCGCGGTCAGCGGCGAGCGCAGTTCGTGCGCGGCGTCGCCGACGAAATGCCGCTGCGCGGCCAGCGCCGTGCCCAGGCGATCGAGCAGCGCGTTGAGCGACTGCACCAGCGGCAGCACTTCGTCGGGCAGCCCTCCTTCGGGCAGGGCCTGCAGCGAGCTGCTGTCGCGCGAGCGCACCTCGGCCGCAAGGCGCTGCAGCGGCGCGAGCGAGCGCGACACCAGCCAGCCGATCACCAGCGCCAGCACCGGCGCCACGGCCAGCAGCGGCGCGACACTGCCGAACGCGGCCTGCACGGCGCGGTCGTGGCGCACGTTCTGCGGCTGCGCCACCTGGATGACGCGATCGCGCGCCTCCACGCCGAAGGTGCGCCAGACGATGCCGCCGGCCGGGATGTCCGCGAAGCCCAGCACGACGCGCGCGGGCGGCTCAGTGCGCAGCTGCGTCGCGTAGACCTCGTGGCCGTCGACACGCCAGATCTGGATCACGTAGTCGAGCTGGCCGTCGGTCAGCGCGCGGGCGTCCTCGGGGGCGATCTCGCCCTGGTCGCGCAGCGACAGCGCCATCTGCCGCAGCTGGTAGTCGAACAGGCTCTCGGTCTGGCGCAAGACGTTCCAGTACACCGACAGCCCCATCGCCAGCGCGGCGAACACCAGCACGGCGATCAGCGACAGCAGGAGCCGCACCCGCAGCGTGCCGCCGGCGTTCAGGCGCAGGCGCAGCGGCCGCGTCGACCCGCTCAAGCCGCCGCTCCGCAGTCGGCGCCGGGCGCGTCGCGCTTGCCCAGGTAATAGCCGACGCCGCGCATCGTGCGGATCAGCTCCGGCCCCAGCTTCTTGCGCAGCTGGTGCACATAGACGCTGACGGCGTTGCTCTCCACTTCCTCGCCCCAGCCGTACAGCCGGTCTTCCAGCTGCGCGCGCGACAAGATGGCGCCGGGGCGCTGCAGCAGCGCCTCCAGCACCGCGAGCTCGCGCGCCGACAGCATCACCGGCTCGCCGCGCAGCGTGACCTCGCGCGTGGCCGGGTCGAAGCTCAGGTCCTCGTGCGTGAGGCGCGTGGTGGTGCGTCCGCTATGGCGCCGCAGCACGGCACGCATGCGGGCCAGCAGCTCGTCGAGCTCGAAAGGCTTGGTGAGGTAGTCGTCGGCGCCGGCATCGAGTCCGGCCACGCGCTCGCCGAGGGCGTCACGCGCGGTCAGCACGATCACGGGCGTCGAATCGCCGCGGCCGCGGATGCCGCGCAGCACGTCCAGGCCGTTGCCCTTGGGCAGCCCGATGTCCAGCAGCACGAGGTCGAAGCGCTCGGTGGCCGTGGTGGTGGCGGCCGCCTGCGCGTCCGTCACCCAGTCGACGGCATGGCCCTCGAGCTTGAGCGCCGCGCGCAGGCTCTCGCCAATCATCCGATCGTCCTCGACCAACAAGAGTCTCATGGAACGATTGTGACCAGATTGGCCTGCGCAGGTTCCGTCGCGCTAAAACAGCCGGGCCAGCCGCAGCGTGACGCCCGCGAACACCTGCCAGCGCGGCGACGCGCTGTTCAGGCCGTGCGCGGCGCCCAGGTCGAACACCGCGGCGTTCGATTCGTTCCAGCTCGCCGCCGCGAGGAATTGCGACTGGCCGGGCGCGCCCGCCTGATGCGTGCCGGAGAGCTCGCCGACCGCCCCCCACGCGTCGGACAGGTTGCGCGATACCGCCGCCGCCCAGCCCGCCTGCCAGGCGCTCGCCTGGCTGCCCGAACGACCCTGGCGCGTCTCGTTCACGTTGATGTCGGTGTGCCAACCGGGCGCGAAGTCGCTGCTGAAGATGCCGTTGACCGTCGTCTGCGCGTGGCCGATGCCCACGCTGTCCCTGGCCGTGGGAAACGTCTCGCCGAGCTCCAGTCCCCAGGCCGTGGCGTCGCTCGACGCGAAGCGGCGCTTGAGCACGACGGCCGTGTCGCCAACGCTCGCCTGCGATCCGCCCGCCGCGGCCTGGCGCACCCATGCGTCGCCGCCGACGCGGATGCCCCAGTCGGGCGTGAATGCGAGCTTGAGCGTATAGGGCAGCGTCGTGCGCGACGTGCCGCTGTCCGGGCCCGTCGCCCGCAGCCCGCCGGCCTCGAGTTCGAGCCAGCCTGGTGCCGACAGCTGCGCGGGCGTCGAGACGCTGGGCCGGTACGGCACGACGGCCGGATCGCCGCCGGCGTCGGCGCGCGCAGCACCCGTGCAGGCGCAGGCCAGCGCCGCGAGCGCCAGGCTTGTCTTGTTCATCGCAGGACCTTTCGCAGCGTGATGCTGGTGGGCTCGAAGCCGAGCTCTTCGTAGAGCCGCCGGGCGCCGGCGTTGTGGCCGAACACGTGCAGGCCGACCTGCACCACGCCGTGCGCGCGCGCCACGCGCTCGAGCTCGGCGAACGCGGCGCGGGCATGCCCGCGACGGCGGACCGGCTCGTCGATCTCGACGTTGTAGACGTACGCCTCGCGCTGCCCGCCCTTGTCGCCCTCCGACCACCACATCGAGCCCACGCACGCGCCGCTGGCGTCGTCGTGCAGGTGCATGAAGAACTGGCCCGGCGTGGCCAGGCCCTGCGGCAGCAGCGCCGCGTGCGCCTCCTGCGACTTGGGAATCGATTCGGCGAGCGTCCAGTGACCATCCTGCACGTTGCTCAGCGCGAACGCGGGGATCGCCTGCACGAGCCAGGCGTGGAAGTCGGCTTCCGTGAACGGGACGAAGCGGACACCCATCAGGCGGCGCCACCGGTCACGCGAGGATGCCTCCGACACGCTGGATGCCGGCGGCCATCGTCACTTCTTCGTGTAGGTGATCTTCCTGGCGCCGCTCTCGCAGCTGCCCACCACCTTGGCGTCGCCCACCTTGTCGGCGTCGACGATGTCCAGCGTGTAGCCGGTGACGTTCTTGGCGTCGAGCTTGGCGGCGATCTCGGATTTCAGTTCCTCGCACGGCTTGCCGGCGGCGAACGAGGACGTGCCGGCCAGCGCGAGCGCGGCGGCGATGATCAGCGTGACCCTGGTCTTCATGCGAGAGCTCCCCATCGGTGTGAAAGACAACGGCCACTGTAGCGCGGCTGGCTGTCCGCAGGCTCGCATTCGTGCGCGAAATTCAGATCCCCAGCGGGTCGACGTCGATCGCCCAGCGCACGATGCCCCGATGCGCCGACTTGAGCGCCGGCAGCTCCGGCGTGAACAGTGCCAGCAGCCGCTGCAGCGTCGCGCGCGACGCGCACTCGATCAGCATCTGGCGACGCTCGAACCCCGCCACCTTGGCCACCGACGGGGGTACCGGGGCATAGAACATGACGTCGGCCGCCTCGGGGATCGACTTCGCGAGCTCGCGCGCCGCACGCAGGAAGCCCTCGGCGACGTCTTCCGTCCTGGCCTCGGCGCGCAGCAGCGCCAGGTGGGCGTACGGCGGCAGGCCCGCGGACGCCCGCTCGGCGAGCTGGGTGGCGGCGAACGCGGCGAAGTCGTGCTTCTTCAGCGCCTCGAACAGCGCATGGCCGGGGTTCCAGGTCTGCACCCACATCTCGCTGCCGTGCGCGATGTCGGCATCGCGGCCGGCGCGCCCGCCGGCCTGCATCAGCAGCGCGAACAGGCGCTCCGGGGCGCGGAAATCGGCGGCGAACAGCGCGCTGTCCGGATTGACGGCGGCCACCAGCGTCACGCGGCGGAAGTCGTGGCCCTTGGTCACCATCTGCGTGCCCACCAGCACGTCGACGGCCCCCTCGTGCACCGCGGCCAGCTGCGATTCGAGCGTGCCCTTGGCGCGCGTGGTGTCGGCGTCGATGCGCAGCACGCGCGCACCGGGCAGCAGCTCGGCGACCTGTTCCTCCAGGCGCTCGGTGCCGCGGCCCATCGGCTCGATGTCCAGGTTGCCGCAGTCCGGGCACGCGCGCGGCACCGGCTCCTGGGTGCCGCAATGGTGGCAGCGGAGGATGCGTTCGCCCTTGTGGAACACGCGCCAGGCGCTGCAGTGCGGGCAGCCGCTCTTCCAGGTGCAGGCCGGGCAGTGCAGCACCGGCGCGAAGCCCCGGCGATTCAGGAACAGCAGCGACTGCTCGCCGCGCGCGACGCGCGCCTGGATGGCGGCGATCAGCTGCGGCGCGAGCGCCTGCGGCGGCATGCGCGGCGCCGGGCGCGGCACAGTGGCCATGTCCAGCAGCCGCACGGCGGGCAGCGCGCCGCGCCCGACGCGCTCGGCCAGCGTCACCTGGCGGTAGCGGCCGGTCTGCGCATGCGACCAGGTCTCCAGCGACGGCGTCGCGGACCCCAGCAGCACCGGCACCTTGGCCAGGTGCCCGCGGTAGACCGCCAGGTCGCGCGCCGAGTAGCGTGCGCCGTCCTGCTGCTTGTACGACGGGTCGTGCTCCTCGTCGACGACGACCAGCCCCAGCCGCGGCAGCGACGCGAACACCGCCAGCCGCGTCCCGAGCACGAGGTCGGCCTCGCCCAGGTGCGCGGCCAGCCAGTGCTGCAGCCGCTGCGCCGGCGTGAGCGCGCTGTGCAGCGAGACGAGCCGGCGGCCGGGAAAGCGCGCGGCGAAGCGCTGTTCGAGCTGCGGGGTCAGGTTGATCTCGGGCACCAGCACCAGCGCCTGCTTGCCGGCCTGCAGCGCCTGCTCGGCCAGGCGCAGGTAGACCTCGGTCTTGCCGCTGCCGGTCACCCCGAACAGCAGCGTGGGCGGCGGATTCGGGGCGGCGGCCCAGGCGCCCAGCGTCGCCATGGCGGCGTCCTGCTCGGCGGTCAACGGCGGGCGCCGCGGCGGCTCGGCCGCCTCCGGGATGGCATGCGCGCGCTTTTTCTTCACTCGCTTGGCCAGGCCCGTGTCATCCAGCTTGCGCAGCTCGGGCGGCAGCACCGCGAGCGCGACCTCGCCGAGACTGCGCTGGTAGTAGCGCGCGGCGAACTCGGCCAGGGCGCGCCAGTCGGCCTGAAGGGGGGGCAGGCTGGACAGGGCCTCGATGACCGGCTTCAACGCGATCGGCGGGCGCTCGACGTCGTCCGCCGATGCCTCGGCCGCCGCCGCGTCGAGCGCGCCGAAGTCCGCGTCCCACACCAGTCCCGTCACCTCTCGCCGGCCCAGCGGCACGCGTACCAGCGTTCCAGGAGAGAGTGTTTGCTCACTCACATAGGTGAGCAGCGAGCTCATGCCGGCGTATTGCGGCGCATCGATGGCCACGGCGACGCGCATCAGGCGTCGCTCTCCGGCGGCCGTCCGAGTTGGGCGCGAAAGTTGTCAGACTTTTGAGCTGCGAGCGATAAGCTCATGATCCGTAAGGGGTTTTGCGCCACCCACAGTTTCTGTGGATAACTTTGTGGGAAAGCTGGCGGCGGCGCCGCCAAGGGCTGGATCGGTCGTGCCTGGCCCGGGAATGCCCAAAATAGATGCACCTTCGAAATATCCAATCAAATCAAGGACTTGGGTCTATTTCTCGGCATCTCCCGAGGGGCTCGGGTACCCCCGGGGGTGAACGTTATCGCTCTCTGAATATTGGGGATAAGTCAACACCTGAGCACTCACTTACGGGACGAATCGCGTGTTGTCTGCGTTCCCGGTATGTAAGTGGTCTCCTACTCGCCGTGATGGCGGCGCGAATGCGCGTGTACCGCCTCCACCAGCGCCGCCACGTGTTCGGGCGGCGTGAACTGGCTGATCCCGTGGCCGAGGTTGAAGATGTGGCCGCCGACACGGCCAGGGGACTCCTGCTGCCGGCCGAAGCTGTCGAGCGCGGCGCGCGCCTCCGCCTGGATGGCCTCCGGGGGCGCGAACAAGGCCGTGGGGTCGAGGTTGCCTTGCAGGGCGACGCGGTCGCCCACCCGGCGGCGCGCAGTGCCGAGATCGGTCGTCCAGTCGAGCCCGACGACGTCGGGGCCGCTGTCGGCGATCGCCTCCAGCCACTGCCCGCCGCCCTTGGTGAACACGATGGCCGGGATGCGCTGGCCGTCCTTCTCGCGCTGCAGTTGCGCCAGGACGCGCTGCGTGTAGGCGAGCGAGAACGTGCGGAACGCGGCGTCGGCCAGGACGCCGCCCCAGCTGTCGAACACCATCACGGCCTGCGCGCCGGCGTCGATCTGGGCGTTGAGGTAGGCCGCCACGGCAGCCGCGTTGACGGCCAGCAGGCGGTGCATCAGGTCGGGCCGCGCGTACATCAGCGTCTTGACCTGGCGGTAGTCGTCTGAGCCGGCGCCCTCGACCATGTAGCACGCGAGCGTCCACGGGCTGCCGGAGAACCCGATCAGCGGCACGCGGCCGTCGAGCGCCTTGCGGATCGACGTCACCGCGTCGAAGACGTAGCGCAGCTTGTCCATGTCCGGCACGGCCAGCTTCGCCACGGCGGCCTCGTCGCGCACCGTCGTCGCGAAGCGCGGGCCCTCGCCTTCGGCGAACGACAGGCCCAGGCCCATCGCGTCGGGCACGGTCAGGATGTCGGAGAACAGGATGGCGGCGTCGAGCGGGAAGCGCTCCAGGGGCTGCAGCGTCACCTCGGTCGCGAAGTCGACGTTGGTGGCCAGGCCCATGAAGCTGCCGGCGCGCGCGCGGGTGGCCTTGTACTCGGGCAGGTAGCGGCCCGCCTGGCGCATCAGCCAGATCGGCGTGTAGTCGGTCGGCTGGCGCAGGCAAGCGCGCAGGAAGGTGTCGTTTTTCAGGGCAGGCCACATGCGACGGATTATCTCCGGCCCTGTCGCGCCGGACCGGAGCCGCGCCGGATGGACTGCTGCAGCGGACGGGTCAGATCGGCTTGAGCACGCGGAACTTCTCCTTGTGCGGCTTGCCGGGCAGCGGCGGGATCTCGACTTCCGGCTCGGTCGACGGCGCCACCGGCAGGTGCGACAGCAGGTTGGCGATCAGCTTCAGGCGCCCGGCCTTCTGGTCGTTGAAGTCGACCAGCGTCCAGGGCGCCCATTTCGTGTGGGTGGCCTCCAGCATGCGGTCGCGGGCGCGGCCGTAGTCGTCGTACTTGCTGCGCGCCTGCAGATCCACCGGCGACAGCTTCCACTGCTTGAGCGGATCGTCCTGGCGCTCCGCGAAGCGCTTCTCCTGCTCGGCCTGGTCGACGGTCAGCCAGTACTTGAACAGGCGGATGCCGTCCTCGACCAGCATCTTCTCGAACACGGGCGCCTGCTTGAGGAAGGCATCGGTCTGCGCCGGCGTGCAGAAGCCCATCACCGCCTCGACGCCGGCGCGGTTGTACCAGCTGCGATCGAACAGCGTCATCTCGCCGGCCGTGGGCAGGTTCGCGACGTAGCGCTGGAAATACCACTCGCCCTGCTCGCGCGGCGTGGGCGTGCCCAGCGCGGCGATGTGGCACTGGCGCGTGTTGAGTTTCTCCGAGATCGCCTTGATGACGCCGCCCTTGCCGGCGCTGTCGCGTCCCTCGAGGAGCACGACGACCCGTTCGCCGCGCTCCTTGAGCAGGCGCATCACGCCCGTGAGCTCGACCTGGAGCGGGCGCAGCTGGTCGTCGTACGAATGGCCGTCGGGTTTCTTCTTGCTCATGACGCCATCATGCCTGCGCTGGCGGCCCCTGACTGTCGGACGGACGCTCAGGCCGCCCGGTCGGTCCACATCGCGATCAGTTCCTGGTCGGCGCGCTTGGCGGCGAGCCACTGGTAGAAGTCGTCGAGGCGCTCGTCGGCCCAGGTGTCGGCCGGGTCGGTGCGCACGGCAGGGTAGTCGACGGCCAGCGGCCCCGTGCGCAGGCCGTCGAACACCGCGCGGCGGGCTTCGCCGTGGATCTCGACGCGCACCGACCACGACGGGTCGCGGAACGCGTACTGCTCGCCGTTGACGAACAGCATCGGGCCGCCGGGCGAGGAGAATGCGCCGAGGAAGCCGCCTTCGAACGGCACGTAGAACGCCTTGCGGCGACGCGGGTGCGCGGGATCGGCGGGCGCTTCGTGCAGCGGCCGCATCGCGGCGTCGCACACCAGGTCGCGCTTGCGGTCGAGCTTGTGGCCAACGTGGATGTTCATGGTCTCATTTCCCGAGCGACGCCAGGCCGTGCTGGATGTACGCATCCGGTTTGGCGGACAGCCAGTCATTGAAGCCCGACAGCAGCTTGTCGATGTTCGGATTGGGCCGGCCGGCGGACTTGATGATGTCGGTGTATGTCCGGCCGCTGTCGACCAGCGTGTCCACCGTGGGGCCCAGCGGATCGCCGTAGCGCCCCATGTTGACTTCCTTGATGTAGTCCAGCAGCGGCGCGGGCGTCAGGTTCTTGTACTGCACGCCCAGGTCGCGGCGCGCCTGGTTGGCCTCGCGCGCGAGCGCCTCGAGCTGGTCGGGACTCTTGCCGGGGATCTGGTCGGCGTAGGACGACAGGCCCGCGACCTTGGTCTCGTATTCCTGGCGCAGCGGGTTGTTCTTGATGTCGCTGGCCAAGCCTTGGACGAGCTGCTGTTGCGCTGCCGCACGGTCGAACGCCGGCTCCACGCAGCTGCCGCACGCGCAAGGCACGGCGGGCGTGCCGACCGCCGTGGTGTCGGAGAAGCTGCTGCCGATGTCGCTGGCGGCGTTCGTGGCGGCGGCCTCGGCGCCATGCGCGGCCGCCGCGGCGCCGGCCGACTCGCTGCCGGCGGCGGACTCGGCCGTTTGCGCCTGCGCCTTCAGCGCGTTGGCCTTGGACGCCGCGTCGGCACCGGGCGCGGCCAGCTCCTGCAGTTGCTGCGCAGCGGCCGGCGCGGCCGTCGCGAGCGCGTCGCCCAGCGGGCCGCCCAGGGGCAGGTCGGGCACGCTCATAAGGCAACAACCCCCGCGCTGCGCGCTGCGGGGCGAGCGCCTTCGGGCGGCCGGGCGGCGCTCATGCGGCCCTCCGTCCGGCGTCGTTGGCGCCCCCATCCAGCGCGCGGAACACGAGCTTGGAGAAATTGGTGAGCGCCTGGGACTTGTCGGCGGCGCTCATCGTCCTGTCGGCCAGGAGCTGCGCGACGGCCGGGATGCGGCGGTCGAACTCCTCGCCCATGAGCCACGCCGTGTAGACATAGGTGGCCACCGAGCGCTCGTCGGCCAGGCCGTGATGGCGTGCACGCGCGGTCTGGCGATGGATGGCCGCCACCAGCGCCGAGAAATCCAGGCGCGCTGCCTGTTCAGGGTGATGGCGCCGGATGATGGCGACCATGCGGGCATCGAACGAGTCCTGCCCCAACCTGTTCCACTGGTCTCGAGATATCTGAGTCATCGCCGCCCTGGGGCGCCCTGTTGCCGGGCGCGTCGGGCAATTCTGGCATGGGTCGACGGCGCGATCGGCCGGGGCGGCCCGCCAGCGTGCGCATCGTGCGGCAGATGGCGCGAGCGCCTGCCGACGTGACGCGCGCGCGACGCTGCGCGGGTGCGCAGGCGCGTCTCGCGCAGGCGCAGGGGCGAGCGTGGCGCGCTCGGGCGCGCGCGCAGCGTGCGTGCGCTACCGAAGCAAAGGGGCGGCGCCGCGCAGCCCGGCGTCAGAAGGACGGCACTGCCGGCATCGCGGGCATGGCGGGTGCGGCCGGCATCGCGGGCATCGCCGGCATGGCGGGCATCGCCGGCATCGCAGGCATCGCCGGCAACGCAGGCGTGGCCGGCAGCGCGGGCATGGCCGGCAGCGCGGGCATCGCCGGCATGGCGGGCATCGCGGGCAGCGCCGGCATGGCGGGCAGGGCCGGCGTGTCCGGCAGCGCGGGCAGCGCGGGCATGGCGGGGAGATCGGGCAGGCCGTTCGCCGCGGGCATGGCCGGCATGGCGGGCATCGCCGGTTGTGCGGGCATGGCTGGCATCGCAGGCATCTCCGGCATGGCGGGCATCGCCGGCATCGCGGGCATCGCCGGCATGGCGGGCATCGCCGGCGTGGCGGGCAGGGCCGGTGTCGCGGGCATGGCCGGCATGGCGGGCATCGCGGGCATGGCAGGCATCGCCGGCATGTCGGGCATGGCCGGCATGGCGGGCAGGGCCGGGGTGCCGGGGATCGCCGGGACGGCCGGATCGACGGCCTTCTTGATGCAGTCGCCGCACGCACACGGCACGGCCGGCAGGCCGGCGGGGGTGGCGTTGGAGAACTCGTTGCCCAGATCCTTGGTGGCGTTGGCGGCCGCGGCTTCGGCGGCGCTGCTGGCGCCATCGGCCGTCGAGGCGGCCTGCGACTGGGCATCGGCGAGCTGCTGCTGCGCCTGTGCCGCCTGGGCCTGCGCCGCCTGCGCGGCGGCGTCGGCCTGGCCTTGCGCGGCCCCGGCCTGCGCGGCCGCCTGCTGGGCCTGCGCCTGCGCCTGCTGCGCGGCGTTGCCGGCGTAGTTCTGATGAGCGTCGTGTTGGTTATGTGTGT
>JBJMWE010000341.1:0-4471 GCA_045810285.1 Vitreoscilla sp. | reverse complement strand
GCGCGTCAGGCCGACGATCGCGCCGCGCGCGTCGGCGTCCCAGTAGGGCGCGCCCAGGCCCGTGAAGGCCGGCACGAACATGACGCCGCCGGAACTGGGCACGCTCTCCGCGAGCTTCTGCACCTCGCCGCTGGCAGAGATGGCGCGTAGGCCGTCGCGCAGCCACTGCACCACGGCGCCGCCGATGAACACGCTGCCTTCGAGCGCGAACTCGGGCGTGGCGCCCATCTGCGCGGCGCTGGTGGTGATCAGGCCGTTGGTCGAGGCCTGGAATGCGGTGCCGGTGTGCATCAGCATGAAGCAGCCGGTGCCGTAGGTGTTCTTCGCCAGGCCCGGCCGGAAGCAGGCCTGGCCGAACAGCGCGCTCTGCTGGTCGCCGGCCACGCCGCCGATGGGAATGCTGCCGCCGAGCAGCTCGGGCAGCGTGTGGCCGAACACATGGCTGGACGGGTGCACGGCCGGCAGCATCGCGCGCGGCACGTCCAGGATCTGCAGCAGCTCGTCGCTCCAGGCGTTGGCGTGCACGTCCAGCAGCAGCGTGCGCGACGCGTTGCTGACGTCGGTGGCGTGCACCTTTCCGCCGGTGAGGTGCCACATCAGCCAGGTGTCGACCGTGCCGAACGCGAGCTCGCCGCGCGCCGCGGCGGCGCGCGCGCCGTCCACGTTGTCCAGGATCCACTTGAGCTTGGTGCCCGAGAAGTAGGCGTCGACGATCAACCCCGTCTTCGCGCGGAACTGCGGCTCCAGGCCCTGCTCGCGCAGCGCCGCGCAGGTGGGCTCGGCGCGGCGGTCCTGCCAGACGATCGCGTTGTAGACGGGTTCGCCGGAGACGCGGTTCCACACGAGCGTGGTCTCGCGCTGGTTGGTGATGCCGATGGAGGCGATGTCGGCCGCGGCCAGCCCGGCCTTGGCGAGCGCCGCGCGCGCGGTGGCCAGCTGCGACTGCAGGATCTCCTTCGGGTCGTGCTCCACCCAGCCCGGGCGCGGGTAGATCTGGCGGAACTCGGCCTGCGCCATCGCGACGATGCCGCCGTTCGAATCGAACACGATCGAGCGCGAGCTGGAGGTGCCCTGGTCGAGCGCGAGGAGGTGGGTGGGCTTGTTGGCGGTCATGATGGTTCGTCGTTGCAGTTCACGAGCGTGACGTTGGCCTGCGCCAGCAGCGCGGGGAAGGGTTCCGGCGGCGCCCCGTCGGTGAACAGCATCTCGATCTGGTCGAAGCGCGCCATCTCCACCATCGCGGGGCGGTTGAACTTGCTGTGGTCGGCGGCCACCCACACCTCGCGCGAGTGCTCGAGGATGGCGCGCGCCACCTTCACTTCGCGGTAGTCGAAGTCGCGCAGCGAGCCGTCGGCCTCGATGCCGGAGATGCCGATCAGGCCGATGTCGACCCGGAACTGGCCGATGAAGTCGACCGTCATCTCGCCGATGATGCCGCGGTCCATCGCGCGCACGGCGCCGCCGGCGACGATGACCTCGCAGTCCGCGTTGTCGGACAGGATCGCCGCCACGTTCAGGTTGTTCGTGATCACGCGCAGTCCCTTGTGGCGCAGCAGCGCGCGGGCGATCGCCTCGGTGGTGGTGCCGATGTTGATCAGCAGCGACGAGCCGTGCGGCACGCGTGCCGCCACCTCCCGCGCGATGCGCTGCTTGGCCTGCGCATTGAGCTGCTGGCGCTTGCGGTACTCGATGTTCTCGGTGGTCGAGCCGGGCATGCGCACGCCGCCGTGGAAGCGCGTCAGCCGGCCGGCGTCGGTCAGCTGTCGGATGTCGCGCCGCACCGTCTGCAGCGTCACGCCGAAGCGTTCGGCGAGCGCCTCGACGCTGACGGTCTGCAGGCGTCGGACCTCCTCGATGAGCTCGAGCTGGCGCGGTGAGGGATTCATGGCGAGCGAATCTAAACGATCAAAAGCGAATCGATTCCAGGGTTTACCTTGAGTCGAAACGAAAACAAAACGAACAGAATCGCTGCCATTCGAACTCCACCTGCATGCTCGTCAAGAACTCGGAAAGCACCGTGCAAGCTGTTTCCTCCCTCCCCGGCCAGCGCGACAGCGCGCTCCCGACCCAGTGCGACGTGCTCGTCGTCGGGGGCGGGATCAATGGCGCGGGCATCGCGCGCGATCTCGCCGGCCGCGGGCTGCAGGTGCTGCTGTGCGAGAAGGACGACCTGGCCCAGGCGACGTCGTCGTCCAGCACGAAGCTGATCCACGGCGGCCTGCGCTACCTCGAATACAACGAGTTCTCGCTGGTGCGCAAGGCGCTCGCCGAGCGCGAGGTGCTGCTGCGCAGCGCGCCGCACATCATGTGGCCGCTGCGCTTCGTGATGCCGCACGACCCGGGCATGCGCCCCGTGTGGATGATCCGCATCGGCCTGTTCCTCTACGACCACCTGGCGCGGCGCGAGGTGCTGCCCGGATCGCGCACCGTCGACCTGCGCCGCCACGCCGCGGGCGCGCCGCTGCAGCCGCGCTTCACCAAGGGCTTCGTCTATTCGGACGGCTGGGTGGACGACGCGCGCCTGGTGGTGCTCAACGCCATCGACGCGAAGGAGCGCGGCGCCACGATCCTCACGCGCTGGCACTGCCGCGACGCCCAGCGCTCGGCCGACGGCTGGCAGGTGACGCTGGACAGCGCCGACGGCGCGTTCCATACGCTGCGGGCGCGCGCGCTCGTCAATGCCGCCGGCCCGTGGGCGGCTCAGTTCCTGTCCGAGCACGCACACCTGAGCCGGCACAAGTCGCTGCGGCTCGTGAAGGGCAGCCACATCGTGGTGCCCAGGCTGTTCGAGCACGGCCATGCGTACATCTTCCAGAACCCGGACAAGCGCATCATCTTCGCGATCCCGTACGAGCGCGACTTCACGCTGATCGGCACCACCGACGTGGAGCACCACGGCCCGGTGGGCGCCGCCCGGATCGACGAGTCGGAGATCCGCTACCTGTGCGAGCAGGCCAGCCGCTACTTCGCCAAGGCGGTCGTGCCGTCGGACGTCGTGTGGACGTACTCCGGCGTGCGCCCGCTGCTGGACGACGAGTCGGGCGACCCGTCGGCCGTCACGCGCGACTACTCGCTGGACCTGGACACCGCCCAGGCCCCGCTGCTGACCGTGTGGGGCGGCAAGATCACCACCTTCCGCCGCCTGGCCGAGGACGCGGCCGACCTGCTGATGGAACCGCTGGGCGTCGACCCGAAGCGCGGGCGCTGGACGCACGGCGCCTTCCTGCCCGGCGGCGACCTGAGCAAGTGGATCGGCCCGGCACGCCGCCCCGACACCGACTTCGAGCAGTTCGAGCAGACGGTGCGCCGCCGCTACCCGCAATTCGACGCCGCCGTGCTGCGCCGCGTCGCGCGCGCGTACGGCGCGCGGGTCGACCGCGTGCTCGCCGAGCCGGCCGGCGCCCAGGTGGCGCCCGGCCTGTTCGAGTGCGAACTGCGCTACCTGCACGATCACGAATGGGCCCGCAGCGCCGACGACGTCCTGTGGCGTCGCAGCAAGCTGGGCCTGCATCTCAGCGCCGAAGAGCGCGCCGCCGTCGCCGCCTGGTGCGCCACGCACTGGGCCGGCGTGGCCGTCACATCGACCCCGGAGACCGCATGGAACTGATGCTGGAGCGCATCGAACAACGAGCGGGGGCGCAGACGCACCTGTACCCGCTCGATCTCAAGCTCGTGCCCAACGCGATCACGGTGCTGCTGGGCGCGACGCAGGCCGGCAAGACCACGCTGATGCGCGTGATGGCCGGCCTCGACAAGCCGCACGCCGGCCGCGTGCTGGTGGACGGCGCGGACGTGACGGGCAAGTCGGTGCGCGAGCGCAACGTCGCGATGGTCTACCAGCAGTTCATCAACTACACGTCGATGACGGTGGCCGACAACATCGCCTCGCCGCTGCGGCTGCGCAAGGAGTCCGACATCGAGCGGCGCGTGCTGGAACTGGCGCGCAAGCTGCACATCGAGCCCTTCCTCGAGCGCATGCCCGGCGAGCTCTCGGGCGGCCAGCAGCAGCGCGTGGCGCTGGCGCGCGCGCTCGCCAAGGATGCCCCGCTGATGCTGTTCGACGAGCCGCTGGTCAACCTCGACTACAAGCTGCGCGAGGAACTGCGCGACGAGCTGTCGGCGCTGTTCGCGGCCGGCCGCTCCACCGTCGTCTACGCCACCACCGAGCCTACCGAGGCGCTGCTGCTGGGCGGCTACACCGCGGTGATGGACGCCGGCGAGCTGCTGCAGTACGGACCGACGGCGGAGGTGTTCCACCGGCCGAAGTCCATCCGCGTCGCGCGCGCGTTCAGCGATCCGCCGATGAACCTCATCGCGGGCGAGGCGTCGCCGCAGGGCGTGGCGCTGCCGGGCGGCACCGTCCTCGCGCGCGCGCTGCCGGCGGGCGCGTCAGGCACGCTCACGGTCGGCGTGCGCGCGGGCGCGCTCGGCGTGCGCGAGCGGCCGGGCGACCTCGCGCTGCCCGGCGTCG
>JBJMWE010000340.1:0-17824 GCA_045810285.1 Vitreoscilla sp. | reverse complement strand
CGCACGTCCGGGGCCACGTGGATCCTGCGACTGCGCGCAGGATGACGGGAAGCAGGATGACGGGAAAATCGGAGCTCGACGACGTCGCCTCGATCCGCACCTCGGCGACGAACCTTTTTTCTTTGCTGTTCGCCGACTCGCGAGGAGCATGGAAGCGGTGCCTGGCAAGTGATGTCGGTGCCCGGCGCGCGATGCGCCCACCGCCAAACGCGCTGTCATCCTGCGCGCAGTCGCAGGATCCACGCCCGCCATCACGCTCGTCCGGCCATGGGCGCAGCAGGCCGAAGGCGGCGCACGTCCGGGGCCACGTGGATCCTGCGACTGCGCGCAGGATGACAGAAAACTGGGGCCGCGACGGCGCCTCGCTCCGGCACTTCGGCGACGAGCCGTCTTCCTTGCTGCGCCGCGGCGCCGGACGCGATCAAGACACACGGCCCCGGTACGATGGCCGCCTCCATCACGCTTCCCGTCCGCCCCGATGATCCGCCCCGACCTCGTCCGCCGCCTGTCCGTCATCGCCACCTTGCTGGCCTCGCCGCTGGCCCATGCCGACGGCCTGGCCGACCTGAAGGGGGCGCTCGCGCGGCTGCAGGCGCAGACGCCGCTGAAGGCCACGCTGGACGTCAAGACGGTCGACAAGCACGGCGAGGGCAACGACCTGGTCGAAAAGCAGGGCCAGGCCAGCATCGCCGTCGAGGACGGTGCCCGCGGGCTGCAGGTGCTGTACGGCCGCGACGTGCTCGCGCGCATGGAGGCGGAGTCGCGCCAGCTCGCGCGCGACCCGAAGGCGAAGACGCCGACGGTGTGGGCGATCGGCAAGCTCGATTCGAGCGGGATCGTGCCGATGACGTCCGCAGCCCCGGCGCTGGCGCGCAGCCTCGAGGAGGCGCAGTTCAAGGGCGAGAAGGCCGACGCGTGGAACGGCAAGCCGGCGCGCGTGCTGACCTTCACGATCCCCATCGACAAGCTGCCGCCGGAGCAGCGCAAGTACGTCAAGCAGTTCGACGGCACGCTGTCGGTGTGGATCGCCGGCGACGGCACGCCGCTGGCCAGCGAGACGCACGTCGTCGTCAAGGGCCGCGCCTTCATCGTCGTCAGCTTCGACGCGATCGACGACTGGAACACCACCTTCGCCGTGCTGGGCGACCGCCTCGTGGCGCTGCGCGCCGAGAACCATTCGACCAGCAACGGCGCCGGCGAGCACGGCGAGCAGCGCGTGGTCAAGACGCTGCAGCCGCAGGGCTGACGCGCGGCCTCAGCCGGGGCCCTGCGAGTGCGCCGGGTCCCCGCCCGGTGACGACGGCGACGGCGCGCTCGCCGCCGCGTCGCTGGCGGGGGCGGTGCGGCCGGCCTGCGCGCCGCCGTTGTCGCGGCTGTCGGTATCGGCGGTGCCCAACGTGTTGGGGCCGGGGCGCGACATCGGCGTGGCCTTCGTGTGGCCGTCCGCGCGGGCGTCGAACGCCAGCTTGCCGCGCAACCTGGCCACCTGGTCGGGCGTGACGGCGGGCGCGGCGTTGCCCCACTCGTTGCGCACGTAGGTGGCGACGGCGGCCACCTGTCGGTCGTCCAGCTTCCAGGCGAACGCCGGCATCGTGAACGCCGTCGGCTGCGCGCGCGTGGGCGCGGCCTGCGCGCCGGCGAGGATGATGTGCACGGCGGTCGTCGGGTCGGACTGCTGCAGGCTGGCCGAGCGCGCGAGCGACGGGAAGGCCAGCGCCTGTCCCTGGCCGCGCATCAGGTGGCAGGCCGAGCACTGGTCGACGAAGATGGCCTCGCCGGCCCGCATGACGGCCGTGTCGGGCGGCGTCATCGAGGCCGCGGGCGACGGGGCGCGATCACCCAGCCAGGTGGCGATGGCCTGCAGGTCGTCGTCGGCCAGCAGCGAGGTGGAGTCCTGCACGACCAGGCCCATCTCGCCCGTGGCCAGCGCGTGCGCGTTGCGGCCGCTGCGCAGGAACTGCACCACCTCGTCGCGCGTCCAGCCGCCCAGGCCGGTGCGGCCGTTGGGCGTCAGGTCGGGCGCGAACCAGGTGCCGAACGCGCCGCCCTGGAACTCGTGGCCCTCCCTGGGGCCGCCCAGCACCGTCTTGGGCGTGTGGCAGGCGGCGCAGTGGCCGGGACCCTGCACCAGGTAGGCGCCGCGGTTCCACTGCGCGTCGTGTGCCGGGTCCGGCTTGAACCCGGCCTTGTCCAGGTACAGCAGGTTCCACACCGACACCAGCGAGCGGATGTTGAACGGGAACGGCAGCTGGTTGCGCTCGAGCTTGTGCGAAGCGGGCGGCAGCGACTGCAGGAACGCGAACAGCGCGTCCGTGTCGGCGCGCGGCATGCGCGCGAAGTAGTTGTACGGGAACGCCGGGTACAGGTGCTCGCCGTTGGCCGAGATGCCCTCGTGCATGGCACGGTAGAACTGGTCGGCGTTCCAGCCCTTCAGGCCGGTGGCGTCGGGCGTGAGGTTGGCCGACAGCACGGTGCCGAACGGCGTGGCGAGCGGCCGCCCGCCGGCGTAGGGCACGCCGCCTTCGGTGGTGTGGCAGCCGGCGCAGTCGCCCGCCGCGGCCAGGTAGCGGCCGCGCTCGATCGGCGATGCGTCGGCGGCGGGGCGCCGGACGGCGCTGGCCGCGGCCGACGCGCCCGAAGCCGCCGACGCGGCCGGTGCGATCAGCCATTTGGGCACCGCGGCGGACGCGGCCTGGCGGGCGTCGAGCGCCGCGTCGGCGTGGTGCGCCTTCTTCAGCGGCTGCAGTGGCGGCACCGGCATCGACTGGCCCACCGCGGCGACGGTGGTGATGGTGGCCGCGACGACGGCCAGCGCGACGAGCGGATGGGTTCGCATGGCCGCGCGCTCCTCAGGCCAGGGCGCCGGGCGCCTTGAGCCAGCGCTGCGTGATCGCGGCCGCCGAGTGGTAGGCGAGGGCGGCCACCGTGCCGGTCGGGTTGTAGCCCGGGTTCTGCGGGAACGCGCTGGCGCCCATCACGAACACGTTGGAGACGTCCCACGACTGCAGGTACTTGTTGACCGCGCTCGTGCCCGGATCGCTGCCCATGATGGCGCCCCCGGTGTTGTGCGTGGTCTGGTAGGGCACGACGTCCCAGCTGCCCTGGCGCCGGTTGACGGCCAGCTCGCGCGGCTTCATCGCGCGGGCGATGTCGACGGCCCGGTCGGTGAGGTAGTCCGACATCCGGTGTTCGTTGTCGGTGAAATCGAAGGTCATGCGCAGCAGCGGGCGGCCGTAGACGTCGCGGTAGGTCGGGTCCAGGTCGAGGTAGTTGCCGCGATGGCTCATCACCGCGCCGTGGGTCGCGATGCTCATCGTCCTGAGGTAGTTGGCCGCGATCGCCTTCTTGAACGCGCTGCCCCACTTGGGCGTGCCCTCGGGCACGGCATGCGTCTCGATCGGGCGCGCGCCGGTCTGCACCACGCCGAGGTAGCCGCCGCCGATGAAGCCCAGGCCCGAATGGTCGAAGTTGTCGCCGTTCCATTCGTCGACGAGCATGCCGTGCGCGCCGGCGCCGATGAACGGGTTGAGGATCTTGTCGTCGAAGAACAGGTTCACCGACGAGGTGATCTGGTAGGCGTAGTTCTTCCCGATGACGCCCTGGCCCGTCTGCGGGTCGTAGGGCGCGCCGATGCCCGAGAGCAGCATCAGGCGCACGTTGTTGAGGATGTACGAGCACAGCACCACGAGCTCGGCCGGCTGTTCGTATTCCTCGCCCGAAGCGTCGACGTAGGTCACGCCCACCGCGCGCTTGCCGCTGGAGTCGAGGTTGACCTTCGTCACCTCGCATTCGGTGCGCAGGCGGAAGTTGGCCTTCTTCATCAGCACCGGCAGGATCGTCGTCTGCGCGCTGGCCTTGGAGTAGTTGCCGCAGGCGAATTTCTCGCAGAAGCCGCAGTACGTGCAGGCTTCCAGGCGCACGCCGTACGGGTTGACGTAGGCGCGCGACATGTTGGCCGACGGCTGCGGGAACGGATGGAGCCCCAGACCCTTCGCGGCCTCGGCGAACAGCGTGGGGGGCAAGGTCATCGCCATCGGCGGGTTCGGATACTCGTTCTGGCGCGGGCCCTCGAACGGGTTGCCGCCCGCCTGGATCTCGCCGCGCAGGTTGCCCGCCTTGCCGCTGATGCCGCACACGCGCTCGAACTTGTCGTAGTGCGGCTCGAGTTCGTCGTAGGTGATGCCCCAGTCCTGGATGGTCATCGTGCCTTCGATCGCCGCGGCGCCATAGCGCTGCACGTTGTGGCTGCGCGCCACGAAGTCCGACGGCAGGAAGCGCCAGGTCTGGCCGTTCCAGTGCACGCCCGCGCCGCCGACGTTGGTGCCGGGCAGGTAGGAGCCGAGCTTGCGCATCGGCAGCGCCACCTGGCTGGCGTCGTTGCGTATCGTCTGGGTGTCGTGCGCGGCGGCCTGGAACAGGTCGTGGCGCCAGTAGTAGCGCAGCTCGTCCTGCGCGAAGGTGGTGGCGAACTCGCGCGAGGTGTCGGCCCACGCGCCGCGCTCGAGGGCCAGCACGTTCAGGCCGGCCTCGGTGAGTTCCTGCGCCAGGATCGCGCCGGTCCAGCCGAAGCCCACCAGCACCGCGTCGACCGCGGGGAGCTTCCTGGCCATCTCAGCTCCTCGTCCACTCGACGCGGCCGCGGATGCCCACCGGCGGCAGCGGGTACTCGTCGCCGTGCTTGCCGACGAACTCGGAGTGGTCGTAGCGCGCCCCCGGGAAACCGATCAGCTTCCAGCCCGCCATGTCGCGGTTGCCGCCGTAGATCGGGTCGCTCCAGAAGCCTTCGAGGGTGTTCTGCAGCAGTTGCGCGAAGAACGCCTTGGCGTCGACGCCGTCCAGCTTCGCGTCGCCGCTTTCCAGGGCCTTCAGGAAGGCGTCCTGGTCGGCGGCGGCCAGCTTGGCGAAGGCGGCGGCCTTGCCCTCGTGCGCGACGACCGCGTCGATGGACCTGATCGCCGCGCGGTACATGCCGGCCGGCGTCAGGCGCGTCTGCCAGCCCTGCGTGGCCACGCCGGGGCCCCACGGCCCCTGCATGTACCAGCGCTCGCCGCGGCCGTACGGGCCTGCCAGCTGGCGGTCGATGAAGACCGGCACGCCGGCCTCGACGGCGCCGGGGCCGAGGTCGTCCGCGGGAACGAGGCGGCCCACCGCGGCCGTGACGAACGCGGCCTCGGCCTGCGTGAACCACGTCCAGCCCTGCGTGTCTTCCACGATTGCCGGCGCGTTGGCCTGGCCTTCCGTGAACGGGACGTCGCGTCCGCCGAGCGCCGCGGTGGCCGCGGCGGCGGCGACGGGCACGGCACCGATGACGGCGCCCGCGGTGAGGAGGCGTCGACGGCTGAGGCGCGGTTCGTCCATGGCGGTGTCTCCGGTCGAGCTGGGCTCGGGGTGGACACCGTTGGGCAAACGGCGTGCGAGGGCGAGCCGCCGGATCGACGGCTCGCAACGCCGCGCGTTGGCGCGCGAGTGCGCGCTCCGCAAGGCCGCCGGACCCTGCCGTCACCTTTGCCGACGCCCGCGGGCGGCGCACGTCACGCGCGGGAGGGCGTGCGCGAGCGCGTGGCCCGCGTCAGTCCGGATGCACCATGTCCTCGGCGCGCACCCACGCGTCGAACTGCTCGCCGGTGAGCTTGCCCGACGCGATCGCGGCGTCGCGCAGCTTCAGGCCCTTGGCATGCGCGGTGCGCGCGATCTGCGCCGCGGCGTCGTAGCCGATGTGCGGGTTCAGCGCCGTCACCAGCATGAGCGAGTTGCGCAGCAGTTCGGCGATGCGTTCGCGCTGCGGCTCGATGCCTTGCGCGCAGTGCCTGTCGAAGCTGCGCATGCCGTCGTCCAGCAGCCGCACGCTCTGCAGCAGGTTGTGGATCATGACCGGCTTGTAGACGTTCAGCTCGAAGTTGCCGCTGGCGCCGGCCATGCTCACCGCGACGTCGTTGCCGATCACCTGGCAGCACAGCATCGTCAGCGCCTCGCACTGCGTCGGGTTGACCTTGCCCGGCATGATGGAGCTGCCCGGCTCGTTCTCGGGGATCTGCAGCTCGCCCAGGCCGCTGCGCGGGCCGCTCGCGAGCCAGCGCACGTCGTTGGCGATCTTGGTGAGCGCCGCCGCCAGCGCCTTGAGCGCGCCATGCGCGCGCACGATCGCGTCGTGCGCGGCGAGCGCGGCGAACTTGTTGGGCGCCGTGACGAAGCCCAGGCCCGTCATGCGATCGAGCTCGGCGGCCACGTCGGCGCCGAACGCCGCCGGCGTGTTCAGCCCGGTACCCACCGCCGTACCGCCCAGCGCCAGCTCGCGCAGCTCGGGCAGCGCGGCGTGCAGCGCGCGTCCGGCGTGATCGAGCTGCGCGACCCAGCCGGAGATCTCCTGGCCGAGCGTCAGCGGCGTCGCGTCCTGCAGGTGGGTGCGGCCGATCTTGACGATGTCGTCGAACGCCTGCGCCTTCGCGTCCAGCGTGGCGCGCAGGCCCTGCAGCGCCGGGATCACGTGCTGCGCGATGCCCTGCACCGCGGCCACGTGCATCGCCGTGGGAAAGACGTCGTTGGAGGACTGGCCCAGGTTGACGTCGTCGTTCGGATGCACCAGGCGTTCGAGGCCGAGCGGGCCGCCCAGCAGCTGCGAGGCGCGGTTGGCCAGCACCTCGTTCATGTTCATGTTGCTCTGCGTGCCCGAGCCCGTCTGCCAGACCGACAGCGGGAATTCCGCGTCCCAGCGGCCCTCGATGACCTCGGCCACGGCGCGCGCGATGGCCTCGCCCTTGTCCGCCGGCAGGCGGCCGCTGCGCACGTTGACGGCCGCCGCCGCGCTCTTGACCAGCGCCAGCGCCTGCAGCAGCTCGGGCGGCATGCGCTCGGTGGAGATGGCGAAGTGCTCGATGGAGCGCTGGGTCTGGGCGCCCCACAGGTGCTGGCCGGGGACGGGGATGTCGCCCCAGGCGTCGTGCTCGATGCGTTGGTCGGTGCTCATGGCGGGCTCTTGGCGGAGGAGGAAGAGGTGGCCTCGCCAGCGTACAGGCCCCGGGAAGACCTTGCGCGCCGCCGGCCGGGGAATCCCCTTGCTGCACCGCAGCGGCCGGCCTCTAGAATCGATGAGCACTCTTTCCATCCAACGGGGAACTCCATGGTCACGACGCGTCGCACCACCAAGGCCAGCGCCGATCCGGCAGCGCCCGAGGGCCTGCGCATCCTCAAGAAGTACCCCAACCGCCGTCTCTACGACACGCTCACCAGCTCGTACATCACGCTGGCCGACGTCAAGAAGATGGTGCTCGAAGGCGCGTCCTTCGAGGTGCGCGACGCCAAGACGGGCGACGACCTCACGCGCTCGATCCTGCTGCAGATCATCCTCGAGGAGGAGACCGGCGGCATGCCGATGTTCAACACGCAGATGCTGGCGCAGATCATCCGCTTCTACGGTCACGCGATGCAGGGCGTGATGGGCTCGTACCTCGAGAAGAACCTGGCGGCCCTGGCCGACGTGCAGTCCCGCTTCGCCGACGGCGGCAAGGGCCTGTACGACGCCAGCGCGCTCACCCCCGACGGCTGGGCCAAGTTCATGAGCGGCCAGGCGCCGATGATGCAGAACCTGATGGGCAGCTACCTGGAGCAGTCCAAGAAGCTGTTCGAGCAGATGCAGGAGCAGATGTCCAAGCCGGGCGAGGGCCTGTTCCCCATCCCGGGGTTCCCGCCGAAGCGGGGCTGAGCCCGCCGCTCAATCCCTCGGCCCGAAGCGGGCCGCCGACCGCATCTTCGCCTTCGCGGCCTCGAGCTCGCGGTTGTGGGGCGGCGCCGTCGTCACCATCGCGGCGATCAGCGCCCGCGCCGACGCCGCCACCTCCTCGACGGCACGTTCGAACGCCGCCTCGTTCGCCTTCGACGGCACGGTGAACCCGCTGAGCTTGCGCACGAACTGCAGCGAGGCGTCGCGGATCTCCATTTCCGTGGCGGGCGGGTCGAAGTTGAACAGCGTCTTGATGTTGCGGCACATGGTGGATCGTGGCGAATGGCGGGCTGTGCGGTCGTTTCTGCGGCGGCTCGTCGCCCGGGTGGACGAGGCAAGCGGAAATGGCGCCGTCTTGCTAGAATAGCGGGTTCGCCGTGGGCTGGTTCCACCGCAAGAAAGACCAATGGAATCAACGACTTACCCCACCACTGAAACTTCGGCCGGCGCCAGGGAGCCGACGATCGCGTTCGTTTCGCTCGGCTGCCCCAAGGCGCTGACCGACTCCGAGCTGATCCTGACCCAGCTGCGCGCCGAGGGCTACGGCACCAGCAAGAGCTATTCGGGCGCCGACCTCGTGGTGGTCAACACCTGCGGCTTCATCGACGACGCGGTCAAGGAAAGCCTGGACGCGATCGGCGAGGCGCTCGCCGAGAACGGCAAGGTGATCGTCACCGGTTGCCTGGGCGCCAAGCCGGGCAAGGCGGGCGGCGACAACCTGATCCGCGAGGTGCATCCCAAGGTGCTGGCCGTCACGGGCCCGCACGCCACGCAGGAAGTGATGGACGCGGTGCACCAGTACGTGCCCAAGCCGCACGACCCGTTCGTCGACCTGGTGCCGCCGCAGGGCATCAAGCTCACGCCGCGCCACTACGCCTACCTGAAGATCAGCGAGGGTTGCAACCATCGCTGCACCTTCTGCATCATCCCGAGCATGCGCGGCGACCTGGTGTCGCGGCCGATCGGCGACGTGCTGGGCGAGGCGCAGCGCCTGTTCGAGGCGGGCGTCAAGGAACTGCTGGTGGTGAGCCAGGACACCTCGGCCTACGGCGTCGACATCCAGTACCGCACGGGCTTCTGGGAAGGCAAGCCCGTCAAGACGCGCATGCTCGATCTGTGCGAGCGCCTGGGCGACCTGGCCGCCAAGTACGGCGCGTGGGTGCGGCTGCATTACGTGTACCCGTACCCGCATGTCGACAACGTCATCGACCTGATGGCCTCGGGCCGCGTCCTGCCGTACCTCGACATCCCGTTCCAGCACGCGCATCCGGCCGTGCTCAAGCGCATGAAGCGCCCGGGCACCGGCGAGCGCACGCTGGAGCGCATCCAGGAATGGCGCGCGAAGTGCCCGGAGCTGGTGATCCGCAGCACGTTCATCGCCGGCTTCCCGGGTGAGACGGAAGCCGAGTTCGAGACGCTGCTCGACTTCGTGCGCGAGGCGCAGATCGACCGCGCCGGTTGCTTCGCCTACTCGCCCGTCGAGGGGGCCACCGCCAACGAGCTGGCCGACCAGCTGCCGCAGGAACTGCGCGAGGAGCGCCGCGCGCGCTTCATGGCCGTGGCCGAGGAGGTGTCCACCGCCAAGCTGCAGCGCCGCGTGGGCGCCACGATGCAGGTGCTGGTCGACAAGGCGCCGATGCTGGGCCGCAAGGGCGGCGTCGGCCGTTCGTACGCCGATGCGCCGGAGATCGACGGCCTCGTGCGGCTGCTGCCGCCGGAGAAGGTGTCCAAGCAGCTGAAGGTGGGCGAGTTCACGCGCGCCCGCATCGTGGCCACCGAGGGCCACGACCTCGTCGCGCTGCCGATCTGACGATGCGCGACGACCGCTCCCGGGACGCGCCGTCCACGCAGCAGATCCACCACGGCTTCGTGCCCGCGCCCGGCTTCGCTGCGGTCGCGCCGCCGCTGCACCGCGCCTCGACGGTGCTGTTCAAGGACGTGGCGGCGATGCGCGCCAGCCACTGGCTGGACAAGAACACCTACACGTACGGCCTGCACGGCACGCCGACGTCGTTCACGCTGGAGGCGCGCCTGGCCACGCTCGAAGGCGGCACCCACGCCATGCTGGCACCCAGCGGCCTGGCCGCGATCGCGCTGGTCGACCAGTCGCTGCTGGCCAGCGGCGACACGCTGCTGATCCCCGCCAACGCGTACTTCCCGAACAGGAACCTCGCCGCGCACGAGCTGGCGCGCTGGGGCATCGCCCACCGCCTGTACGACCCGATGGATGCCGAATCGCTGCGCGCGGCGCTCGGCCCGGACGTCAAGCTGGTGTGGATCGAGCCGCCGGGATCGGTGACGCTCGAGTTCCCGGACCTGCGCGGCCTCGTGCGCACCGTGCGCGCGCACGCGCCGCAGGCCACCGTGGCGCTCGACAACACCTGGGGCAGCGGCATCGCGTTCGACGCGTTCGACCTCGACCCGGGCGCGTCCTCGCCGCTGGCCGTTGACTTGACCATCCACGCGCTCACCAAGTACCCGTCGGGCGGCGCCGACGTGATGATGGGCGCCGTCGTCACCCGCTCGCAGGCGCTGCACGACCAGCTGGCCATGAGCCACTGCCGCCTGGGGCTGGGCGTCGGGCCCAACGACGTCGAGCTCGTGCTGCGCGGGTTGCAGACCGTGGCGCTGCGCTACGCCGCGCAGGACGCCGCCACCCGCCGGATCGCGCAGTGGGCGCTCGGCCGCAAGGAGTTCGCGCGCGTGCTGCATCCGGCCACGCCGGGCTCGCCGGGCCATGAGCACTGGGCCGCGCAATGCCGCGCGGCGGCCAGCCTGATGACGCTGGTCTTCGACCCGGCGATCGCGCCCGGGCGCGTCGACCGCTTCGTCGACGACCTGCGGCTGTTCGGCATCGGGTGGTCCTGGGCCGGCCCGATGAGCCTGGCGGTGCCGTATCGCCCGGACTCGGGACGCGTGGGCGGCTATGCAAGCACGCTGGTGCGGCTGTCGATCGGCCTGGAGGATCCGGACGACCTGATCCGCGACCTTGAAGCGGCGCTGGCGAACCTCGCCGCGGGCTGACCCGGCCGGATCGGGGCAATTGCCGACCCGTGCCGATAAGGCGGGTAGGGCGGGTAGGGCGGGTAGGGCGGGTTAGCCGAAGGCGTAACCCGCCGTTCGTCGGCAAGCTGCGATGGGCGGATCGGGACGCCGGCGAATGGCGGGTTACGCCTGCGGCTAACCCGCCCTACGAGCTCCGCGACCTTGCGCGGGGCGTCATCGAAAGCATCATTTCGGCCCCGACACCTTGTGGCGCATCAGCCGACCCTTCTCGCGCTCCCAGTCGCGCTCCTTGATGGTGTTGCGCTTGTCGTGATCGGCCTTGCCCTTGGCCAGCGCGATGTCCGCCTTCACGTAGCTGCCCTTGAAGTGCAGGTTGAGCGGCACCATCGTGAAGCCGCGCTGTTCGACCTTGCCGATCAGGCGGCGGATCTCCTCGCCCTTCATCAGCAGCTTCTTGGTGCGGTCGGCCTCGGGGTTCACGTGCGTGGACGCCGAGCGCAACGCATTGATGCGGCAGCCGATCATGTGCAGCTCGCCGTTGCGGATGACGACGTAGCCGTCGGTCAGCTGCACCTGGCCCGCACGGATGGCCTTGACCTCCCAGCCTTGCAGGACAAGGCCGGCCTCGTACGTCTCTTCGATGTGGTATTCGAACCGCGCGCGGCGATTCTCGGCGATGAGGGCGGGCATGGGGGCGCTTAAAATTCGTCCATTGTATGAAGCACGTCAAGAAGTCCGTCCTGCTGTGGTACTCCGCCCGCGAAATGTATGAGCTGGTCGTCGATGTGGAGTCGTATCCGAAGTTCCTGCCGTGGTGCGAGTCCAGCACGATCCTCGAGCAGCATGCAGCCGATCCGGCAACGGGCACGCCCGCGGGCATGACGGCGCGGCTGGGGCTGTCGTACGCGGGGGTGCGGCAGTCGTTCACGACGCGCAACGAGCAGGTGCAGGGCGAGATCGTGAAACTCAAGCTGGTGGACGGCCCGTTCTCCAACCTCGATGGCGTGTGGCAGTTCAAGCCGCTCAAGGCCTCCGATCCGACGCAGCCGCCCAACCCGGACGAACCCGTCGCCTGCAAGGTGGAGTTCGATCTGACCTACGCGTTCTCCAACCGCGTGTTCGAGGCCGTGCTGAGCCCCGTGTTCGACCAGGTGGCCAACACCTTCGTCGATTCGTTCGTCAAGCGCGCGGCGCAGGTCTACGGTGAGCGCTGAGATCGCGGTGCAGGTGATCTGGAGCCCGTCCGCGCGCGAGACGCTGGACGTGGCGCTGCGGCTGCCCGCCGGGGCCACGGTGGCCGACGCGATCTCGGCCGCCGGCTGGCCGGCGCTGGAGAGCGCGCGCCGGGGCGATGCGGCGTTCGCGGCGGCCGGCCTGTCGGCCGCGGTCTGGAGCAAGGGCAGGGCGCTCGCGCATCCGCTGCGCGACGGCGACCGCGTCGAGGTGCTGCGCGGCCTGCAGATCGACCCGATGGACGCGCGCCGGGTGCGCTACGAAGCAGCCGGCGGCATCGACGCGCTGCGGCGCCGCGGCTACGCCGGGCGCAAGCGCTGAGAGCCGGCGGGCCGGCGGCCCGCGGCCGTCACTGGCCGGCAGGCGCCGCGCCGCAGTTGCTGGCGACCGCGTCCTGCGCGCGCTTGATCTCGGCGGCGCGGGCGCTGTCGTCGAGGAACTCGCGCTCGCCCTTGTCGTTCAGGCGCGCGACGCGCACGCCGCTGTTGAGGGCGCCCAGCTGGGTCTGGGCGCGCGCGCAGTTCTCCTTGCGCACGACGGCGTTCTTCGCGTCGACGGCGGCGCGGTCGGCCTTGTCCTTCTCGGCCTTCTCCTTGTCGGCGGCCTTCTTCTTCTTGTCGAGCGCGCTCTCGTTGGCGGTGTCCGCGGTGGTGTCGGCGGGCGCGCTCGCGGGCTTGGGCACCAGCGCGGCCGGAGGCGGCACGACGCCGCCGGGCGGGGCGCTCAGGATGTCCTTGGACGGCGTGCCCGCGGGCGGCGCCTTGTCGCTGATGTGCAGTTGACCGGAGGCGTCGCGCCACTTCCAGAGCGCCTGGGCGTGGGCGCCTGCGGCGGCGAGCGCCAGCAGGCAGGCGGCGAGGGACAGGGCGGTCTTTTGCATGGGATTTGCGCCCGTGCGAGGTGCGGGCGGATGGAGTGTTGTGGACCCAACGTCGTGCCGGTGCGGCACGTTGACATTCTCAGGTCATCGGCAGCGCCGCCGCCCAGTGTAGTGCCCTGCAGTGGTGACAAATCGCAAGCTGATCGCCCGACCGGTGGCGCCACCGCGGGGACTCTCGATGGTGCCGTCGAGCGGGAACGCACTCGATGCGTATAATCCGCTTTTGCGTCTGGAGCTTCCCCCATGCGCCTTCTAGGCAAAGCGCTCACCTTCGACGACGTGTTGTTGGTGCCGGCATATTCCCAGGTGTTGCCCCGCGACACCAGCCTGCGGACTCATTTCACCCGCAACATCATCCTGAACCTGCCCGTCGTCTCGGCGGCCATGGACACCGTGACGGAGGCCCGCCTGGCGATCGCGATCGCACAGGAAGGCGGCATCGGCGTCATCCACAAGAACCTCACGGCGATGCAGCAGGCCGCCGAAGTGGCGCGCGTCAAGCGCTACGAATCGGGCCTGCTGCGCGACCCCGTCACCATCGCGCCCGGGGCGCGCGTGCGCGACGTCGTCGAGCTGTCCCGGCTGCACGGCGTCTCGGGCTTCCCGGTGGTGGACAACGGCCGCGTGGTCGGCATCGTCACCAACCGCGACCTGCGCTTCGAGACCCGCATGGACGCCCCGGTGCGCGAGATCATGACGCCGCAGGAGCGCCTGATCACCGTGCCCGAAGGCACGTCGCTGGCGGTGGCCAAGGAGCTGATGCACCGCCACAAGCTCGAGCGCGTGCTGGTCGTCAACGACGCGTTCGAACTGCGCGGCCTGTTCACGGTCAAGGACATCACCAAGCAGAACACGTTCCCCAACGCCGCGCGCGATTCGCACGGCAAGCTGCGCGTCGCCGCCGCGGTGGGCGTGGGCGAGGGCACCGAGGAGCGCGTCGAGCTGCTGGCCAAGGCCGGCGTCGATGCCATCGTCGTCGACACCGCCCACGGCCACAGCCAGGGCGTGATCGATCGCGTCAAGTGGGTCAAGAAGAACTTCCCGCAGGTCGACGTCATCGGCGGCAACATCGCCACCGGCGCCGCCGCGCTGGCCCTGGCCGAGGCCGGCGCCGACGCGGTCAAGGTGGGCATCGGCCCCGGCTCGATCTGCACCACCCGCATCGTCGCGGGCGTGGGCGTGCCGCAGGTCATGGCCATCGACAACGTGGCCACCGCGCTGCAGGGCACGGGCGTGCCGCTGATCGGCGACGGCGGCATCCGCTACTCGGGCGACATCGCCAAGGCGATCGCCGCGGGCGCCAGCACCGTGATGATGGGCGGCATGTTCGCCGGCACCGAAGAGGCGCCCGGCGAGGTCATCCTGTTCCAGGGCCGCAGCTACAAGAGCTACCGCGGCATGGGCTCCATCGGCGCGATGAAGGCCGGTTCGGCCGACCGCTACTTCCAGGAAGCCGACGACCAGCCCAACGCCGACAAGCTGGTGCCCGAAGGCATCGAGGGCCGCGTCCCGTACAAGGGCTCGGTCGTGTCGATCCTGTTCCAGATGGCCGGCGGCCTGCGCGCAGCGATGGGCTACTGCGGCTGCCCGACGATCGACGACATGCGCAGCAAGGCGGAGTTCGTCGAGATCACGTCGGCCGGCATCCGCGAGAGCCACGTGCACGACGTGCAGATCACCAAGGAAGCCCCGAACTACCGGGCCGATTGAGCGACGCCGCCCGAACGACAGCCGCCCGGTCCGCCGGGCGGTCGCACTTCGGAAAACCCTTCGACGGTCCGCCGCGCCAGGCGGCGGCCGCGAAGACAACTTCACAGCCCCGCCACCGTGAGCGAAGACCAGACCTCCGTCGTCGAAGCCGAAAGCGCCTCCGGCAAGCGCCAGGCCGCCATGCCGTTCATCATGGCGACGGTGCTGATCGACATGATCTCGATCGGACTGATCATCCCGGTGCTGCCCAAGCTGGTCGGCAGCTTCGAGCATTCGGCCGCCGAGCAGGTGGCCGCGTATGCCTGGGTCGCGATGGCGTTCTCCTTCGCCAACTTCATCGGCTCGCCGATCCTGGGCGCGCTGTCCGACCGCTACGGCCGCCGCCCCGTGCTGCTGGTCGGCTTCAGCGGCCTGGCGCTCAGCTTCTTCGTCACGGGGCTGGCCACGCAGCTGTGGATGCTGATCGTCGTGCGGCTGTTCAGCGGCGCGATGCAGGCCAACATCGCGGTGGCCAACGCCTATGTCACCGACATCACGCCTCCTGAGGATCGCGCGAAGCGCTTCGGCATGCTGGGCGCGATGTTCGGCCTGGGCTTCATCCTCGGCCCGGTGCTCGGGGGGCTGCTGGGCGGCATCAACCTTCGATTGCCGTTCTTCGTGGCCGGCAGCCTGGCCATCATCAACTGGCTGTACGGCTTCTTCGTGCTGCCCGAATCGCTGCCGCACGAGCGCCGCCAGCCGTTCCGCCTGGCGCGCGCCAATCCGGTCGGTTCGCTGGTGCACCTGGCGCAGCTCAAGGGCATGGGCACGCTGCTGGCCGTCGTCACGCTCACCTCGCTGGCCCAGTTCATCCTGCAGCAGACCTGGGCCGTGTACACGCCGCTGAAATTCGGCTGGACCACCACCGACGTCGGCTGGTCGCTGTGCGCGGTGGGCGCGATGTCGGTGCTCGTGCAAGGCGTGCTGGTGGGCCGGCTGGCCCGCGCCCTGTCCGTGCAGCGGCTCGTGATCCTGGGCCTGCTGTCGTCCGCGCTGGCCTACCTGGCCTGGGGCGCGGCGACGCAGGGCTGGATGATGTACGCCGTCATCGCCTGCAACGTGCTGGGCTTCGCCGGCGGCGCGTCGCTGCAGACGCTGGTGGCCAACGCTGCCGAGCCGAAGACGCAGGGCCAGACCATGGGCGCGGTCGCGGGCCTGTCCAGCCTCACCGCCGTGCTCGCCCCCGTCATCGGCCCCTTGCTCCTGGCCGCCGTCGCCAACCTGCCGCGCCACGACTGGCGCCTGGGCATGCCGTACTACCTATGCGCCGCGCTGCAACTGGGCGCGATGGCGATGACCATCCGCCACTTCCGCCGTCTCCGCGCCGACTCCACGGGCGCGCCCGTCGCCGCCCGCCCCTGACACTTTCCCCACCCGCCTAGCCGCCATGCACGACAAGATCCTCATCCTCGATTTCGGCTCCCAGGTCACGCAACTGATCGCGCGTCGCGTGCGCGAGGCGCACGTGTACTGCGAGATCCATCCCAACGACGTCTCCGACGAGTTCATCCGCTCGTTCGGCGCCAAGGGCATCATCCTGTCGGGCAGCCATGCGAGCACGTACGAGGACGCCGACCTGCGCGCGCCGCAGGCGGTGTGGGATTCGGGCGTGCCGGTGCTGGGCATCTGCTACGGCATGTTCACGATGACCGTGCAGAACGGCGGCGAGGTGGAGGCCTCGCACCATCGCGAGTTCGGCTACGCCGAAGTGCGCGCCCATGGCCACACGAAGCTGCTGGAAGGCATCGAGGACTTCGCCACGCCCGAGGGCCACGGCATGCTCAAGGTGTGGATGAGCCACGGCGACAAGGTCACCAAGCTGCCGCCCGGCTTCAAGCTGATGGCCAGCACGCCCAGCTGCCCCATCGCCGGCATGGCCGACGAGGCGCGCGGCTACTACGCGGTGCAGTTCCATCCGGAGGTCACGCACACCGTCAAGGGCAGGCAACTGCTCGAGCGCTTCGTGCTGGGCGTCGCCGGGTGCAAGGCCGACTGGGTCATGACGGGCCATGTCGAGGAAGCCGTCAAGCGCATCCGCGAGCAGGTGGGCGACGAGGAGGTCATCCTGGGCCTGTCCGGCGGCGTCGATTCGAGCGTGGCCGCGGCGCTGATCCATCGCGCGATCGGCGACCAGCTCACCTGCGTGTTCGTCGACCACGGCCTGCTGCGCCTGGACGAGGGCAAGATGGTGATGGACATGTTCGCGGGCCGCCTGCACGCGCGCGTCATCCACGTCGACGCGAGCGCGCAGTTCCTGGGCCACCTGGCCGGCGTGTCCGACCCCGAGCAGAAGCGCAAGATCATCGGCCGCGAGTTCGTCGAGGTGTTCAAGGCCGAGGCCGCCAGGCTCAAGGCCGGCGGCGGCGGCCACAAGGGCGCGCAGTGGCTGGCGCAGGGCACGATCTACCCGGACGTCGTCGAGTCGGGCAGCGCCAAGACCAAGAAGGCCACGACGATCAAGAGCCACCACAACGTCGGCGGCCTGCCCGAGCAACTGGGCCTGAAGCTGCTGGAGCCGCTGCGCGACCTGTTCAAGGACGAGGTGCGCGAGCTGGGCGTGGCCCTCGGCCTGCCGCCCGAGATGGTCTATCGCCACCCGTTCCCGGGGCCCGGCCTGGGCGTGCGCATCCTCGGCGAGGTCCGCAAGGACTACGCCGACCTGCTGCGCCGCGCCGACGCGATCTTCATCGAGGAGCTGCGCAACTGGAAGGACGAGGCCACCGGCAAGAGCTGGTATGACCTCACGAGCCAGGCCTTCACGGTGTTCCTGCCGGTCAAGAGCGTGGGCGTGATGGGCGACGGCCGCACCTACGACTACGTCGTCGCGCTGCGCGCCGTGCAGACCAGCGACTTCATGACCGCCGACTGGGCCGAACTGCCCTACGGCCTGCTCAAGAAGGTGTCGGGCCGCATCATCAACGAGGTGCGCGGCATCAACCGCGTGACCTACGACGTGTCGAGCAAGCCGCCCGCGACGATCGAGTGGGAATGAGTCATGATCGTCCCGCGGTGTTTCGGAGCACGCCGGGACAACCTTGTTTCTCTGTAGGGACACGGACCTGGCGTGCGTGATCGGCCGCGCAGGTGAGGCTAGTGTGCTGTCCCGGACAGTTCGCACGCGCGATACGGCTGCAAACGAGCCGAAGCGTCGTTGCAAAGCCTCGCCGTACCGCCCGGTACGACTCGCCTTTGCGCCTGGCTCCGACTCGTTTCCAGGGCGTCTCGCCTGCGCGCGTACT
>JBJMWE010000339.1:0-6821 GCA_045810285.1 Vitreoscilla sp. | reverse complement strand
GACGTCGGGCGCGCCCGAGAAGCCGTGCAGCAGCGCCCGGTGCAGGTCGTTCCACATCGGCTGCGGGTTGTGGAACTGGTCGCCGTGCCATTCGGGCGAACGCCGCATGCGCGCCAGCCGCTCGCCGCTCGCGTGCTCGCCGAACGATTGGCACCCCGCGAGCGTGAGCGTGACCGCCGACGCGGCCACCGCGACGATGCCCAGCAGCACGGCCGCGACGCGTCGAACGCGCGTCACGCGGACCTGGCGCGCGCGGCGAGCCAGGCGTCGACGGCCTTGACGGTGTCGCCGTAGAACGTGCGGTAGAGGTCGTCGGCCACGTAGCCGATGTGCGGCGTTCCCAGCACGTTCTCCAGCGAGCGCAGCGGATGGTCCGCGGGCAGCGGCTCGACGTCGAACACGTCGAGCGCCGCCAGCGCGATCTTGCGGGAGGTGAGCGCCGTGACCAGCGCCGCCTCGTCGATGAGCGGCCCGCGCGAGGTGTTGACCAGCAGCGCGCTCGTCTTCATCAGCGCCAGCTCGTCGGCGCCCAGCAGGCCGCGCGTCTTCGGGCTGAGCACCATGTGCACGGTGAGCACGTCGGACTGGCGCAGCAGCTCCTGCCGGGTGACCATCTCCGCGCCGGCCAGGGCCGCGCGTTCGGGCGTCATGTTCGGGCTCCAGGCGATCACGTGCATGCCGAACGCCGCGCCGATCTTGGCGACGGCGCTGCCCACGCGGCCCAGCCCCAGCACGCCCAGCGTCTTGCCGGCCAGGCCGATGCCCACGCCCTGCTGCCAGCCGCCGCGTCGAAATGCCAGGTTCTCGGCGACGAGGTGGCGGCTGGCGGCCAGGATCAGCGCCCAGGTCATCTCGATGGTCGGGGCCGAGGCGTAGCCGGTGAAGGCGACGGCGATGCCGCGTTCCTCCGCGGCGGCCATGTCGATGGCCGCGTTGCGCGCGCCGGTCGACACGATCAGCTTCAATCGCGGCAGCCGCTCGAGCAGTGCGCGCGGCAGCGGCGTGCGCTCGCGCATCACGCACAGCACCTCGAAGGCCTTGAGGCGTTCGACGACGGCGTCGGGGTCGGCCAGGTGGTCGTTGAACACGGTGACCGTCGCGCGGCCATCGAGCACCGACCAGTCGGCCAGCCGCAGCGCGGCGTTCTGGTAGTCATCGAGCACGGCGACGCCGGGGGTCTTGCTCATGGGAGTCCTCCTGCCTTGGATGCAAGCCACTGTAGACAAAACCACGGCCACGTGCCTGCCCACGGTCTTGCGACGAGAGCGCCGACGCGCCGCGCACGCCTTGCGGCGGCTGCTCGGCATGTCGATTGCCATCGCGCACCGCATTCATTCAATTCCTCACCAAAAGGCCAGCCATGCCCGAACAAGCCAGCGACCAGCGCGTTCCCCTCCAGCTCGACCAGGCTGCCCTCGACGCCGCGAAGAACAACCTCTCGGAAGGCGCGATCACGCCCGCCTACGGTCCGTGGCGCGAGGACATCATCAAGCTGCTCAACGACTCGCTCGCCACCGAACTCGTCTGCACCCTGCGCTACAAGCGCCACTACTTCACCGCCAAGGGCATGGCCTCGCCGGCCATCGCCGACGAGTTCCTGGTGCACGCCAACGAGGAGACGGAGCACGCCGACATGATCGCCGAGCGCATCGTGCAGCTGGGCGGCGAGCCGGACTTCAACCCGCAGTCCCTGCTCGATCGCAGCCACGCCGACTACGACCAGTCGCTCGACCTGACGGCCATGATCCGCGCCAACCTGGTGGCCGAGCGCGTGGCCATCGAGGCCTACACGCAGACGATCCGCCTGATCGGCGACAAGGATTCCACGACGCGCCGCATGATCGAGCACATCCTGTCGCAGGAGCAGGAGCATGCGGAGGAGCTGAGCGACTGGCTGGATCCGGACGGCCGATGAAGGAAGGCCCCGCGGATCGGACGATCCGGCGGGGCCTGGCGCTCGAACGCGGCGACGCCGTCGCCACGCGTGCAGCGTTACTTGGTCTGCGAGTTGATGTCCTGCACTTCCTGCTTGTGGATCAGCTTCGCATCCGCCTTTTCCTTCTTCTCCTCCATGCGGGCGTCATGCTTGCAGGCCCGCTCCACCGCGCCGTCGGAGTTGATCTTGCAATCCGCCTTGGACAGGTCGTGGTTGGCCTCGGCGATGTTCTTGCGCGCCTTGTAGTCGGCCTTCGACTGCACCCTGGCGTCGTGCGCCTCGTCGCGCGTCAGGCCGGCGGCCGGCGGCGGCACCATCCTGGTCTCGACCGTCTCGGTCGTCACCGTCGTGGTGGTCGTCGAGCCGGGCGTGCCCGGGGCGGGTTGGGTGTCGGTCGTCTGCGCTTGCGCGGCAAGGCTGAAGCCGGCGGCGGCAGCGGTGGCGATGAGCGTGGCGAGAGACTTGTTCATTGCTGTTCTCCTGTTTCGTTGAAACGACCCCTTGGACAGGCAATCCAGGCTCCCGCCAGCGCGACGGTGGAAGCATCGAGAAACAAGCTCGTGCACGGCAAGAACGTGCCGACGGCGGTTCCATGACGCCGCGTCGTCAAGGCCACGCATCGGCCGCCGCGGCCTTCAGCGACGCCACCGCGTCGTCCACGCTGCCGGGCTCGAGCAGCGCCAGGTGCGGGCCCGTCATCGACTGCTGCAGCAGCGCGAGCACGGGGTCCTTCAGCCGCGCGAACACCGTCGCGCGGCCCGCCGTCGCCTGTTCCGCCGCGAACGCGGTCAGGGCCTCGATGGTGGTGCCGTCGAGGTCGGGCGTCTCCTCCAGGCTCAGCACGAACGCGCGCGGCGCCGCCGCCGCGATGCGGGTGCGCATCTCCGACAGCATGCGCTCCACGTTCGCGAAGAACAGGGGCGCCTCGGGGCGCAGGATCAGCACGCCCGGCACGGGCACGACATCGGCGTGCAGCAGGCCCAGGTAGTCGTGGCCGCCACGATGCCGTCCCAGCTCGCTCACGCGCGCCTCCGACAGTCCGCGCAGCGTCATCGCCACGCTGATCGCGATGCCCGCCAGCAGGCCGTTCAGCACGCCCAGCAGCACGACGAGGACGGCCGCCGCCACCACGACGAAGCGATCGCGCCGCCACGCGAAATACGGCCTGAATGCCGCCAGCGACAGCGTGTGCGACACCGCATGGATCACGATCGCCGCGAGCACCGGTTCGGGCGTGCGCTCGATCCACGGCAGGCACAGCGCGACCAGCGCCAGCACCACCAGCCCCGCGATCCACGCCGACTTGCGGCTGGCCGCGCCGGCCGCCTCGTTGGCCGCCGTCGCCGAGAAGCCCGCGCCCACGGGCAGGCCGTGCAGCAGGCCGGAGACGACGTTGGACGCGCCCAGCGCCCACAGGTCGCGGTTCGGGTCGACGCCGTCGCCGTGCTTCAGCGCCATCGAGCGGATCGCGCCATAGCTCTCGGCGAACACCAGCAGCACCAGCGCGACGGCCAGCTCCGCGATGCTCACCCACTGGCCCTGCGACAACACCGGCGGCCGGGGCAGCGCCAGCGCCAGGTCGATGCGCCCGACCACCGCGACGCCGCGCGCCTCCAGCCCCAGCCCGTGCGCGGTCGCGATGCCCGCCGCGATCACGAGCAGCGCGCCCGGCAGCCTGGGCAGGCGCGCGAGCAGCGTCAACGCCGCCAGCGCCGCCAGCCCCAGCGCGAGGGCGGCCCAGTTCCACTGCGGCCAAGCCGCGAGCAGCTGCCATGCGAGCGCTGGCGCGGCGTCCGCCGTCGGATGCACGCCGGTCAGCTTGGGGCACTGCTTGACGATGATCACGATCGCCAGGCCGAACGAGAACCCGCGCAGGACCGGCTTGGAGATGAAGCTGCAGATCGAGCCGAGGCGCATCGCGCCGGCGGCCAGGAACGCGAGGCCCGTGGCCAGCACCAGGCCGGCGGCGAGGGCCGCGCGCAGCAGCGCGTCGTGCCCCGCGAGCGACAGCGTCGCCGCGCCCAGCACCGCGGCCGAAGACGACGTCGCCGACACGATCGCGAAGCGCGAGCGGCCGATCAGGCCATAGACCAGCAGGCCCGCGAACAGCGCCAGCACGCCGGCCTGGGGCGGCATGCCCGCGATGCCGGAATACGCCACGGCCTCGGGCAGCAGCAGCCCCGCCATCGACACTCCCGCCACGACGTCGGCCGCCACCGGCGTCGACGCGGGCGACGCCCCCTGCGGCGCGCTCACCCGCGGACGTCGGCCGGCGCCAGCATCACGCCGCTCCAGCCGGGCAGGTAGCGCGCGAGCGGGCTGCGCGCCAGGCCCAGCGCCTCGCGCAGCGCGATGTCGATCGCCTTGCGGATCTGGCCGCGCGGGATGTGCTCGCGCAGGTAGTCGGCCCACAGGAACTCGGCGAACGGCGATGCATCCTTGGCGAAGCCGCCGGCGCTGCGCAGCATGCCGGCCAGGCTGCGGTGCGGGTCGTCGGCCAGGTCGGGGATGCGGGCCGGGATCAGGGTGCAGGGCTGGCGCCTGCCGCTCGCGTCGAACGGGTGCACCCAGTTGCGCTGCTCCATCACGCGCCAGAAGATCGTCGGCGCGAGGTACGACAGGTCCTCCAGCACCATCAGTTTGACGCGCTCCACGCCCTCTTCCAGCAGCGCCAGGCCCAGGTGGTGGTGGTCGACGATGTAGCTGCGCCCGCGCGGGCCCAGCACCGCGGGGAACCAGTGCGAGGCCAGCAGCGCCTTGCGTTCCTTCTTCGACAACCCGGCCCATTCCTGCCGCTTGAGCGCGACCTCGGCGAAGCCGGCGGTCATCTGGGTGGGATGGAGATCGAGCAGCTTGGCTTCGATGAAGTGGTGGTGCGCGGGGGGCTGCATGGCGGCGGGGGCCGCATGCGGGCGTGGGGCCCGGGCCGCGTGCCCGAGAGTGCGGGGGCTTCGATTGTGCGGCCGTTCGCGCCGCGCGCGGCGCCCTAAGGACGCCTGGGCGCGGGCTCAGCCGAAGAAGATCTGGAAGATGTCCGGCTCGCGCACCTCGCGCATCTCGAGGCCGGGCAGCACTTCCTCGAACGGGTCCGACGGCTCCAGGAAATCGAGCTCGGAGGGCAGCGTCTCCCGCCACGCGGGCTGCGCGCGGGATCGGCGTCCGACCAGGCGGTTCATCAGCGACGGCAGGAGTTCCCACTCGACGCGGGCGGCGGAGACGGAAGGCAGTTGCGGATGCATGGCGGACCCCGGCGGACGGTTGCGACGGATGGCCCGCCGATGAGCCGTTATCGGGACAGGCCAGCCGGGCTGTAACGAGTTGCTGGACCGGACGTGACATCCGCCCGTTCTCGCCCTGCCTCGCGCGCTCCGAGACGATCCCGGCGCGCCGTCTCGCGGACGCCGTCGATGCGCGCGAGCTTTCGCGCCGCAGTGCAGCGGTTCGCTTGCGCGCCGACGTCCTGGGGGGTCGTGGTCCCGGCGCGTGAACGATCTCTCGGAATGCCGGCAAAGCTTGGGCGCGGTCACTCGCAGTCACAAATTTCAGCTTTACTTCAGGCAAAATGCAAGCTATCAAAATGCTGTCAATCGCCTGAGAGCGGTTGTGCCGGGAGGCCCCAAGCGTCATGTCATTGCATGAGGGACGCGGCGTGGGCGCTCCCGGGCCGATCGCGCCCGGATTCCACGCCCCCACTCGATGAAGCGACGCATCGCCCCCTTCGTGAGCGACGGCCCCCTGCCCGATTGGTGGGCGCCGCTGTTCGAGGCGTCCGGCAGCGATTCCCCCTTCCTGTCGCCGGCCTGGATGGCGACGTGGATCGGCGTCTACGGCGCCGACTTCAGCGGCTCCTGGGTGCGCTGGGAGGCCGCCGGCCGCGTCGTGGCGGGCTGCCTGCTCGTCGAGCGCGTCATCAAGGTCAAGGGCGTGCCGTTCCGTTCACAGTTCCTCAACGCCACCGGCAAGGCCGGAGCGCCCACGCCGCTGGCCGAATTCAACGACGTGCTGCACCTGCCCGGCCACGGCGACGGCGTCGCGGCCGACTTCGTGCACCTGCTGCAGGAACGCGCGTGGGGCCGGCTGCTGCTGTCCGGGCATGAGCGCGACGGCGTCGTCGGCCGCGCGCTGGCGCAAGTGGGCGGAACGCAGACCGAACAGCGCTGCCAGCCCTCGCCGTTCGTCGACCTGCTGGCGCTCGGCGACCGCCCGTTCGAATCGACCGTCACCGGCAAGTCCGGCACGCACCTGCGGCGCAATCGCCGCGACTACGAGGCGCAGCTGGGCGACATCGGCGTGCGCCGTGCCGCGGACCTGGACGAAGCGCTGCGCTTCTTCGGCCAGATGCGCGAACTGCACCTGGCGCGCTGGACCGACCTCGACAAGAGCACGTCCCTGGCCGCCGAGGCCGTCGTCGACTTCCACCGGCGCGTGATCCGGGCACTGCTGCCCGTCGGCGGCGTCGACCTGCTGCGCATCGGCACCGCGGAGCGCCCGATCGGCTTCCTCTACAACTTCGTGCTGCGCGGCAAGGTGGCGATGTTCCAGAGCGGCTTCGACTACGAGCCGTCGTCCAGGCGCAGCCCGGGCCTGCTCACGCACGCGCTGGCCATCGAGCACTACCGCCAGCGCGGGCTGCGCGAATACGACTTCCTGTGCGGCGACGCGCAGTACAAGCGCACGCTGTGCAACGGGGTGCGCGAGCTGATGTGGACGACGGTCTACCGCGACCGCCCGTGGATCCGGATGCTGCTGGCCGCGCGCCGGCTGCACCAGCGCATGAACCGGCCGGCCGACCTACGCGAAGCGGCCTGAGCCCGCGTCAGGGGCGCGCGCCGGAGACCGCGGCGCGGCGCGACTGGATGTAGTGCACCAGCGGGCTGGGCGCCAG
>JBJMWE010000338.1:0-8429 GCA_045810285.1 Vitreoscilla sp. | reverse complement strand
GCCCGCTCCCGCTCCTGCCCCGGCCGCGCCGCCCGCGAAGAAGACCAAGTGAGCGACGCCCCGAGCGCCCGCGCGGCGCGCCGCGGCTGGCGCGCCCGGAACAAGGCCGGCTGGGTCGGCCTGACGCTGGCGCTGCTGCTCGCATGGATCTTCACCGCCTGGCCGCAGCTCGACCTGTGGGCCAGCGGCCTGTTCCACGACAAGGCCGGCGCGTTCATCGGCGACCAGTTCACGTTCGTGCGGCTGCTGTACCGCGGCATCCCGTGGTCGGGAAAGTTCTACGCGCTCGTCGGCCTGGTGGTGATCGTGCTGTCGATCTGGCGTCCGCACCCGATCGGCGGGCGCTGGTCGCGGCGGCTCGCGGCGCTCGCCTGGGTCAGCCTGCTGGGCTCGGGCCTGCTGGTCAACGCCGGCCTGAAGGAATACTGGGGCCGGGCGCGGCCCGTGCAGGTCGCCGAGTTCGGCGGCCACGCGCGCTTCTCGCCGGCCCTGTCGCCCACCAACCAGTGCGAGCACAACTGCTCGTTCGTCAGCGGCCACGCCACGTCGGGCTACATCCTGATGGCCGTGGGCCTGATGGGCAGCGTGGCCACGCGCCGGCGCTGGCTGTGGATCGGCCTGGCCTGGGGCGTGGTCGTGAGCCTGGCGCGCATCGCCGAAGGCGGGCATTTCCTCAGCGACACCCTGTTCGCCGGCCTGGCCGTCTGGGCCAGCGGCTGGCTGATCCGCGAGGCGTGGCTGCGCCACGTGGCGCTGCGATGGCGTCGCCTGCGGCGCCGGCGCGAGGCGCTCGAAGACCGGTGACGGCGGCACGCCGCGCGGTGTCCACCGCGCGGTGTCAGGTCTTGAAAGTTGCAGTGTCAGGGGACCTGACCCTGCAACTTTCGAGAGTGACCGCGCATGCGAGAGCCCGCATGTCGACGCAGCGCGGTCGTCCACTGCACGATTCAAGACCTGACACCGCAATTTTCAAGACCTGACACCGGACGAGTGTGAGGGCTGACGCCGGAAAGCAAAACGGCGACCCCGCGGGTCGCCGTTTCATGGGCGAAGGGCCGGTCAGGGCGTCCACTCGATGGCGACGCCCTTGAAGTCCACTGCGTTGTTCGGCGTCCTGATCGACAGGTTGCTGATGTGGCGGAACGCGAAGCCGGCGCGCCAGTGGCCGTCGGCGCTGCTCACGCCCACGCCGAAGTGGTCGGAGAACTGGAAGTTGCTGCCCTTGCGGCGGTTGCCGATGTCGGACTCGCTCAGGTAGGCCGGGCCGATGCCGAACTCGAGATCCAGGCGTGCGCCGCCGGACACCGGGTAGCGCCAGTGCATCATCGGCACGAAGGCGACGTCCCAGGCGCTGTGCGAATACAGGCTGTCGGACTTCGCCTGCCACGCGCTGGCCGAGAGCAGCGGCGACATGTCCAGCGAGAACGGGCCGACCTCGGTCAGCTTGCACTCGTGGCGCTCGACGCCGATGGACTCGGTCGACAGCTCACTGTCCTTGGCAGCGGAAATGCGGCCGCCCCAGCCGTCGTTGCCGGGCGTGCCGTGGTCCAGGCAGCTGAAGAACGGCGCGCCCTTGAGCGCGGCGACCGTCCAGGTGGCGATGGTGCCGGCGATGGCCGTGTTCTTCAGCGCGGTGCCGGCGCCGGTCTCGGCGTGCGCCGGCGCGGCGGCGGCGAGGGCCAGCAGGGCGGCGGCGAAAGTCGCGCGGGCGGCCGGGCGCGGGCGGCGGGAGGCGGGAGTGGTCGATTGCATCCGCGAACTGTAGCCTGCCCGCCCGATATCCCTGCTGCGGAACCGGACGCCCGTCGGGGCCGCGCGACAACCGCGCCGCGTCGACAGGGATAATCGCCGACCACTTCGCAACACGCACCGGGATGTTCCTCGTTCGCTGGATCTCGCGCTGGCCCCTGGGCCTGCTGCATGCCGTCGGCGGGCTGCTGGGCTGGCTCGTCTGGCTGGGCTCGCCCACGTACCGCCGCCGCCTCCGCGCAAACGCCGGGCTGGCGGGCGTGTCCGCGCGCGACCGCCGCCGCTCGATCGCGGAGGCCGGGCGCATGGTGGCCGAGACCCCGTGGCTGTGGCTGACGGCGACCAACGACGACCTGCTGCGCCAGGTGCAATGGCGCGGCGCGCAGGCGCTGGAAGGCTACATCGCCGAACGTCGCCCGCTGGTCATCCTGACGCCGCACATGGGCAGCTTCGAGGTGGCCGCGCGGGCCTACACCGCGCGCTGGGGCGGCGTGCAGCCCGTGACCGTGCTGTACCGGCCGGCGCGCCAGCGCGCGCTGCGCGAATTCCAGGAACAGGCGCGCCGGCGTCCCACGATGCCCACCGCGCCGGCCAGCCTCGCCGGGGTGCGCCAGATGCTGCGCGCACTCAAGCGCCGCGAGACGGTGGGCCTGCTGCCCGACCAGGTGCCGCCCGACGGCCAGGGCCTGTGGGCGCCGTTCTTCGGCCAGCCGGCCTACACGATGACGCTGGCCGCGCGCCTGGCCCAGCAGACGGGCGCGCACTGCCTGGTGCTGCGCTGCGAGCGCCTGCCGCGTGGCGCCGGCTACGTGATCCACGCCAGCGAGCTGGTGCGGCCGCTGCCCGCGGGCACCGACGCGGCGTCGCAGCTCGAGGCCGCCACGATCGTCAACGAGACGATGGAACGCGAGATCCTGGCCGACCCGTCGCAATACCTATGGGGGTACAACCGCTACAAGCCGCCGCGCGCGGCTGAAGCCGTGGAGCCCGACAAGCCGTGACCGAAGGATCCGAATGAACGTCGTCGCTCGCCTCGTGCTGGGCTTCCTGTGGCTGCTCAGCTGGCTGCCGCTGGCCGTGCAGGCGGCCATCGGCCGCGGCCTCGGCCAGCTCCTGTGGGTGCTGGCCGGCTCGCGCCGCCGGATCGCGCTGCGCAACCTCGAGCTGACGATGCCCGACAAGTCGCTGGCGGAACGCCGTGCCATCGCGCGCGAGAACTTCCAGTGGATCGCGCGCAGCATCCTCGAGCGCGGCCTGCTGTGGCATGCGCCGCCCGAGCGCCTGCGGCGACTGATCCACGTCGAGGGCGACGTCGGCTTCGCCGAGCGTACCGAAGGCGCCGTGATGTGGCTGGTACCGCATTTCGTGGCGCTGGACGTGGCGGGCTCGGCGTCGCAGCTGTTCCAGAAACGCCTGGTCGGCTCGATCTACCAGCGCCAGAGCATCGCCGTCTTCGACAAGGCGATCCGCAAGGGCCGCCTGCGCTACGGCAACGGCGAGGTGTTCTCGCGCCACGAGAAGGCCTTGCCGCTGATCCGCGCGATCCGCCGCGGCTACGTCTTCTTCAACCTGCCCGACATGGATTTCGGCCCGCAGGAAGCAGCGTTCGTGCCCTTCATGGGCGTGCCCGCGGCCACGCTGATGGCGCCGTCGAAGATGGCGAAGGCGCTGTCGATGAAGGTGCAGCCCGTGGTCGCCGAGATCCTGCCCGGCGGCCAGGGCTACCGCGTGCGCTTCCTCGAGCCCTGGACGGACTTCCCCACCGACGACCCCGTGGCCGACGCCGCGCGCATGAACGAATGGATCGCGTCGGAGGTGCGGCGCAACCCGTCGCAGTACTACTGGGTGCACAAGCGCTTCAAGACCCGTCCGCCGGGCGAGGCGAGCCTTTACTAATCGGTGACCGCGTCGATGACTGCGCCCACGACCTCGCCGATCGCGTCGGCCTCGCCGAAGCTCAGGCCGGACGTGTCGTCCCAGCCGCGGCGGCGGCCGAACCAGCCGCGTCCCCCGACGTGCTCGGGTGTGCGCATCAGCGTGCGCAGCACCAGCCAGCCGGTCGCGGCGGCCAGGGACAGCGAGCAGGCCAGCACCGCCATCGCGTGCGCGGGCCCGAGCCAGCCGCCCAGGCCCTTGTGCGCCCCCTCGTACATCAGGAACCCGACGAGCAGGGCGACCAGCCCGCGCACCACGATGGTCCCGAACGACAGCCGCACGCCCGGGTCCGCGTAGCCCGGCGCCACCGGGTTGCCCGCGCTCGTGCGCGCCCGCCCGCGTGGCGACGGATCTTCCCACCCCATCGTCAGATCTCCCCGCCCTCGAGCTTGACGAACGGCCCGAAGCATTGGCGGCCGTCCTCGGCCAGGCAGACGATGAAGCGGTTCCCGGCCGGGTTCATCATCACGTAGCGCGTGGTGGTCTTGCCGGGCTTGGTCACCTGGCCCCAGCAGTCCTTCTTGCCGTTGTCCTTGACGAGCGTGTCCACCCACTTGAAGTAGCCGCGCGCGCTCGGCTGGTCGCTGATCGTGAACGTGGACTGCGCGACTTCGTCGGCGCTGGTGATGAGCGTGCGGCCGCTGCGGTCGATGCGGTAGATCTCGGCGCAGTCGTTGTCGCGCTTGGTGATCTGCCAGGCGCCCAGGAACGGGTGGTCGGCGCGCACCGGCGGAGGCGCGTCGGCCGGCGCGGCGACGGCGGCGATCGAGGCGAGCGCCAGGGCGAGCAGCAGCGGGGATTTCATGCGGAGGCCTTGTCCTTGGGCGCCGACGCCGGCGGCTCCCGTGGCGATCGATTCTGCCTGAGCGCGCGCGGCCCTGCTCGCCGGCGCCGGACGACGACGCGACACGCGCGTGTGGAAGAATCGCCGTTCGCCCGCATGCCCGGGAACGGCCGGCGCCCCGCTTGCCGCGCCGCCAGCCTCTTCATCCCGGACACAGGAACCCGCCATGACCCGCCCCGCCTTCCCGCTCGCCGCCGCGCTGTGCGCCACGGCCCTGCTCGCCGTCGCGCCGCCGGCCGCGCGGGCGGCGGACATCGCCGCCAGGCCGGCCGCCGCGCCCGACCAGCCCAGGCCGCGCACGGGCAGCTACAAGATCGTCAAGCGCGGCCCGCACGCCGTCCGCGCCCGTTGCCTCGAGGGCGGCCATGTCGTGGTGCCCACGCGCGGCAAGGCCACGGCCGCCGAGCGCGACCGCGACATCCACGAAGCCTGCAAGACCGTCGACTACACGAAATGAAGCGCCTCCTGCCGATCGCCGCCCTGCTCGCCGCCTGTGGGGCCGCGCCCGCGTCGGCCCAGACCGCGCCTGCCTCCGCCCCGCTGCGCGAATGGGGCACGCCGCTGCACCCGCCCGCGGCCGCGCCCGAGCCCGCGTCCGCCGCCAGCGGGCCCACTACCATCGTGCTGCCGCCGCGCAGCGCGTTCGCGGCGGCGCGCGCGAACGGCGGCCTGGCCACCGGCGACTACTTCCACGACTTCGCCGAACTGATCGTGCGCGTGCGCAGCGTCAAGTGGATCGAGGAGCTCTGCAGCGAGACCTTCCCCGCCACCGCCGAGGCCAACCGCCACGCCTACGAGGTCTGGCACGTCGACAACGGCTCGTTCGTCGACGAGGTCGAGGGCCAGTTCCTGGTCATCGCGAAGTACTGGGGCGACGAATCGCCGGCGGCGCGCAAGGAAGGCCTGACGGTCGACCAGCTCAAGGCCAAGGTCGAGGCCAACCGCGCCGGCCTGCGCCAGGACTTCATCTCGCGCGGCATGAAGTCGTTCCAGGCGCGCTGCGAGGCCTACCCCGAGATCCTGCTGTCGCCCCAGCTCGACCTGGAGCGCTCGCAGGCCGACCTGGTGCGCTCCGTGCGCCTGGGGCCGGGGCAGCGATGAGGGCCGCCCTGCGTTGCACCGCGGCCCTGGTCTGCACGGCGCTGCTGGTCGCGGGCTGCAACAAGGCGCCGGTCGGGCAGTCAAGTGCCGCCGCGCCCAGGGAGCGCGCCGCGCCGGAGGGCAAGGATCGGCGCGCCACGCTGGCCACCACGCGCCACGTCGACATGGAAGTGGCCCCCGAGGCGGTCGCCCCGCTGTTCACCTCCACGCAGGCCGCGTGCGAGGCCGACGCCGCCAGCGGCTGCGTGGTGATGGCGTCGAGCCTGAACACCGGCGACGACGCGCGCGCCGACCTGACGCTGCGCGCCGCTCCGGCCGGCATCGCGCGCCTGCTGGCCAGGCTGCATGCCAACGGCGGGCTGGTGGGCGAAGGCGCGCAGTCCGTGGACCTGGCCGCGCCCATCGTCGACACCGAACGCCAGATCGCGATGGCGCGCGAATACCGCGAATCGCTGCTGGCGCTGCGAGCCAAGGGCGGCAACGACATCAAGGCGCTGATGAGCGTCAACGAGGAGCTGGCGCGGGTGCAGTCGCAGCTCGAAGCGGCCACCGGCGAGCGCGCGCACCTGCAGCAGCGCATCGACACCGAGACGCTGACCGTGGCCATCGCCAGCACCGGCGCGCGCGCATCGCACCCGTGGCGATCGATCTCGCAGGCGCTGCAGGAGTTCGGCGCGCACCTGGCCGAGGCCGCCGGCGGCGCGATCACGTTCGTGGCCTATGCGATCCCGTGGACCGGGGTGCTGCTGCCGCTGGGCTGGGGCCTGCGCTGGCTGTGGCGCCGCCGGCGCGCGGCGCGCTGAGCCTGTCCACGCAAACCCGCTTCGACGTCCGGCAATTTCGTGGCCGTCAGGCCGCGACGATCGAATACGCCTCGCGCTGCACCTGCAGCCATTGCGCCATCTCGTCGGCATCGGCGAGGTCGTTCGGGTGGAAGCCGCGCCGGAGGTAGCGCAGCAGCGGGAAGAAGCTGGCAGCCCACAGCCCGCGCCGTCCGAACAGGTAGCGCCCGGCCTGCCACCAGGTGCGCGGCTGCCACCACAGGCCCGCGCGCCACAGGTTGATGAAGGTCTGCAGGCTGGACTCGAAGAAGAACTGCACCGCGATGTAGACGAACCACAGCCGGCGCCGCCGCTCGCTGCCGCCCATCGCGCGGTACAGGTCGAAGGCGACCGTCTTGTGCTCGCTTTCCTCGACCGCGTGCCAGTGCCACAGCAGCGCGAGCTGGGGCGTGGCGCCCTCCAGCCAGTGCGGGTGCGTCAGCACGCCGGTGGCCATCACCGCGGTGAAGTGCTCGTACGCGGCGGTGACGGCCACGTGGTTGACCGGGTGCATGTTCTCGCCGTTCCTGATGCGCCAGGCGGCCCAGCCCTGCCAGTAGTTCTTCAGGCCCTGGCGATCGAGCTCGGCGTTGAACTGGCCATGCAGGAAGCGGTGCGTCGCCTCCTGGCCGATGAAGCCGCGCACCTCGTCGGCCCAGGCGGCCTGCTGCTCGGGCGGCAGCATCGTCACCCCCTTCCTCACCGAATCGATGAAGAACTGCTCGCCGATCGGGAAGCTCATCGACAGCGCGTTCAGGTAGTGCGTGCGAAACGCCTCGCCGCCGTTCCACAGCCTTGGAAAGCCCTGGGACAGGTCGACCCGCAGGCGACGGATGGGCAAGCGGCGCGTGGCTTCGGACGGGAGGTCGACAGGTGCGTTCATGGTGGGGGTGGCCTGATTCTTGTCTCTGTCATGCAGGGTAAGCGCGGCTGCCGGACGGGTCTACTCGCTTTTGGTTTGCCGGGCGCTGCCCCGGGCACGGCGGGGCTCGATCGGGGCGGGCTCAGTTCCGCCCGGGTGGAAGCCCGGTAGAGTCGCGCCATGGCCCCGCCCCGCGACACCGTCGACGACCCGCTGCGCAAGAAGCCCTCGCAGACGCGCGCGCTGCGCACCGTGGAGACGCTGTTCGAGGCGGCCATCCGCATTCTCGCGAGCGAGGGCGAGGCCGGCTTCACCACGAACCGCATCGCCGAGCGCGCCGGATTCTCCATCGGCACGCTGTACCAGTACTTCCCCAGCAAGGAAGCCATCGTCGTGGCGATGGTGCGGCGCCACCGCGACCGCGTTCTGCGCGAGCTCGACGTCATGCTGGACCGCTGCGTGGCCGGCGACTACGACGCCGAGCACGCGCTGCGGCTCTACATCCGCACCATCGTCGACGCCTTCGGCCGCGGCCAGAAGGCGCAGCGCCTGCTCGCGCGGCTGGGCTGGCAGCTGGACGCGCCGGCCGCCATCGTCGCGGCCATGGACGACGGCGCCGAGCGCATCCGCGCCGCCATCGCCCGGCTGGACAACCCCGAGCTGCCCGTGCCCGACGCGCCCACGCTCTACATGCTCACCCGCGCGGTGATCGGCGCCGTGCGCTCGGCGGCGGTCGAGGAGAGCACGATGCTGGACGACCCCCGCTTCGAGGAGGCGCTGTTCCGCATGGTGTGGGGCCTCGTGCACCAGCCCCGCGGCGGCGGTCGACAGGGTGTAGACAAGCCCACGTGACGCCACCGGCGCCTCGTCCCACGAGGCGTCATCCTGCGCGCAGTCGCTGGATCCACCGGTGCCGCGTCCCATGAGCCGTCATCCTGCGCGCAGTCGCAGGATCCACCCCCGCCACGGCGCTGCCTCGTTACGGCGTCATCCTGCGCGCAGTCGCAGGATCCACCCCCGCCACGGCGCTGCCTCGTTACGGCGTCATCCTGCGCGCAGTCGCAGGATCCAACCCCGCCACGGCGCGGCCGCGTTACGGCGTCATCCTGCGCCCAGT
>JBJMWE010000337.1:0-3858 GCA_045810285.1 Vitreoscilla sp. | reverse complement strand
TCGCGCTCGCGGCTGATGCGGCCCTGCGCCTCCAGGCGCTTGAGCAGCGGCGTGAGCGTGCCGGAATCCAGCGCGAGCCTGTCGCCGAGCGTGCTCACCGACTGGCCGTCGTGCTCCCACAGCGCCAGCATCACCAGGTACTGGGGGTAGGTGAGCCCCAGCGGCGCCAGCAGCGGCTTGTAGACCTTGGTCATTGCCAGCGAGGCCGAGTACAGCGCGAAGCACAGCTGCTTGTCGAGTGCGAGCCAGGCATCGGCCCGCTCGTCTGCGGCGGCGGTGGAGGAGGGGTTGGCGCGAGGCATGGAACGAAATATAGCGCGCAATCGAATTGCGCACAATTGAAATGGTCTTTCGACCGAATGGGCGATCTCGGGCACGGTGGCAAGGAGTGGCGCCGCGCAGAGGTACCTGGCAGCGATGCGTGGATCCTGCGACTACGCGCAGGATGACATTTGAGTGGCGTTGCGCGGCGGCCCGACGTCATTCGCGACCTCGCGTCGCACGCAGGAACTGGTCTGCTTTTCCCCGGCGCTGCCGCTCAAGCGGTTCAATCGAATTTCGAGGGAGCGGCGGATCCGGCTCCGCCGGGCCGTTCGCGGCCGGCCCCTCGGGGGCAGGGAGCGCCAGCGAACGTGGGGCTCACAACTTGGGGATTCGGATGCGCGAGATCATCAGCGAACCCGACAGCGCGAACATCAGCACCAGCGGATGCAGCCGGAAGCCGCCCAGGTGCAGCACGCCGCCCCACAGGGCTTCGCCCACGCTGCCTTGCACCGCGGCGATCCACAGCACGATCACCAGCAGCAGCGACGTCGGGATGGGCGTGCCCTCGAAGTACTTCACCTTGTCGCCGCCGCCGGACAGCTTGACGGCGGTGATGTTGTAGCGGGCCAGGCGCGAGACGCCGCACACGACGAAGAACACGAGCACGACGCGGTCCCACAGGCCCTGCATGCCGCAGCCGTAGGCGATGGCCGCCGGGGCGACGCCGAACGAGATGACGTCGGCGAGCGAATCGAGCTCGCGGCCGAGCTCGGAGCTCTTCTGGCGCCAGCGCGCGATGCGGCCGTCGAGCACGTCGAACACGAGCGCGGCCGGGATCAGGCCGCACGCGAACCAGATGTGCCGCGTATCGCCGGTCTGCAGGAACGTCATCACGGAGAACAGCGCGCCGACGCCGCAGAACGCGTTGGCGAGCGTGAACCAGTCCGCGAGGTGGAATTCGCGGATCATCGAGAAGGGCTTGGGCTTGGTGTTGTCGTCGTCCATAGCCGCAGGATACGGCACTCGACGGGCCCGGTGCGCGCCGCGCGCGACCGGACGGACCCGCCGCCCGGTGGCGCCCGGCCGTCAGCCTTCCTCGGCTTCGATCACCAGCGCCACGCGGCGTGCCTGCTTGGCCTGCGTCTTCACGACGATGCGCAGCGGCTGGCCGACGGGCAGTTCGCGCCGGAAGTGGTAGTCCATCGAATCGGCCTGGCCCGGGTTCTCGGTGGGCGCCTTGCGCGTCCATTCGAGGGCGCCGTCGACGTCGACGCGCATGCCGTGCGTCGCCCCGTCGGCCAGGCGCATGACGACGAGGCGGCAATCGATCTCGAAGCGGCGCACGCGGAACGAATCGGCCGGGATCACGAGCGTGGCGACGTCGGCGTCGCCGGCATCGATGCGCCAGCGCTCGGGCCCGGCGTCGCGTGGTGGGGCAGGGGGCACTTTCTTCATGGGCCCGCATCATGGCCCAGTCCGGACGACCCCGATCGTTACAGGCTCGCCATGCCGACCCGGTAAACTCCGCCGCTTTTGCGCGTTCCGGCGTCCCCACCCCGCCGACTCGACAGTGACTCCGCTTGCGTTCGAACTGAAGGACACCAGCCTCCCGCTGGTCACCGTGGTGCTGCACCAGGCCGACGTGGCCCGCCTCGTCGAGGAACTGCAGCAGAAGCTGGGCGAGACCCCCAACTTCTTCGACGACGACCCGGTCGTCATCGACCTCGCGCCGCTGCGCGACGAGGCGGGCCCCGTCGCGTTCGCGGACATCATGGCCGCGTTGCGTGCGCACCGCATGCGCCCCGCATTGGTGACAGGGGGCAACGCGCAGCAGATGGCCGACGCGCTGGAGGCCGGCCTGCCCGCCGCGCCCGAGCCGGCCCCGCCGTCCAGGCCGCGCACGGTCGAGGTCGAGCGCGAGGTGATCCGCGAGGTCGTGCGCGAGGTGCCCGTGATGGTGCCGACGCTGGTGGTGGACAAGCCGCTGCGCTCCGGCCAGCAGGCCTATGCCAAGGGCGGCGACCTCGTGGTGCACGCGGCCGTCAACGCCGGCGCCGAGGTGCTGGCCGACGGCCACGTGCATGTCTACGGCCCGCTGCGCGGCAAGGCCATCGCCGGCTCGCGCGGCAACACCGAGGCGCGCATCTTCACCACCTGCCTCGAACCCGAACTGATCGCCATCGCCGGCGTCTACCGCACGATGGAGACGCCGCTGCCCAAGGAGGTCGCCGGCAAGCCCGCCCAGGTGCGGCTCGTCGACGGCGTCCTCGTGATGACTCCTCTCAAGCTCTAAGGACCTTACTTCCATGGCAAAAATCGTCGTCGTCACCTCCGGCAAGGGCGGGGTCGGCAAGACCACCACCAGCGCGAGCTTCTCGTCGGGCCTCGCGCTGCGCGGGCACAAGACCGCGGTCATCGACTTCGACGTCGGGCTGCGCAACCTCGACCTGATCATGGGCTGCGAGCGCCGCGTGGTGTACGACCTGATCAACGTGATCAACAACGAGGCCAACCTGCACCAGACGCTGATCAAGGACAAGCAGTGCGAGAACCTGTTCGTGCTGCCGGCCTCGCAGACGCGCGACAAGGAGGCGCTCACCAAGGACGGCGTCGAGCGCGTGCTCAAGGAGCTGGCGGAGATGGGCTTCGAGTACATCGTGTGCGACTCGCCGGCCGGCATCGAGACGGGCGCGCTGCTGGCGATGCACTTCGCCGACGAGGCGCTGGTGGTGACCAATCCCGAGGTGTCCTCGGTGCGCGACTCCGACCGCATCATCGGCATGCTGGGCAGCAAGACGAAGCGCGCGATCGAAGGCTCGGAGCCGATCAGGGAGCACCTGGTCATCACCCGCTACAACCCGGCGCGCGTCGAGGACGGCCAGATGCTGTCGGTGTCCGACATCCAGGAGATCCTGCGCATCCCGTTGATGGGCGTGATCCCCGAGTCGGAGAGCGTGCTGCAGGCGTCCAACCAGGGCACGCCGGCCATCCACCTCAAGGAATCGGACGTGTCCGAGGCCTACCAGGACCTCGTGGCGCGCTTCCTCGGCGAGGACAGGCCCATGCGCTTCGTCGACCACGTCAAGCCCGGCTTCTTCAAGCGGATCTTCGGAGGCAAGCAGTAATGTCCCTGTTCTCCTTCCTGCTCGGCGAAAAGAAGAAGACGGCCACGGTCGCCAAGGAACGCCTGCAGATCATCCTCGCGCACGAACGCGGCGGCCGCTCGAAGGCGGACTATCTGCCGGCGCTGCAGCGCGAGCTGATCGCGGTGATCTCGAAGTACGTGTCGGTGAATCCCGAGGACATCAAGGTCCACCTCGAGCGCCAGGACGACCTGGAAGTGCTCGAGGTCAAGATCGAGCTGCCCGACACGGGACGCTGACCGGCCGGCCTGCCAGACTGCCCCGGCGCGGCCCCGACGCCGAGGCACGCGCGTTGCTGGAGTGCCGCCCATGAGCCGACTCGAGACATTCCCAGGCAAGGCGCCGCGCCGGCCCGGTGGCCGGGCGCTGCCGCGCTCCGTCGCGCCCCTGCCGGCCGCGGCCGGGCTGGCGAGCGCGGACGCGCACGCGAGCGCTGCCGGTGCGGCCGCCG
>JBJMWE010000336.1:0-2885 GCA_045810285.1 Vitreoscilla sp. | reverse complement strand
GCGCGCGCGGGCGGGCATCGCCGCCGCCTCCAGGCGCAGGCCGCCACTGAGCGCCACGCCCGGGCCGTCCGGCGTCGCCACGCGCCACGTGGGCCGCGGCGCCTGCGCGCGCGGCGCGAGGCGGGCAGCGCCGTCGAGGATGTCCAGCGTCACCGCGACGCTGCTCGCATAGGCGCCAGGCAGCGCCAGGATGGTGAAGTCGTGCATGGCCTGTTTCGCTCGAAAGGTGCCTGATCGGACACTCGCGTCCGAGCCGAGTGTGACGTGCAATGGTGACCTGCACAAGGAGGAGCCCTGCATGCCCGCGACCAGCCGCCCGTTGACCACGCCCGATCCGCTGGACGACTTCACGCCGCGCCTCGTCGACATCGACGGCCTCGCCCGCACGCTCCAGGTCGCCGGCAGCGGCCCCGCCGTGATCGTGATGCCCGAGATGCCCGGCATCAGCCCGCACGTGGCCCGCTTCGCGCGCTGGGTGCGCGACGCCGGCTTCACGGCGTGGATGCCGTCGCTGTTCGGACGCGATGGCGCGGTGCCCGGCGTCGAGGAGGCGGTGGCGACGTTCCGGCGCGCCTGCGTCGCCGCGGAATTCCGCGCGCTCGCCGACGGCCGGACCCGGCCGATCGCGACGTGGCTGCGCGGCCTGGCACGCCTCGCGCACGCCGAATGCGGCGGGCCGGGCGTCGGCGCGATCGGGATGTGCTTCACCGGCAACTTCGCGCTGTCGATGATGCTGGAGCCGGCCGTGCTGGCGCCGGTGCTGTGCCAGCCGTCGCTGCCGCTGGACGACCCGGCGGCGGTCGACAGCCCGCCCGACGAACTCGCGGCCGTGCGCCTGCGCCTGGAGCGCGACGACCTCACGGTGCGCGGCTTGCGCTTCGACGGCGACCGCTACTGCACGGCACAGCGCTTCGCGGCTTACGCGGCGGCGCTCGGCGATCGCTTCGAGGCGCGCGTGCTGCCCGATGCGGCCGCCAACCTGCGCGAGCTGCCACCCTTCTTCGAACACGTGGTCCAGGGGCCGCACAGCGTCGTCACCGTGCACCTCGTCGACGAGGCGGGCCAGCCCACGCTCACGGCGCGCGACGAGATCCTGGCGTTCCTGCGCCGGCGGCTCGCGCCCGCGGCTTGACCAGCCGAACAGGCGAAGCGGCGACGCCGCCTGCGGCGCCGGCGGATTCAGCCGAGGTCGACGCCAGCGTGCTCCGCCTGCTTGTCGGCGTGGTAGCTCGAACGCACCATCGCGCCGACCGCGGCGTGGCTGAAGCCCATCTCGACGGCCTTCTGCTCGAACATGCCGAAGGTGTCCGGGTGCACGTAGCGCGCCACCGGCAGGTGGTGGCCGGACGGGGCGAGGTACTGGCCGATCGTGATCATGTCGATGTCGTGGGCGCGCATGTCGGCCATGACCTGCAGGATCTCTTCGTCCGTCTCGCCCAGGCCCACCATGATGCCGCTCTTGGTGGGTACGTCGGGGTGCATCGCCTTGAACTTCTTGAGCAGGTTCAGGCTGAACTGGTAGTCGCTGCCGGGCCGGGCCTGCTTGTACAGGCGCGGCGCGGTCTCGAGGTTGTGGTTCATCACGTCGGGCGGGGCGGCCTTCAGGATTTCCAGGGCGCGGTCGTCGCGGCCGCGGAAATCGGGCACCAGCACCTCGATGCGCGTCTCGGGCGAAAGTTCGCGGATCTGGCGGATGCACTCGACGAAGTGGCCGGCGCCGCCGTCGCGCAGGTCGTCGCGGTCGACGCTGGTGATGACGACGTACTTGAGCTTGAGCGCGGCGATCGTGCGGGCGAGGTTGAGCGGCTCCTCGGGATCCAGCGGATCGGGGCGGCCGTGGCCGACGTCGCAGAACGGGCAGCGTCGCGTGCACTTGTCGCCCATGATCATGAACGTGGCCGTGCCCTTGCCGAAGCACTCGCCGATGTTGGGGCAGGACGCCTCCTCGCACACCGTGTGCAGCTTGTGCTCGCGCAGGATCTGCTTGATCTCGTAGAAGCGGCTGCTGGGCGTGGCAGCGCGCACGCGGATCCAGTCCGGCTTCTTCAGTTGCTCGGCCGGGACGATCTTGATCGGGATGCGCGAGGTCTTGGCCTGGGCCTTCTGCTTGGCGCTGGGATCGTAGGCGGGCGTCGCGAGGGCGGGGGTGTTGGCTTCGGAGGACATTGCAGTGCGGCGGCGACCCGGCGGGGCGTCGTGTTGGAGCGCGAGCGACAGGCTCGACACCCGGAGTTGGGGCTGCGGCGGCGCCTTTCCAGCGTCGTGGACGACTCAGCGCGTGAATTGCGCGCGGAGGCGGCGGCCCAGCACGTCGGCCACCATTGCCGGCTCGGCAACGATGCCCAGTGTAGCGAGATCGACCGTTTCCAGCCCGGCATAACCGCACGGGTTGATTCGACCGAAGGGTTGCAGATCCATCGCGACATTCAGGGCGACACCGTGATACGTGCAGTGATTACTCACTTTTACGCCGAGCGCCGCGATCTTTCCCAGGCCACGGAACGGATCGGAGACGGGCCGGTCGTGGACCAGCGCGGCGTGGCCGAACGGGTCGGCCAGCCGCACGTAGATGCCCGGCGCGCCCGGGACGCGGTGGCCGGTGACGTCGAGGTCGGCCAGCGTGCGCAGCACCGCCTCCTCGAGCCGGAACACGTATTCCTTGACGTAGATGCCCAGCCGGCGCAGGTCGACCAGCGGGTAGGCCACCACCTGGCCCGGGCCGTGGAAGGTGACCTGGCCGCCGCGGTTGGTCTGGACGATGGGGATGTCGCCCGCGTCCAGCACATGCTCGGCCTTGCCGGCCAGGCCTTGCGTGAAGACCGGCTCGTGCTCGACAAGCCAGATCTCGTCGGGCGTGTCGGCGCTGCGCCCGGCCGTGAAGGCCT
>JBJMWE010000335.1:0-7836 GCA_045810285.1 Vitreoscilla sp. | reverse complement strand
GGCACGACGTAGGCCAGCCGGGCGCTGCTCGCGCCCAGCATCTGCAGGCCGCGCAGGGCGACCGCGCAGGCGGTGGCGCCGTCGCAGTCGTAGTCGGCGACGACGACGATGCGCTGGTCGCCGTCGATGGCGTCGGCCAGCAGCCGCGCGGCCTCGGCGTTGCCGCGCAGCGTGGCGGGCGCCAGCAGCTGGCCCATCGCGTCGTCCAGCTCGGCGGCGCTGCGCACGCCGCGCGCGGCGAACAGGCGCGCGAGCAGCGGATGCACGCCGGCCTGCTCCAGGGCGAAGGCGGTGCGCGGCGGGACGTCGCGCGCATGGAGGCGCGGTGGCGTGGTCATTGGCGCACCCCTGGCGCTGCGCGCCTCCCCGCCAGGCGGGGGGGCTGTTCGCCCTTCGGGCGGCCGTGCGTGTTCACAGGAGCACCCCTGGCGCTGCGCGCCTCCCCGCCGGGCGGGGGCTGTTCGCCCTTCGGGCGGCCGTGCGTGTTCATAGGAGCACCCCTGGCGCTGCGCGCCTCCCCGCCGGGCGGGGGCTGTTCGCCCTTCGGGCGGCCGTGCGTGCTCACAGCGCCTCCAGCGTCGACTGCGCGGACGCGCCACCGCCCCCGAGCAGCCGCTTCCACCACGGACGCGGCGCCGGCTGCCAGCTGCGCACGTGGCGCTCGCCGGCCAGGCTCAGGCGCGCCTGCGCATCGTCCGATTCAGCGAGCGCGCGCAGCGGGCCGGCGTCGAGCGCATGCCAGGCCTCGGCCCACGCGCTCCAGTCGTCGCCCAGCAGCGGCGCGCGCAGGCGGTCGTCGACGACGACGTCGGCCGGCAGCACCTTGTCGGCAGGCTGCGCCGGACCGGTGCCGGCCAGCCAGAACGAATTCACGCTCATCGCGCCGCGTTCCTCGCGGGCGTCGTTGAGCGGATGCACGTACAGCAGCATCTGCACCTCGCTCTGCAGGCGCCGCACCAGCATCACGCCGGGGTGGTCGTTGAGCCAGAGGTCGACATTGCGGCCGATCACGCGGTCGATCGACGCGGTGGGCAGCGTGGCCAGCGACGCATGGCTGACATACCAGCGCGTCGGCCCCGCCCAGTGCCAGCGCCAGCCCAGCTCGGTGAACAGCGGCGCCAGCGTGTCGTGGAGGGTGCGGGCCTCGGGCTCGTCGAGTTCCAGCAGCGCCGGGTCGACGAGGTTGACCTGGTCGTGCCCGACATGCCAGTGCGCCGGCGTGATCACGCCCCAGCCGCTGCCCGGCTCGGGCGCGAAGCCGTCGCGACGGGCGGATTCGGCGGCGAACGGCAGCAGGCCGTCCTGCACGGGCCACCCGCGCAGGCGGGCGAGCAGGCGCTCGTGCGGCAGCGACAGCGCGTATTCGTCGGCATCGGGCAGGGCGTCGGCGCTCGCGTCCGCCACCGGCGACCAGCGCGCCAGCAGGCGCTCCAGGTTCGGCAGGCCCAGCGTGCCGAGCGCCTGCACGGCGGCATCGGACAACGCCGAGGCAAAGGGGATCACGAGATGCATCCCGCGATTATCCCGTGTCGTGTCGGGCACCGGCGCGGGCGCGGGCGGGACGCTCAGGCGCGGGCGCGCGCGTCCCGGTGTTCGACCATCGCGTCGACCGCGCGGTCGAAGGTGTCGGCCAGGCCGCTGGTGCGATTGCGCATGGCCATGCCGAGCGCCGCCGACAGCTCCGCCGTCTGCACGCTCTGCTCGAGCCGGCGCAGCAGCGCCATGGCCTCGGCGGTGGTGCACTCGACGCCCAGCACCATGAAGCGATCCGTGTCGAGATGGGCGAGGGTGTCGGGCTTGCGCACCGTCTGGCGCAGGGCCTGGGCGGCGCGCACGAGCACCTGCTCGCAGACCTCGCGCGGCGCCGGGCCCTTCATGCCGTCCAGCTCGATGGCGACGACGCAGGCGGTGGCGCCGTAGCGGCGGCAGCGCTCCTCCTCGGCGGCCAGCGCCACCTCCCAGCCGCGGCGGTTGGCCAGGCCGGTGAGCGGGTCGGTGAGCGCCTCCGAGCGCGCGGCCTCGGCCTCGCGGGCGAGCACGTTGGTGTGGAGTTCGGCGCTGAGCAGGCCGCTGAGCATGTCGCCCAGCACCTCCACCATCGGCTGCTCCTGGACCAGGCTGGACGGCATCGGCCTCGGGTTCAGGCCGCACAGCGTGCCGAACAGGTGGCCCTCGGCGTCGCACAGCGGCACGCCCACGTAGGCGCCGATGGGCAGCTGCCGGGCGAAGGGCAGGGTGGCGTAGGCGGCCACGTCCTCGACGCGCGGGGCCACGCGCGGGCCCTCGTCGCGCACCATGCGCGAGCAGAACGTGTCGGCCCAGCGGAAGACGTCGCCTTGCTTGACGTCATAGCCGTGGTCCTCGGCCGCGAGCACGACCCAGTCCTCGTTGTCGGCCCGGCTGACCATCCACAGGTCCATGCCGATGCGCTGGTGCAGGAACGAGAGCACCTCCCGGGAGGCGCCTGCGAAGTCCGGAGCTTTCATTCGATGGATTCTCTCTGGCGCACCTCGCGCGCCCGGTGATTCGGCGCCCATGTTAGGGCCAGCCGGCCCGATCCGCGAGGCCGCGGGTACCCAAAAGCGGTGTTGTCCGACGTGCGAGCTCGACCGGGCGCGTCGGCACCCCGCCTAGAATGCCCCGGCATGCCGGCGTACCTCCACGCGGGCGAGGAAAACCGGTGCCATTCGAGTGGTCGATTGGCTGGCGCTACACCCGCGCCGGCCGTGCGGGGCGGCGCAACGCCTTCATTTCATTCATCTCCCTCGTGTCGATGCTGGGCATCGCGCTGGGTGTCGCGGCGTTGATCATCGTGCTGTCGGTGATGAACGGCTTCCAGAAGGAGGTGACCGATCACATGCTCAAGGCCATCGCGCACGTGCAGCTGACCGACGAGGGCGGCGACGCGCTGGTCGACTGGCAGGCGCTGGCCACCCGGGCCCGCGCGCTGGAGCCGGATATCCGCGCCGCGGCGCCGTACACCGAGACGCAGTCGCTGCTGGCCCATGGCGACGGCATGCGCGGCGCCGTCGTGCGCGGCATCGAGCCGGGCGACGAGGCCAACCTCACCGAGCTGGCCAGCGAGCTTCAGCACGAAGGCATCCTGGGCAAGCTCACGCCCGGCAGCTGGAACATCGTGCTGGGCGCGGAGCTCGCCCGCTCGCTGGGCGTGGCCGTCGGCGACCAGGTGACGGTGATCGCCCCGGGCGCCCAGGTGACGCCGGCCGGCGCGCTGCCGCGCCTGAAGTCGTTCAACGTGGTCGGCACCTTCTCGGTGGGCCACTACGAATACGACAGCGCCCTGGCGCTGGCCGCGCTCGACGACACCGCCCGGCTGTACCGCACCGGCGGCCCGACCGGCGTGCAGCTGCGCCTGGCCGACGTGCACGAGGCGCGCGGCGCGGCCGACCGCCTGGCCGTCGGGCTGGGCGGCCACGTGCGGGTGCAGGACTGGACGCGCACCAACGCCGCCTGGTACGACGCGGTGCAGATCGAGAAGACCATGATGTTCATCATCCTGACGCTGATCGTCGCCGTGGCCGCGTTCAACCTCGTCTCCACGCTGGTGATGACGGTCACGGACAAGCAGGCCGACATCGCCATCCTGCGCACGCTGGGTTCCAGCCCGCGCTCGATCATGCTGATCTTCATGGTGCAGGGCGCGGCCTCGGGCATCGCCGGCACGCTCGGGGGCGTCGCGTTCGGCCTGCTGGTGGCCTACAACATCCCCGTCATCGTGCCCTTCATCGAACACCTGCTGCACACCAGCTTCCTGCCGGCCAGCGTCTACCTGATCGACCGGATGCCCAGCGACCCGCACCTGTCGGAAGTGGCCCAGATCTCCTTCTGGTCGCTGCTGTTCGCGTTCATCGCCACCGTCTACCCGAGCTGGCGCGCCAGCCGGGTGCGCCCCGCGGAGGCCCTGCGCTATGAGTGAGCACGACATGACGGCGGCGCCCGTCGTCCTGGACGCCGCCGGCCTGGGCCGCCGCTTCTCCGAAGGCGGCCTCGACGTGCAGGTGCTGCACGACGTCGACCTGCGCGTGCATGCCGGCGAGACGCTGGCCATCGTCGGCGCCTCGGGTTCCGGCAAGAGCACGCTGCTGCACCTGCTGGGCGGGCTGGACGCGCCGACCGCCGGCCGCGTCACCCTGATGGGCAAGGACATCAACCAGATGAGCCTGGCGCAGCAGGGCCTCTTTCGCAACGAGCATCTCGGCTTCGTCTACCAGTTCCACCACCTGCTGCCCGAATTCTCGGCGCTGGACAACGTGGCGATGCCGCTGCTGATCCGGCGCGCGAAGGTGGCGCAGGCGCACGCGCAGGCCAGGGCCATGCTCGAGGCGGTGGGCCTGGGGCCGCGCGCCCAGCATCGCCCGGGCGAGCTCTCCGGCGGCGAGCGCCAGCGCGTCGCCATCGCACGCGCGCTCGTCACGCGCCCCGCGTGCGTGCTCGCGGACGAGCCCACCGGCAACCTGGACAAGGACACCGCCAACACGGTGTTCGCGCTGATGCTGGATCTCGCGCGCGAGCGCGGCACGGCCTTCGTGCTGGTGACGCACGACGCCAGCATCGCGTCGCGTTGCCAGCGCCAGCTGCGGCTCGAGCGCGGCGTGCTGGTACCGCCCCGGCCCGAGCAGTTCGCCTAGCGGCGCGTCGCTTGCCCGGGGACGTGATGAGCTCGGAACCCGCCTCGCCGCAGTGGATCGACACCCACTGCCACCTCGACGCCCGCGAATTCCAGGCCGACCGCGCCGACGTGGTGCGGCGCGCGCAGGCGGCCGGCGTCACGATGCAGGTGATCCCGGCGGTCGGCGTCTTCAATTTCGACACCGTGCGCTCGCTCGCCCATGAATACGGCCTGGCCTATGCGCTGGGCATCCATCCGCTGTGCGTGCCCGGCGCGTCCGACGACGACCTGGACAAGCTGGAAGCCGCGCTGCAGGCCCACAAGGACGATCCGCGCCTGGTGGCGGTCGGCGAGATCGGCGTCGACCTGTTCGTGCCGGGGCTCATCGCGATCCGGCCGCGCCAGGAACACTTCTACCGCGAGCAGCTGAAGATCGCGCGGCGCGCCGGCCTGCCGGTGCTGGTGCACGTGCGGCGCTCGGCCGACGCCGTGCTGGCCGGCCTGCGCCGCATCGAGGTGCCCGGCGGCATCGCCCATGCGTTCAACGGCAGCGACCAGCAGGCCGGCCACTTCGTCGAGCGCGGCTTCCGGCTGGGCTTCGGTGGCGCCGTCACCTTCGACAGCGCGCGCCAGATCCGCCATGTCGCCACCACGGTGCCGGCCTCGGCCATCGTGCTGGAGACCGATTCGCCCGACATCCCGCCGACCTGGCTCTATCGCACGATGGCGGAGCGGGAGGCGCAGGTGCCGCCGCTGCCGCAGGCGCGCAACGAGCCGGCCGAGGTGGCGCGCATCGCCGCGAGCCTCGCGCCGCTGCGCGGCATGTCGCTCGACGAGCTGGCGGCGACGACGCGGGCCAATGCGCTGGTGGTGATGCCGAGGCTGGCGGGGGCGCTCGGCGCGTCCTGAACGGCTGGGTGATCGCTGTCATCCTGCGCGAAGTCGCAGGATCCACCTTTGCGCTGGGCGCGAGGCATGGCATGCACGCGTGGATCCTGCGACTTCGCGCAGGATGACGGGCTTCCGGTTTCCGGTTTCCGGCTTCCGGCGTGCGGCGTGCGGCGTGCAGCGTGCAGCGTGCAGCGTGCAGCGTGCAGCGTGCAGCGTCCTCCGAGCGGCGCAAGGCCGGCCCGTGTCCGCCGCCGGGCCCATCCAAGCTTGAAACAAAGGGTAATCACTCGTCCAGCCCTCTTCACCCAAGGCGCCGCGGGCCGATGAAGAAGGCACGAAACTCCGCTGTCCGCCGCCATGTCGACCCTGTCCAAGAACGACGCCGCCTTCGGCCGCGCCAACCCGCACGCCCTGGCGGCCATCCTGGAAGCCAGCGAGACCAAGCGCATCATCGCGGCGACCGACATCTTCGACATCTCCGGCATCAAGCTGTGGGCCAGCAACCAGCCGGTGTCGGCCGCGCTGCAGCGCAAGCTGCTGGACCGCCAACTGCGCCAGCCGCTCGAGAGCTGCCTGGTGGCGCAGGACGGTGTCACGTCGATCACGCTGCTGGAATCGCTCAACGAGCTGCTGCAGGGCGAATCGCCGCTCGCCCCGGTGATCCGCCCGCACGGCGCGCGCCTGGCGCGCGAGGCGGCCTACCTGCCGCTGCACCCGGTCGTGCAGTTGCTGCTGACGGCCGCCGAGACGTCGCGCCCCCTGGCCTACGACCACGCGATCGCCGCCATGGCGCTCAACGGCGCGCTGATGGCAGCCAGCGGCGGCGACGTCGCCTCGATCCGGCTCGCGATGCTGTGCGGCCTGCTGCACGACCTCGGCGAGATGTACATCGCGTCGGCGCACGGCGAAGCCGACGCCGACCGCGCGCTCGACTTCGTCAGCTACCAGCAGCTGGTGGTGCACCCGCACGTCGGCTCGCTGCTGATCTCGCAGCTCACCAACTACCCGCCCTCGCTCGCGCGCGCCGTCGCCGAGCACCACGAGCGCCTGGACGGCTCGGGCTACCCCCACGCCCTCGAGGCCGACCGCTTCTCGCCGCTGGGGCGACTGCTGGCCGTGACCGAGGCCACGCTCAGCGCCGTGCGCAGTCCGTATGACACGCTGCTGCGCGCCAGCGTCGCGCTGCGCGCCGTGCCGGGCGAGTTCGACCTGCAGTGGATGGGCCGCGTCACGCAGGCCGCCAGCGCGCAGGCGCCGCAGCGCTCGGTGATGGAGCCGGCCGACGTCAAGGCGCGGCTGGAAGCGCTCGACCAGGTGCTCAACGCCGCGGAGGCCAACGTCGCCGCCGTGGCGGGCCGTTCCAGCCTGCTCGCGATGAAGAAGGCGCTGGAGCTGTCGCATTTCCTGATCGCGCGCCTGCGCCACGGCTGGAACGAGAGCGGCCTGTGGAGCGTCGGGGCACTGGGCGCGATCGACGCGGCCGAGGTCGAGGCGCTGGAGGACGAGCTGTACTTCCGCCTGCGCGGCGTGCAGCGCGCCACGCTGCTGGCCGCCGGCAAGCTGCCGCCGGAAGAGGCGGCGGTGCTCGACGAGGTGTGCGGCTCGCTCGCGATGGGGTGAATCCGCACCGGGGGTTCTCCGATCGAGTCGCGGCGGGCGACGTTGCGGGTCTCGGTCGGGCGGATGAGCGCACCCCGAGGCAGACCGTGCCCTGGTAGGGCGGGTTAGCCGCAGGCGTAACCCGCCATTCGCCCCGTTCGCCCCATTCGCCCCCAAACGACGACGATCCGCCGTCCGTCCCCGAGCGCAGCCCCGCCGCCCGCGCCTGCGACCGCCAGCGCGGCACCAGCCGTGCCGAAGGGGGGACGCGCGCTGCGGGCGCTTCACACAGCTTCACGTGAGCGAACGCAAAGCTTGCGGGCCGGTGGAACTGTTGCTGTCGAGTGGACTCCACCCCGGGCGCCGCGCCCGGGCCGGGCGGCGTGAAACGGCGGGCGGTCGACGACGGCACGGGCAGGTGCGGTCAACGGCCGAGCTCGGCCCCGCGTTGCTAACGCTGACGACCAGAACAACAAGCATGTCCGACACCCCCGCTCGCCCGACTTTTGCCTTCCGCCTGCCGCGCCGCGGCCTCGCGGCGCTGGCGGCCGCGCTCGCCGGCGCGCTGGCGCTCGCGACGGATCCCGCGCTGGCGATCGTCGACGTCAGCCAGGTCACGCTGGTGGGGCCGGACGGCAGCCTCTCGCCGTTGGCCATTCCCACGGCGCCGCCCGTCGGCCGGGCGGCCGCGGCGTCCGACGCGCTGCTGGCCTCGT